>JAZNGY010000160.1:0-70006 GCA_045576695.1 Akkermansia sp.
CGTACAGTCGGGATTTCCCCTCGAACTTCCTTTTCCACGGTTCGTTACCTCCCCGCAGTTGTTCTTCAGGTCTGGGATTCCGCATCATCGCGGCTCCGCGCGGACTTTCACCGCAGTGCGCATATCGCGTCGGTCGTACAAAAAATCCGGCGATTGCCACTCAGCAACCGCCGGACTCATAAAATGAAGCCGGGCCCCCTCCCGGGCAGGGCTTGCACCCTACGCTGCTTATTTTACACCCCCACGCCCGCTTGTCAACACAAAAACAGCATTCAACCGCCTTACGCTCAAAAACTTATCGCAAAAAAAATCACACAAAATATCTCTTTTTGCTTGACTATCAACGCGCTGCATGATAATATCTTCCCGTTCCCTCAAGGGAACCGCCTATACGGCGTAGGAAGGAGATGACATATGTGAAACTGCATCAATTCCACCATTACATGCAACTCATTGAGCAACTGATTTATCTGTTAATCATGATTTGCTGTTGATGCCCCAAGGGCTCAGGCACCGGCTGGTCACCGGTGCCTTTTTTTTGAGGCCTTTTCAAAGCAAGAAAAAGCCCGGTAGATTGGTCTGTCTACCGGGCTTGATTAGGAAGAAAATGAATTTACGTGTGAAACTATCGCAAATCCACCATTACACCCGCATTCTACACCCACTGCCCGCACTTGTCAACACAAATTCAACATCAAACATTAAAAATTCAACATCAAAGAAAAGCCGCTGTACTGGCATACAGCGGCGGGGGATTCCCAAAATATGCTTCTACTCTAGCACATTCTGTTCTGACGTCACGCTCATTATACACAACCCCACCCGGTTGTCAACAGAAATTCAACATCCAACATCAAACGCCCTAAGCCTCAAAATATTATCGCATAAAAAATCACAAAAAATATCTCTTTTTGCTTGACTGTCAACGCGCTACATGTTAATATATCCCCGTTCCCGCAAGGGAACCGCCAACCAGGCACGGAAGGAGATGAAGATGAAATGATACTCATGATACTCCGTAACCTGCAATTCATTGAGCAACTGATATATCTGTTAATCATGATTTGCAGTTGATGCCCCAAGGGCTCAGGCACCGGCTAGCCACCGGTGCCTTTTTCTTTGCTCCACCTAAAAGGAAAACGGGCAACGGTTTAGCCTTAACCGTTGCCCGTGTTTAAAGGAAATGAGGCATGTGAAACGATACCTCGTTGATACTCCGTGCCCCCATTATACACAATCCCGCAGGGTTGTCAACAGAAATTCAACATCAAACATTAAAAAATCACGCAAAGGGGCGCTTTTCTTCCTGGTAAGGCTTAGCCGGGGCAGAGTCATCCGCCACCGCAGCCTCCGGCTGCTCGACACCCCACGCCGCCAGCTGCTCCGGCGTCCAACCTACATTTGCGCCGGCCTTGGCCAACAGCTCCATATTGTGTGCGATGATTGCCTCTGCCGCTTTCAGCCTATCAGCCTCTGAAACACACCCCTTGCCGGCGGTCAGCTCTTCCACCTTTTGTGTAGTCGTATTTACTTTGTATAAAAGCATACATTCTCGGCCCCCAAGAGCAAGCTCTAAGTGGTGCCTAAGAGATTTAGTTAGAGGATTTTGCCCATTTAGCGCCATTTGTAAAGTGTTGTAACTAACCCCTATTTCTTTTGCACATTCTTTTATAGTGCCCCATTTTTTTAGCACTGCTGCTTTCAGTTCTTCCAAAGTCATGTGAGGATTTAACCACAAATTTTGTGTCTTGTAAAGTGTAAAACACAAATTTTGTGTACAAAAAAATCGTTATTCACATTTTTTTGTGTTGACGAAACACAAAATTTGTGTTTATTTATTTGCAGCAACCACAAAATTTGTGATTATGTCAAGCACGCTCTCAACAAACACCACCGCCAAACTGATAGGCCTTGCCGCCTGCGGGGCAGCCGCCCTCGGCCTTAGCTTGGATGCCGCCCTACTCACCCGCACAGAGGACCTCTTGGCCGCCCTCACCGCCGCCGGGCTACTCCCCACCACCACCCCGGCCGTGGCGGCAGCGGCAGAGGAAGATACCGCCGTGCTCACAGCCTTGGGCTTACCGGCCACCCCGGCTACCCAGCCGGAGCTTGCCCTGGGCTACGAGCTCCCACCGCCCCCGCCACCCGCCGGGGCGCACGGCATCCTTGCCCGCGCCGCCAAACTCAATCAAACCCAAGTGTAAAGTACAAAGTACAAGGTACAAAGGACAAAGTAAAAGAAAGGACACTCACAACCATGACCTACACACTAACAACAATACAAACCCTCGCCTTAACGGTGGCCATCATCAGCCTCACCGCATTACCGGCAACCATCATCGCTCTGCACTTCCCCCGCCTACGCAAAGGGGCAGAGCAGGTACTCATCCTCTGCAAATACGGGCTCATCGCCACAAGCAGCGCCCTCTACATCGCGCTCATCATCCTCTTTATCTTCTTCATAACCCGCTGACATATACCATGACCATGAACACCACCAGCACAAAAGACCCCGCCATCGTCGCCAACGCCATC
Source organism: Akkermansia sp. (assembly GCA_045576695.1). GTDB lineage: Bacteria > Verrucomicrobiota > Verrucomicrobiia > Verrucomicrobiales > Akkermansiaceae > Akkermansia. The sequence goes on from JAZNGY010000160.1 coordinate 2,536, forward strand.
GAGCGCGCCGGCATAATCCTGATTCGCAACCGCCTCGGCCACTACTACACCATCGAGCCGCGCAAAGGCCTCTACTATCTAAGCGCAGAGCGTTTCACCACCTGGCTGCCGCAGCACACCGGCCTCGACGTTACAACCCGCAACGCGCGGCGCATCCTCGCCTCGGCAGAGCTCGCCGCCATCTCCACCCCGCACGATCCCGACATCCCTCTCTCCCCCTCCCAGATCGAGAACCTCGCCCTCCTCATTGCCTCCAAAATCCACCATTGGATAAAATCATGAGCAAAAACCCTTTTATACACCCCATTAGCATCGGCTGCAGAAAACACGCCCTCGCTGTAGATATCGCCACCGACCTGCTTAATCTGCGGGACGGCACACCCGAACGCCAGCGCACCGATGCGCTGGAGTCCGCCTGCCACACCCTCGCCACCCGCCTTGGCAACAACCGCACGCTGGCAGACCTCGGCCACCTGTGCCGCAACTACCGCACCCTCATCGAGTGCGCCGGACTCCCCGGCTACCCCGCCGCCGCAAAAGGCGTAGCCCTCGGTGGCATACCCGCCATCTACGTCTACGAGCTGGAGGGGCCCACCACCCGCAGGGCAGACGGCACCACCCTGGGCCTGCGCATTGCCCGCCTCATAGCCTCCCTCATCTCCCCGGCAGAATACACCACCCTCACCGAGGAGCAGGACGACTACGGCACCTGCCTCACCTTCAACTTATAACTTTCAACCTTCAACTTTTTACCCACCATGACCACGCAAACCATCACCATGCTGCCGGCAGAGCCGGTACTCGCGCAACTGGCAGAGCTCAGCGCCAAGCTGGACCGCGCCCTCGCCGCCGCAGAGCAGGGCAGCACACCCCTCTACCTGCCGCAAGGGCAGCTCTGCCGCCTCTACGGCATGACCAGCCGCACCGCCTCCAAGCACCTCACCCTCGCCCGCTGCCGTGGCGCCATCCGCACCATCACGCCGGACCTTGAGGACGGCTCCCGCTGCCTCACCCTCTACAACGTGGCAGATTTTGAGGCGTGGCTCGCCAGACGCAGCAAAAATACGAAGGACGAAATGCGAAATACGAAGTAGCAAAGCCAAACCACCCGCCAGCCATGAAACTCGCCGCCGCCATCATCTGCTTTGCCATAGAGCTTGCCATCTGCCTGTGGATCCTCACGCGCCCGCTGCTCAAACTCGCCGCCGTGTTAGCCGCCTTGCTCGCCCCCGTGGCGATTCCCGAGCTCATCTTCCGCCTGCTTCAACACTAAACACCTCATCCACGCCCATGACTCAAAAACGCAAACACCGGGAGGTCATCCTCGCTTGGGCGAAACCCCTGCCGCAATCCCTGGCGTCAGACACCCCGCCACCCGGCACCGACCCGGCAGAGGAGGACACCGCCCCCGCACCGCTGCCCGCCGGGTTCCCCGCCCACTTGCTCACAGAGGCGCAACAAGTGGCCATCTCCCGCTGGTTTAACGAGTGGCAGGAGAACACCCTGGAGCTTGTGCGCAGCATGCTCAACCTCACGCCGGAGGAAGAGCTCAAACACTTCCACCAAAACGCCACGCTACTGGCCCGGCTTTTAAAACTGCACCCCGCTTGCGAGCACAGCGTCACCCAGCTGGCCCACGACATGGGGTGCGACCCCTCAGACCTCAACACCCGCACCCGCGAGCTCATCCGCACCGCACTAGCACACTTTGCCGCCATAGCCCCCAGCGAGCACACCCCCAGCATCCGCGAGCTGAGCCAAGCCTACCCGCAGCTGGACTTCTCCCGCCGTTGCGGCAAACTCCCCGTCATCATCGTACCCTTTTTTGACCCGCGTACCACCATTGCAGACCGCATGAGCACCGTGCTCTCCCTCGGTTCGCTCCCCGGCATCACCGCAAGGGAGGAACACATGCCCGCGGACAAAGACCCCGCAATGTCTAACGCCGTATGCATCACCTTCCCATCAGACAAACACAACACAAAACGAGATAAACCCATGTACACCAAACTATACAAACAAGTGCTCAATGAGCAACTGCAACCTTGCCTCAAAACGGCCTCCACACTGCTCCCCCGCTACGCCATGGAGCTACCCCTCGAAACCGTCAAAGGCATGGCCGCCTACATAGACGACCTCACCCAATACGCCGCCAAAGAGCAATACCAAAAAAAGACCACCCCCCAGCGCCACCGCGCCGCCATCGGCAAGCTCTGCACCCTCATGACCACCCTTAACAACGCCATAGGCGACCGCGAGCCCCAGCTCGCCACCCCCGCCCGCATCCTGCGCGAAACCCTTTATGCTTAAACACCCCACCGCCATGAAAAACGCCACCGCCACCATCAAAGACATGAAGACCCTGGCCAACAAAGCCACTGCCGCAGCCAACACCGCCAACCACCATGCCAACGTTGCAGAAAAAGCGGCCACCGATGCCGCCACCAAACTGGCAGACACCACCCTCTACTCAGACAAAGCCCGAGAGGCCGCCACGCGCTCCAAGGTGCACGCCCAAAACGCAGACGACCATGCCAAACGGGCAGAAATCAATGCAGAGGATGCCGCCACCTACGCCCACACCGCCCGCGTGTGCCTGTTGCTCAGCATCATTTTCAATGCCATCTTCTTAGCCATCTTCTACGCCATCCGCTAAGCCATGCAACTGCATTCATCCCCCCGCTTTCTGGTCGATGTTGAGAAACAAATCGAAATCGCCCGCCAATTCCTCCCGGACATAGAGCACCTGGGCAATGGCCATTGCGTGGCCACCTGCCCGGGGGAGTGCCACCACAGCACCCACACCGGCAAGCGGGACTTCGCCATCTGGTTCACCCACGGCAAAGGCCCGCATGACCATTGCTTCCATAAATCCTGCGCCGGCGCACGTGATGCCATTATGCGCGACATCTGGAGCGCCATATCCAAGGTGGACCCTTCACGCAAGGCTGCACTGGAGAGCTACAAGAAGGAGCGCGCCCTCTACCACAACGCGCCCACCGAACGCCCCGCACCCATAGAGCCCTACCACCCCACACTGGCCATGCAGGTGGCAGACGCCAACCCCGTGCGCGACATTGACGACGACTGGCTGCTTGCCCACTCCCCCATCCGCATACCAAACGAGCCCGCCAAATGGCCCGCCATGCTATTGGATGCCCTGTACACCTCCGGCGAGAACGTGCTCATCTTCACCAAGTTTGCCAGCCAAGGCCAGCTGCTCTACACCCCGGGGCAGGGGGCCGTACGGCTGGAGGAGCGGCCACCCCGCGCCGGCTACCTGCCCGGCAAGCGCACCCCCAGCGGTTTCCCCAAGGGCGCAGCGGCGGGTGTGTGGTTCCTGGCAGCCCCCATCACCGGCGAATGGACCCCCAACGACAACAACCGGGACAAGCACGGCGCCAAGCTGGGGCGCCGCCACGCCGCATGCTGCACGCGGTTCCCGTACTTAGTCCTGGAATCGGACGATGCCCCGCCCGCCGTGTGGCTGGCCATACTCACCCAGTTAGCAGAGCCCATCGTGGCCATCTACACATCGGGCGGTAAGAGCTACCACGCCCTCATCCGCGTGGACGCCCGCACCAAGGAGGAGTTCGACGCCCACCGCCGGGCCTACGTCACCCGCCTGGCTGCTTTGGGGGCAGACCCCGCCGCCATCACCGCCGTGCGATTGACCCGCTTGCCCGGTTGCCTGCGCTACGGCGTGGGGGAGGGCAACGACCACCGCCCCTACCTCACTGCAGACGGCCAACCCGCCCCGCGCATGCAACGCCTGCTTTACCTGCACCCGCAGGCAGACCACACACCCATCATCACCCGCGTTACACAATGAAAGCCATACACTTTGCCATACACCTACTGACCACTTGCCGCGCCAAAGCGACCTCTCTCTTAGAAAACACCGTTCTTTTAGCCATTGCCGCAGAGCTTGATAATCCGTACGCCATCGCCAACAAAACCGGGTTCACCGCCAGCAACACCGCCACCTATCTGCACCGACTCGCCAAAGCCGGGTACATAGAATCCTACGATTGGATAGACGGCTCCATCCCCTGCTACCGCCTCACCCAAAAAGGCGCCACTCACCTGCTGGACTTCTTCCCCTCACCCACCAACAAACGCTGACCATGAGCACTACATCCCTCTCCATCGCCCAGCGCTTAGGCTTGCAGCCCATCGACACCCCGCGCAAGCCCCGCATCAACCTCAAAACGCCCAACATCACCAAACTGGCCACCAGCATTATCCAGAATATCCCGCCTCACACCCTTTTTCACCGGGAGGAATCCTACTTCACCTGTACCCGCGCCACACAACCGGCAAAATTGGGGCATTTCCCCCCGCAAGTGCGCGCCATGACCCCCTCGCGCCTTTGCTCCTGGTTAGAGCAATGGCTGCACTTTGCCGACGGGGCGGATGAAGACGCCAAACCATCCGCCCTCACCAAGCAAGCCGCAGAGCGCATACTGGCCAGTGACGTATTCTACGACGCTACCGCAGAGCTGGACCTCATTGCCGAGGTACGCCTACCCATCTGGGGCCCCTTGGTGGACGGCAAGCGCAGCATCATCCTCTCCACCCCCGGCTACAACGCCGCCAACCGCACGCTCACCGTAGAGACCCTTAACTACACAAACGCATTCACCCAGATGGAGCCCGCCCAAATCCGCGCCGCCTTCGACTCCATCATGCGGCACTTCCCGTGGGCACCGGAGCAACCGTACGAAAACCGCACCATCTGGAAGGTGGACGCCACCACCTACCACACCGGCCCGCAGCCCAGCAAAAACCGCTCTGCCAGCGTACTGCTCGCCCTCATGTTGGGCCAATTCTGCCGCCTGATGATCAACCGCCTGCCCATGGCCATCATCAACGGAAACCAGCCGGGCACCGGCAAGAGCTTGCTGGCGTGGTTCCTCATTGCCCCGGTTTGGGGTATGGCGGCATCCGCTATTAAGCCGAAATCTGACGAAGAACTCGACAAATACCTCAATACCGTCACCCAAGCCGGCAAACCCTTTGCCTTGCTTGACGACATCAACACACTGGCCTCTAACGCCATCAACATGGTGGCTACCGCCCCGCTGATTGAAGGCCGCAAAATGGGCACAGACCAGCTATTCACCACCACCAACCGCACGCAAATTATCACCACCGGCAACGCACTGGCCACCACGCCGGACATCGAGCGCCGCAGCATGATCGTGGACCTCTTTTTTGACGAGGCCGCCACGGATCGCAGCATACCCACCCCACTGGCACCCCAAGATCTAGCAGAATCATCCATGCGCGCGGATCTGCTCCAAATGCTCTGGAGTCTGGTAAAAAATTGGAGTGATGCCGGATGCCCCACCCTGGTAGACGGCACCAAAAGCAAAGCCAGCTACGAGGCTTTTGCCGAGGTTGTAGGCTCTATCCTCCTTTTCAACGACTTCTACAACCCCTTTACCAAGCGCACCATCTCCCACAGCGGTGGCGACATGCGCGGCAAGGCCATGGAATCCCTGCTCACCAAACTGGCAGACCTCATGAGCGAAGAAACCCACACCTACGATCTGGCAGACGTTATCAAAACCGCCGAAACCCACGGCTACCTGGAGATTCTTTGCTCCGGCAAAGATGCCCGCCGCTCCCTTGGCCGCCAACTCTCAAAGCTCCGTGGCCGCAAATTCAAAAACTCCAAGGGCGTGCCCTTCATCTTCGGGGCAGACAAAGACGCCTATTCCTCCAAGTACACTTTCACCTACAACATCAACATTTAAACATGACCACACCATACCACACAAGCAGCTACAAAGCACGCAAAAACATGCACATATTCCCCGCAGGCACACCCTGCATCGAGCTCACAGAGCACCAGCTCACCGCCATCTTCCCGCCGCCTACCGGCAAGCGAGGGCGCCCCATCTCACCCGCTCGCCACGTAGACACTACGGTGCGCTACCACTACACCGGCACCCCTACAGATGCCTCCGGCCACCCGCTGGGCCCCTGCCGCACCGTCATCTTCACCCGCTACGGCTCCCCCGTGGCAGATGCCACCATCACCCACCTGCAACCAGGCCACGGCATCACCTTCCCCCGCAACACCACCCGCATCCACTTCTGCGCACCCCTCCAACATTAAAAATTTAACATCTAAACTCAACCATGAGAACCCCCAAACACCTCAAATTCGCCGCCATGGAAGACGCCATCGCCTGTGCCCACGGCATTGTCTCTAACATCCCTTTCTGGCACGCCAACTTCATCTCCAGCGCCAAAGTTTTACGCGAACGCATGCAAGAGCTGGAGAACCACAACACCATCACCCCCGCCGGAGCAAAAGCCCTTGGCTGGCTCAACTACCTTTTCACCATGTACGCAACAGACCACGCGCTACTACTCACCCACGCGCTCGCCTGGCTATTCCTTGCCCCCGGTAAAGACGAACGCCACGCCAAACACCCCTGCCGCCTCATCGCAGAGGGCATCGTTAAATTTTCCGGCCTCACCCTCAAATTCAGCAAGGGAGACCGCCTCACCATCGACCAACTCTAACTCGTAACTCGTAATTCGTAATTCGTACATCACCATGACTGCCATAGACCTCGCTACACGCCTCGCCAACCGCCTGCTCAAAGCACCCGTATCACTCGCAGAAAGCTCCGTGCTCTTTGCCGTTGCCTCCGGGCTCGACACCGTGACAGACTGCGCCCACGTGCTCGACCACCCGCGCCCCGCCATCCACACCGCCGTCCACTCCCTCACCAAGGCCGACTACCTGCGCCCCTCCGGCTGGACGGATGACGGCACCCCCACCTACGCCCTCACCCGCAAAGGCAAAAACCTACTGCAAGACCATTATTTCCCCTTCCTTCAAAAACACTAATACCAACCATGAAAACGCAACTGCACCAAGAGCTCCTGCTCATCAAAAACGACACCATCCTCAAACTCACCCGCGCCGTGCTGGATGCCGCCCCCGATTGCTTCTGGACCATGCCGGCCAGCACCACAGGCAAGTACCACCCCGCCCACTCCTTGGGAGAAGGTGGCCTCATACGCCACACCAAGGCCGTGGTACACCTCACCGTCCACCTGTTGGCCATGGAGGGCATAGAACCGCACGAGACCCCCTACTCCCTCGCCATTGCCGCGGCTATTCTGCACGATTGCTGCAAGAAGGCCGACCACGAGCGCTACACCGCCTTTGACCACCCCCTGCGCGCCGCCAAGCTCATCGAGGCCACCTACGACCGCCTGGCACCCACCCTGCCGGACACCGTGACAAACGGCACCACCCTTGCCGCCGTGCGCACCCTCTGCTCTCTGGTAAGCAGCCACATGGGCCGCTGGAACCTCGACACCCGCACCGGCATCGAGCTACCCCGCCCACTCACACCCTTGCAGCGCCTCATCCACACCGCAGACTATCTTGCCAGTCGTAAGCAACTCTTGCCGGAGGGCTTTTGATGTTGAACACCGCATTTTGATACACCAAGCTCCGCATCATGCGGAGCTTTTTTTTACTACTCCCTCACTCCCAAAAACTCTGCCAAACGCCGCAAATAATCTTGTTGCACCTCACTGCCCGGCTTGTAATAATGCTCCCGCTCAATCGCCGGATCATCATGGCCAACGATGTGGCGCACCAGCTCTGCCGGGCAGCCACAATCCAACAAAAACGTTGTTGCCGTAGTGCGCAACGAATGAAAAGACTTGCTTTGAAAACGCCTTGCACGCCCCGCACGCTTAAACTCCAGCTTAGCAGGCTCCACTATGCCGTAATCCTGCAACAACTTACCGAACTCAATACTTAGCTTAGACGACTTATCCCCCGCCTGTGCATACCTCAACTGCGCGTACGGGAACACCCACTCACTCCAATCACCCGCCGCCATCTTACGCCGCTCCAAAATCGCCCGCAACGGCTTAATCAGCGGTTTAGTCATCGGTTTATTTGTCTTGTAAGCCCGCACCTTCACCAACCCGCGCGAAAAATCCACTGCATCCCACCGCAACAACGCCACCTCACTCAACCGTAAACCGCCAAGCAACATACACACCGCCACAAAATCCGGCCACTCATCCGGCAACACCTCAAGCATCCGCTGCACTTCCTCCCGCGAAAACGGCTCTCGCTCACTCGCCTCATTCAGCGCCCACTTAGGAACACGCACACCACGAAACGGATTCACCTCTATCAACCGCTCTGCCACCGCCCGATTAAACAACGCCCCAATCACCGCCAAGCGCCGATCCACAGAACTACCCCCAACTTCATCCAGCGCGGCGCGCACATAATCCTCTGCCATCGCACGCGTAAAACGCCCCAGCGGCATATCCTGCGCCCCCGGCACCAAGCGCAGCAAACTCCCCACCGCCACCGTGCTGTTATTATAACTCTTTTGCTCCCGCCGCCCCGCCAAAAACGTCTTGGCAAACTCCCCCAACGTCACCGGCTTGCTACCCCCGCCACACGCTACCGCACGCACCGCACTCAGCGCCAACTCTACAGACATCTGCCCCTTATCCGTACCCTCCATACCATCTGCCACGCGCTGAGCCAGTTGCTTCAACTGCTTGGCCGACACCCCCGCATCACGCGGGGCAGGGCTCACATGCACCCGCGTACTACGCCGCACCTCCTTACCATCCACCCCCAACCAACACCCCACCCAACTATTACCGCGTTGTATTAACCATGCCATATCTCATTTTCTCCTTTACTTTTCTACTGTTTGCTTTTATATTCTGACCATCGGGGCTGCAACTGTACAACACTGTACATCCCCCGAATTTGTCCTTTAAATTGTACAGTGCACACATTACCGCACATTTCCGCAACTTGCAACACAAAAACACACAAACCCTACATTTTTCAACAAAAAAGCCCCGCATACGCGGGGCTTTTTTAGCGGATGGGGTGAGATTCGAACTCACGGAAGGTATTAGCCTTCGGCGGTTTTCAAGACCGCTGCATTAAACCGCTCTGCCACCCATCCATGTACGCAGCATTGCGGTGCGTGCAAGAATAGTAGCTTAACGAGCCACAAACTGCAAGCTTTTTTACTTATTATTACGCAAATATTAGTTTTGTTGAATAAACTGTTAAAATATTTGAACAAAATATGAATAAGGTGTGTCAATACCTGCATAGGGCACGATGCCCGATGATAAACAACAAACAAATAGAAAACAAAAATATGAAACAAAACGCAAAGAGAATGGCCGCCATGGCGGTGTTAGCATTAGGTTTGATGTCTGCTCAGGCAAGCGCAGCAAGTGTAGCTGTTAATTTGAGCTCGGCAGGATTAAATCTGGTAGTAGTGGATGATGACTGCAAGCATGAGCAGGTAAAGCATCATAAAGTGGTCAAACATGTAGTGAAGAAGCACGACAAAAAGAAGATGAATCATCGCCATGCTATGGCTCGTCATAAGGTAGATGCTCATCGTTTTGAGAATCGTGGTAGAAAAAACGGTAAAGTTAAGCGTTAATCATAATGTACGACACAGATACTGACCCTACATATCCGGAAACATAGCCGCCGCTGCATACGTGGTAATCAATACCTGATGCAGCGGCGTTTTTTTGTAGAGTTAACTTACGCGCGTGAGTAGAGGGCGGAAATGAATCCCTCAAATTGCTCGAGTTCTTTGCGAATGGGGAATTGTTCTTTGAACTCCGGGAACCATGTGTCAGCCGCCCATTCTCCTGCTACCTCTGATACATAAATACCCTGCATGTAAGGCAGCATCAGTTTATATATCTGAGCCCCGCCTATAACCATGACTTCGCTATCCTGAAGCTCTATGTTGTGCAGCTCTGCTATATCATGTATAACAATGGCGCCGGGGGCTTCGAAGTCGGCAGAGCGGGTCAGCACGATGTTTTGGCGCCCGGGTAAGGGGCGGCCCAGGGAATCCCACGTCTTGCGGCCCATCAGGATGGGGTGACCCATGGTAAGGCGCTTAAAGAGTTTCAAATCTTCAGATAAGCGCCAGGGCATAGTGTTATTGAGGCCGATGGCGCGGTCCTCGGCCATGGCGACTACACCTGTGAAAGTGGGGGTCATACAGAGATGGGAGCTTTAATGTGCGGGTGAGGGGCGTAGTTTTCCAGCGTGAAATCCTCGTATCGGAAACCGTCAATCTCCATAATATCCGGATTTAAGCGCATTGTCGGCAAGGGGCGAGGCTCTCGGGAGAGTTGCAGTTTTGCTTGCTCCAGATGGTTGTTGTAGAGGTGCAAATCGCCGAAAGTGTGCACGAACTCTCTTGCCTCGTAACCGCATACCTGAGCTGTCATCATCAGCAACAAAGCGTAACTTGCAATGTTGAAGGGTACGCCCAGGAAGAGGTCACAACTGCGTTGATACAGTTGAAGGCTCAGCCCGTGTTTTTCTCCTTCTTTTTGTGCAGGGATAACGCAGAATTGGAATAAGCAGTGACAGGGCGGCAGCGCCATACTGTCAACCTCTGCAACATTCCATGCAGATACGATATGCCGGCGGCTCCATGGGTTGTTTTTAAGCCCGTCAACCAGCTTGGCAATTTGGTCAATGCTGCCGCCATTGCCATCCGGCCATTTGCGCCACTGGCTGCCATACACAGGGCCAAGGTCTCCGTTTTCATCTGCCCATTCATCCCAAATGGTTACACCATTATCTTGAAGGTATTTGATATTGGTGCTGCCTTTCAAAAACCAGAGAAGCTCGTGAATAATGGAGCGAAGGTGCAGCTTTTTAGTGGTAAGGCAGGGGAAGCCCTGTCGCAGGTCAAAACGGGTTTGTCTGCCGAAAACGCCGATGGTGCCGGTGCCGGTGCGGTCATTTCTGCCCACACCGTTTGTCAAAACATCATCCAGCAACTCAAGGTACTGTTTCATATAGCAGCGATATTACAGGGAGAGAGCCTCGCGGATTTGCAGAGCGTATTTCTCGGCACGCTGAGCAAGGGTGAGGTCTAAATCGCGGTAAAGGATACCACGAGATACGTTAATGACGGGCGGAGCAACGCGGGTGCCACCTGTCAGGGCGCTTAAATCACCACCCTGTGCACCCAATCCGGGGATGAGCAGGGGAGCATCCGGCAGCTCGTTGAGCAACTCGCTGTTGGCGTTAGTCAGTCCCATCACCATACCTACCTCTGTGGCGGCGCCCTCTGCGCGAGCACGCTCTACCATATCGCCTACCAACTGGTATACTTTGCGTCCATTGGCGAGTACTTGGCGCTCAATATCGGCAGAACCGGCATTGGAGGTGACTGCAAGCAGATAAACTGCTTTGCCCTCATGCCCCAAGAAGGGCTCGAGAATATCATAGCCCATGAAGGGGTTTAGTGTTACGGCATCTACATTCATTCGCTCAAAGTATGCCTGCGCGTAATACTTTTGTGTCTCTCCGATATCGCCGCGCTTGGCATCCAAGATGACGGGAATCTCTTTGGGCATATCTTTGAGCAAGTTCTCCAACATTTGCAGACCGGGCAGCCCCATGGCTTCAAAATAAGCAATATTGGGCTTGTAGGCGGCGGTATAAGGGGCTGTTTCCTCAATCACCTGATGCAGCCAAGCCTCAAGTTCTGCGAGATTCTCAGATTGCGGGCGAGGATCCAACCCTACGCAGAGAGCGGAGCGCGTTGCGTTGATGCGAGCTTGAAGTTTTTCCGTGAATTTCATAACAGTGTTATTTATTGAATGTTAAAGGCCTAATTTTGAGCGGAAGTATGCAATGGTTTTGTCCAACCCATCGCTGAGAGGAATAGTGGGAGCCCAGCCGAGTTTTTCGCCTGCAAGTGCAATATCAGGGCGGCGTTGCGTGGGGTCATCCGACGGCAGCGGGCGTTGCACCAATTGGCTGTTTGTAGAAATCTTTTGCAGCACAAGTTCTGCAAGCTGGCGAATGGTGAATTCACCCGGGTTGCCAATGTTGACGGGACCCACGAATCCGATTTCGTTTTCCATCATGAGCACCATACCCTCGATGAGGTCATCTATGTATTGGAAGGATCTGGTCTGTTGCCCCTCACCGTAAATGGTGATATCTTCGCCACGCAACGCCTGGCAGATGAAATTGGATACCACGCGGCCGTCTTCAGGGTTCATAAGGGGGCCGTAGGTGTTGAAAATGCGAATAACACGAATGTCAACGCCCTCGTGGCGATGATAGTCGAACATGAGGCTTTCTGCACAGCGTTTGCCTTCATCGTAACAGGCACGGATGCCTATGGGGTTAACATTACCGCGGTAATGCTCCGGCTGGGGGTGAACTTGCGGCTCGCCGTAAACCTCAGAGGTAGATGTCTGTAAAATGCGCGCTCCGTGTTTTTTTGCAAGCTCCAGCATATTAAGAATGCCCAGTACGCAAGTTTTTGTGGTAAAAATAGAGCGGTTGCCTTGGTAGAACGGAGGGGATGCAGGGCAAGCAAGGTTATAAATGCGGTGAAGTTTTGTGTCGCAGTCCCAAGGCTCAATAACATCATGCTCAATAAATGAGAAGTTTTCATTCTTCATCAAATCTGCAACGTTCTCCAATGAACCTGTGTAATTATTATCCAGACAGATGACCTTGTGTCCATCTGCAATCAGTCTATGGCAAAGATTAGCACCCACAAAGCCGGTGCCACCGGTTACGAGAATATTCATACTGAGGCTAGTCTACCCTGAAATGCTGTCAATTGCAAGCAAAAAGGTTGACTTTACTCACCGAGTAAGGCATGATGAGGCGCGTTGATGAACGAGGCGTGTTTCAGTGAATCCCAAGAGCGGCAAGTGTTGCAGTTGTTCGGTAAAAAACAACTGCGAATCGGTCAGCGTGAAATGATAGCAACGGCCCTTGCCGGGCGTAATGTGTTGGGGGTATTCCCGACCGGATACGGTAAGAGCCTGTGTTACCAAGCTTCTGCTGTGTTGTCAGATGGTGTTTCCGTTGTCGTTTCGCCCTTAATTGCGCTGATGAGAGATCAGGTGCAGGGCTTACAAAAGCTCGGTGTTGCGGCAGCGCGTTTTGATTCAACGTTAGAGCCGTCTGAAAAATCTGCTTTATTGTCTCGCTTGGCTGCGGGGGAATTACGTTTGCTCTTTGTCGCCCCCGAATCATTGGAAAATTACGATTTGCAGCAGGCTTTGTCCGTAACTCAACGTGCCTTGTTTGTAGTGGATGAGGCTCACTGCGTTTCTGAGTGGGGGCATAGTTTCCGCCCCGATTATCTGAAACTGCCGGATTTGTGCCGCAGTATGGGATTTCGCAGCGCCATGGCTATTACAGCCACCGCCACTTTACGAGTACAGCAAGATTTGTGCGATCATTTCAGCATCGCTCCCTCCGATGTCTACAGTATTTCACCTTATCGGGCAAATATAGAGCGCAGAGTAGTTGGCGCAAGTGATAAATTGGCATGCGTGTGTCGATTTTTAGCGCAAGCGGGCAACCGCCCCGCGGTAGTATACACCCGTACTCGCAAGGGCACGGAAGAGTTGGCTGCCTTGTTGCAGCAGAATGGGTTTAATGCCGTTGGATACCATGCCGGCATGAAAACGGAAACACGCGAATCTCTTCAAGATGAGTTCTTGCACAACACTCGTGATGTGTTGGTGGCCACCATTGCTTTCGGTATGGGGATTGATAAGCCCGATATCCGCTCTGTCATACATTACGATGAACCGACTTCCCCTGAATCCTATTTGCAGGAATCAGGCCGAGGCGGCAGAGATGGTAAGCCTTGTCGCTCATTGGTTCTTGTTTCCGAAGCCGGGCGAATTGATGCAGAAAACCGTATTTATGCCGCAGAGCCCGATACAGAGGGGGTTGAACGTGCGGTGCGTTGGCTTATTCCGCAAACCTCTCGAGCCGTGTCGCTTTGGGAGCTGGGTACTCATTGTGATGTGCCGGATGATGTCGCGGCACGTGCATTGTGGCAGCTTGACAAAATGGGGGCTGTACACATAGAAGAGCGGGGATATAAGTTTTACAAGGTGAAACCGTTGTTTCCTTTATCCTCCATTTTGGAGGGACGTGATGCTGTGGAATCTTCACGCCTTCAGTGGCTGAAAGAGCATGCTGAAGGTGAGGTTGAGGATGCTGCCTTTGCTTGGAATTGCAGTTATGCGGAGGCAATGCAGCAATTGAGGGAGTGTGAAGCATCCGGTGAATGGAAGCTGACCTTTCGCCAGCAAGCTCTTTATCTGAGGTCTTACGCCCCTGTAGATGCTCGCAAACTGGCGGAATCTCTTTCTGCAGCTTATACACGGCGTCGAGAGGCAGATTTGGCTCGCTATAATATGCTTTGCGAGGTGCTCTGCCATGCGCCTTGTATCAACGCTGCTCTTGAGGAGTATTTTACCGGACAGTGCATGGAGCCATGTGGGCATTGTTCCTCTTGTCTGCAAGATTTTCCGGTTCTGCCTGCTGCGGCGATACCTCCGGAGCTGCCGGCTGCTACAGAATTGCCGGAGTTTTCAAGAGCTGCTCAGCGTAAGCGCTTCTTGTTGGGCTTAGCCTCACCCGGTTTGATGGCTCGCCGCTTGTGGGCTCATGCTCATTATGGGGTGGCGATTGGCACTCCATGGAATAATTTGTAAGGTGCAACGGAGTAAGGATTGACAATTTTTTTTGATTTATGGTAGAGTGATACGCATGAGTAAACTTGTGAAAACTCTAACGCGAGATGATTACAAAAAAATAGAGCATTGCGATGCTGTATAGGGAATGAATAAAACTGTCCTCCGGAACTTTGCCGAAAAGGTTCGGCAAGAGTTTCTGCATGGCGTGTTCCTCAAATTATTGCAGCGAGTTGCCAGAAGATAATAAACGGAGCAGGCGGGAAACCTGCTCCGTTGAGAAAAAAGTATGACCGAAAGCTTATAAATGCTTTTTGCGACGGTACTCAAGCATAGCGAGTTGGCGAGCAATGCTTGCGGCCAAGTGGGTGGATTCTTCTCGAGAAAGCACGGAAGATTGGTTGCGGAAAGCTTCTTGAGCCTTGGCCACGGCAGCTTCTACGGAGGAGGCGTCAATCTCATGTGCTTCAAGTACGGTATCTGTGACCAGCATAACCTGCTCGCCATCTACCTGTAAGAAACCACCGCCCACGAAAACGCTCTGTGCTGCACCGCCGATGGGACGATAGGTCAGCTCCCCGTTGTCCATTGCTGCGATGATGTCAGCGTGGCCGGGTAATACCTCCATTTCGCCCTGTACGGAGGGTACGAGGACGCTTGTCACTTCGGCGTCTACCGCAGTGCGCATGGGGGTGATGATTTTAAGATGCAGGGCCATGGTTTATTAGGCTTTTTCAACGGTGTCGATACCACCTTTCATGTAGAAGTTACCCTCGGGCACGGAGTCCCACTTGCCATCAAGAATCTCAGCAAAGCCACGAACCGTTTCGGCTACCGGCACATACTGGCCTTTAATACCGGTGAACACCTCTGCCACGCTGAAGGGCTGTGAAAGGAAACGCTGAATCTTACGAGCGCGGCTTACTGTGAGTTTGTCCTGCTCAGAGAGTTCGTCCATACCGAGAATGGCAATCATATCTTGCAGGTCTTTGTAGCGCTGAAGGGTTTGCTGTACGCCACGAGCTACGCGATAGTGCTCTTCGCCCACGAGCTCGGGTGCCAAAGCCTTAGAGGTAGAGGCCAGCGGGTCCACAGCGGGGTAAATACCCTGGGCTGCAAGGGCACGCTCAAGCACCACGGTGGAGTCAAGGTGGGAGAACGTTGTGGCGGGGGCAGGGTCCGTCAAGTCGTCAGCGGGCACGTAAACGGCCTGCATAGAGGTAATGGAACCTTTCTTTGTAGAGGTAATACGTTCTTGCAGGCCTGCCATTTCTTCCGCCAAGTTGGGTTGGTAACCCACGGCAGAGGGCGTACGGCCGAGAAGTGCAGATACCTCTGAACCGGCCTGAGAGAAACGGAAGATGTTGTCAACGAAGAGAAGCACATCTCGGTTTTCTTCATCGCGGAAATACTCAGACATGGACAGTGCAGAGAGAGCCACGCGAAGACGGGCACCGGGGGGCTCGTTCATCTGACCGTATACAAGCGCTACTTTGGAGTTCTCGGGGTTGGCTTGATCAATAACCCCGGATTCGCTCATTTCCATGTAGAAGTCGTTACCCTCGCGGGTGCGCTCGCCTACACCGGCGAAAACGGACAGACCGGAGTGGGCTTTGGCGATGTTGTTGATGAGCTCCATGATGAGCACTGTTTTACCTACACCTGCACCACCGAATGAACCGGCCTTGCCACCCTTAAGGAAGGGGCAGATAAGGTCAATCACCTTAATGCCGGATTCAAGCACCTCTGAGGACGTTGCCTGCTCTTCAAGAGTAGGTGCCTCGCGGTGAATGGGATAGCGCTTAACGTCTTCAAGCTGGCCTTTTTCGTCCACGGTTTCACCGAGCACGTTGAAAATGCGTCCGAGTACTTTAGGACCCACGGGTACGGAGATGGGGGCGCCTGTGTCTACAACGGTCATGCCACGCTTAAGACCGTCTGTAGAGCTCATGGCAACGGTGCGAGCCCAGCCATCGGTAAGGTGCTGTTCAACTTCAAGCACCAGCTTGGTGGGTACGCCGTCTATCTCGTACTCTACCGTAAGGGCATTGTAGATGGCGGGCATTTCGGACTGGGAGAAATCGACGTCTACCACGGCGCCGATAATCTGCACGATTTTACCTGTGTTCATGATAAGAAGAATATGTTATTTTGAAAATTATTAATAATAAAAAATGTTACTCCATGGCTTTCATGGCAGTGGTGATTTCAAGAAGCTCGTTTGTAATCTGAGTTTGGCGGGCCTTGTTGTATTCGAGCGTGAGCTCGCCGATAAGCGTCTTGGCGTTTTCGGTAGCAGACTTCATGGCAACCATGCGTGCAGACTGCTCGCTGGCTTTGCCTTCCAAAATCATTTGTACGAGTTGGTGTCCGAAATACAACGGCAAAATGGCATTAAGCAGAGTCTTGGGGTCCGGCTCCAAAAGGAAATTGGGGTTGTCTTCATCCTCAATATCATCTTGCGCTGCCACTTTCAATAAGTCTTCGGAGGAAAGCGGCAGCAGAGTCATCAACTCGGGGCGCTGCACCATGACGTTGATGAACTTCTGGTATATGACTTCAACTCGATTATACGTGCCATCTGTGAAACCTTTGCGAACAAGTTGGAAGATAGGCTTAAGCTCTGCTTCTTCAACGGTATCGCCAATGGTAAAGGATGCCACCAAATTGCGCCCGCAACGTGCAAGTTGCGAGTTAAGTTTCACGCCTACGGTAATGTAGTCGGCATCTGCATCACATTTCAGTAAAACTTCCTTGAAAAGGTTGGAGTTTAAGCCACCACACAACCCTCGATCGGTACTCACCACGATGATGAGTTTCTTGCCTTTTTCTCGCTGCTCCATCAGGGGAGAAGATGCACTGTCTGATAAGGTGTCTTGCAAGTGTTTGAGAACGTTTGCAAGTGCGCTCATATAGGTGCGTCCCTTGAGGGCCAGCTCTTGGGCACGCCGCATTTTTGCAGACGCAACCATTTGCATCGCCTTGGTGATTTGCGATGTGTTGCGTACCGACTTAATACGGCGTTTGATGTCTCTGAGACTAGCCATGGTGGGGGATTACTTCTTCATGCGTGATTTGAATGCAGTCATGAACTGCTTAAGCTGCTCATCAATGCTGTCGGTGAGTGCTTTTTCTGCTTCAATGGCGTCCAAGAGTTCAGGCTTGGTGGTGCGTGCGTCTTCCTCCATCTCTTTAACCACCTTTTGTACGTCTTCTACGGCCACGTCATCAAGGTAGCCCTTCTGAATGGCATAAAGGTCAATCACCTCAATGCTCAGGCTCTTGGGATCATACTGGCCTTGCTTGAAGAGCTCAACGATACGGCGACCGCGCTCAAGTTTGGCCTTCGTGTTGGCGTCGAGGTCGGAACCGAACTGGGCGAAAGCCTGCAACTCTTCGAACTGGGCGAGGTCGAGTTTGACGGAGCCTGCAAGCTTCTTGACAATCTTGGTCTGAGCGGAGGAACCTACACGGCTTACGGAGATACCTACGTTAATAGCGGGGCGTACACCTTGGTAGAAGAGGTCGGTATCCAAGAAAATCTGACCATCGGTAATGGAGATAACATTGGTGGGAATGTAAGCGGATACGTCACCGGCCTGTGTCTCAATGATGGGCAGGGCGGTAAGAGAACCACCTTTACGGCCACCTTCGGCATTGATACGGGCTGCGCGTTCCAGCAGGCGGCTGTGCAGGTAGAATACGTCGCCGGGGTATGCCTCGCGGCCGGAGGGACGGCGAAGAATCAGGGATACTTGGCGGTATGCCACGGCGTGCTTAGAAAGATCATCGTACACGATAAGCGCGTCTTGACCTTGGTCCATAAAGTACTCACCCATGGCGCAGCCTGCGTAGGGGGCAAGGTACTGCATGGCCGCACTGTCAGATGCAGAAGCTACTACGATGATGCTGTAGGGCATGGCGCCGCTTTCTTCGAGCTTGGCAACCAAGCGGGAAATGGTAGCGCGCTTCTGACCGATGGCTACATAAATGCTGTAAAGCGGGCGGTGGCCGGGCAACTTACCTTCCTCTGCAAGCTTGTTTTGGCGAGCTTGAGAAATCATCGTATCGGTTGCAATGGCTGTTTTGCCTGTAGAACGGTCGCCGATGATAAGCTCGCGTTGTCCACGGCCAATGGGAATCATGGCGTCAATGGGAAGAATGCCGGTCTGAACGGGCTGGTTTACGCCCTGACGGGAAATGATACCGGAAGCAATCTTCTCAACCGGGTAGTAGGCTGCGGCCGTAATCGGGCCTTTACCATCCAGCGGGTTGCCGAGCGTGTCTACTACGCGTCCAAGCAGGCCCGGGCCCACGGGAACCTGCAAGAGTCGACCTGTCGTTTTGCATGTGTCGCCTTCTTTAAGACCATTACCATTACCGATAAGCACGGCGCCAACCTCGTGTTCTTCCAAGTTCATGGCCAAGCCCATGACCCCGCCGGGAAACTCAATCATTTCATTGAGCATGGCGCTGCTGAGCCCTTCGATACGAGCCACGCCGTCACCAATGGCTTTGATTGTGCCTACGTTTTCGCTGACGGCAGCGGTAGAGGCGTTTCTGATTTGTGCTTCGAGTTCTTGTACGATGTTACTCATATGCCGGATGGTGTGATTTTTTGAAACTGTTTGATAAATAAATTAAATGGAAATTTTTGTAAGTCTGTCAATGCGAGAACGAATGGAGGCGTCCGTAACGTCATCGCCCACCTTAACAACAAGGCCGCCGATAAGCTCCGGGTCTACCTGCCATTCGTAGCTCAAGCCCGGTGTGCGTGTATTCAATTTTGCCTGTATGGCTTGTTTCTCATCATCGTTCAAGGGAATGGCGCTGGTTATGGTGGCGGTACGGCGTGCTACTTCCAAGCGTACCAGCTCAGTCAGCGCACTTAAAATGCCTAAGTAATTGCGCGGTTTCTCTTTTTCGATGGTGGCTGCTACATGGCGCACGGTATTCTCTTGCAACAAGCCATCCGGGCCGATGCAGAGTCTCATGAGGCGACGAGCCTGAGCCTGTGCTTCCTTTGTGATTTTCATGACAACGACTGGGTGCGGCTTGGGTTACAGCTGCTTAATAGCTTCGGCATTAATGGTGCGGTGGTCGCTCTCGCTGAGCACTTTGCCGGTTACTTGGGCTGTGGCTTGTGCTACCAAACGAGCAAACTCACCTTTGAGTGCATCTTTTTCTCGTTGGGTGTCCATTTCTGCCTGTTGTTTTGCGTTTTCGATGATGGAACGAGCCTCTGCCGCAGCCTTATCACTGAGTTCTGCCTGTAATTTTGCTGCGGTTTCACGGGCATGCTCAATTTGCTCTTTGCCGGAGGCATGGGCATCTGCCAAAATCTTTTCACCGGTGGCTTTTACTTCTGCAAGCTCTTTTTCACTGCGGGCATGCATGGCCTCGCCCTCCTCAATGCGGGCGCGGCGCTCTTCCAACTGCTGCATGATGGGCTTGAGACCGAATTTAACCACGACAATCACCAAAATAGTAAATGCAATGGTGTGCGCAATGAATACATCGGTATGCAGACCGAACTTGTCTGCTAATTCCGCTAGTTTGTTTGCCAGTACCGGATTGTACATAATCTGTGTTTTTGTGTTGAAAAGGGAACGGGAGAAAGTGGGGGGGGGGGTAATGGGCTGCGCCGTTCTCCGGCGGCGCAGCCCGTTGAATCTTACATGAAGATTGCTACGAATGCCACACCTTCGATAAGAGCGGCAAGAAGAATGGAGATGGTCAGAACCTTACCGAAAGAGGCAGGGTTGCGGCCGGTGGATTCAGCGGCTTTCATGCCGATGCAACCGATGCCGATACCGGCACCGAGCACTGCAAGACCGGCCTTGAGGGCGCTCAGGTCTACGGAAGCTGCTGCGTCTGCGATTGTGTTGATGTCCATGTTAGTAGTATTGTGTTTGTTGTTGTTATTGTCTTCTGCCTGTCGTCACGACTTTGCTGCATGATTCGACCCGGCGGGAAGGGGGATTTGCGGCTATCCTTGTCAATGAGCGGCTTCGCCTTCTTCATCTTCATCGCCACCCAGCTGAGTTTTGAGGAAGATGGCCGTAAGCATCAGGAATACCAATGCCTGTACGAAACCTACGATAAGTTCCAAGAACATGAAAGGAAGCATGGCAAACCAGCCGATAGCTCCCATCTGTTCGAGAATAGATTCACCTGCAAAGATGTTACCGAACAAACGTGCTGCCAATGCAACGGGACGCACGCAAATGGAGAGAATTTCTATTAACCCTACAAAGAAGAAGATGGGCAATAAGGCGTATTTAAGGAAGCCGGTGAGCCCACCTTTAGGCCCGAATGTGTGGGTGAGGAAATGCCACGGACCTTGGTCTTTCATTACCCAGAAGAACCAAAGTATGGCGTATGAGAAACCTAAGAAAATCGTTACGTTAAAGTCTGCATTGGCACCACGGAAAATAGGCTTGCCATCATACGTAATGGAACCAACACCGGGCAGTAGCCCTAAGTAGTTGCTTACCAAGATGAATAAGAAAACCGTGGCAAAGTACCAGAAGTATTTCTTGGCCAATTTTTTGCCGGTGAGGCCTTCGACAAAGTTATACAAAAGTTCAAAAATCCATTCAACAAAGTTTTGAATGCCGCTCGGTATTCGCTTCATATTGCGAGATGCCAATCTTAATAACAAAGTAATTATCAAAATAGCTATCGCAAACATAATCATGGAGTTGGATACCGGTATCGTATACCCCGGCCAAACAGGCATATCCCAAATGATGGGCGCATCACTGGTTAATGCTGCGTGTTCATGCTCCGATGCGCATGCTACACCCCCCAACATCATTACTGCGGCTGTAAGCTTTTGTACAAAAAGTTTCATGTTGCACTTCTTAATCTATCACTCTTCACGCATGACGTCAAGCATCAAATTGATGTTAATTGGTGCTAAATACGTTTTTTTGCAATTTACTTTCTCTCCGAATAATCGAAGTTTATTGTTGTTATAACAGTGGCGGCGATGGCGTTGCCCCCTGATTGTGCCGGAGAAAATAACCAATCAGACATAATTTTCTCTTTAGCTGCCTTGGAAAAAGCGGGGTGGGATGAATTAATAATTTCTACACTTGTGGGCTTGCCGACAGCGTTAATATGAATGCGCACGTTAACATGACCCTTTATCCTCTTACGCGCTAATTCTTTAGGGTATATAGGCAGTGGGTTCAGTTTGTATTGTGGTGGTGTGTATTCGTTGTTTGTTGTCGAGGCGTTTCGGTGTGTAGAAACTTTTGATTCCCGGGGTAGAGATTCCTGCCCGTTCTCTGAAAAATCAGCTTGAGGCAAAAGGATATAGGCATCCGCCGAAGCTAATTCTATTGGCTGAAGGTCGACTTCTATTTCTGAACATGGGGGAAAGTCCCATGATACCTCGGCAAATAATGTCTGAGGCGGTGTGTGCAACGGCAATTCCGGTATGTCGGGTTTGGTGCTGACTTTCGGTTCATTCGGTTCAGTACACTCTGTCCGCATTTCATGCGCGGAGGTGTATATTTTGTTAGCGTTTTGACGATGAACGTAAATGCCGGATAAAGATCCTACAGAAACGGCACACAGCAGAATGGCAAACAGACCACCTATGAATCTGAATGCAAGCTTATCTCGTGTATGATGGCGAACATGAATTGCCATTGCCTCAGTTGCTTAGCCAAAAAATGTGAGATTCTACCAAATCGTATGTTGAATAGGTGCTTTGCGGAAAATGTACATGGGGCCAAGTAGCGATATTGGCTCGGTTTTCCATCCAGCCCGGCAGCCATACAGCACGCTCGTAAATCAGTTGTTCCACCTCGCTCGCCGTTTCGGCAATATCTGTCGGTGTCATAGCCGTTTCAAAAGCTTCAATGGCTTTGTCCATTTCTTTGTCTTTCAGACAGAAGGGAGCATCTGCCCCCCTTGAGCTCGAATGAAAACTGCGCCTGTAATCCGGTGTAAATGCACCGGCCGTAGTTGCCCAATAGGTCATGTGGTATTGTTGATTGTGTATTCGCTCCGCACAGCTCTGGCTCGGCAATGGCTCGGGGATGATTTCTGCACCGCAAGCACTGGCGCTTTGTGCCAATAATGATATTAAAGTATCGTTTTTAGCAGATTGTGTATAAGTTAGTCTTATGCTTAAACGTGTGCCATCCTTGCGTTTCAAAATGCCGTCAGTGCCGCATTCTGTATATCCGGCCGCCTGAAAATATGCTCTTGCCATTTCCGGATTATATTGGTACGAGGTGTTGATAGCCGGTATGCTGCGGTAACCGGTAGCGAATTGTTTTAACCTCTCAACATCCCCCCGAAAAATAACACTCATCGCTTGCTGCATATCCATGGCATGCAGCAAGCCTCTCCGTAAATTGATGTTCGGCAATGCTTGTGCATTGAGTGCTATGCCATAGGGTGGCATTGGGTAATTAAGAATAAACCTTTGTTGATTGATGCGAGTGTCTGCATCTTTGAGTTTCTCTTGCCATACAGCAATGTTTCGGGTTTGTAAAATGTCCAATTGCCCCTTCAGAAAAAGCTCCCAGACCTGAGATTCCAGTGTAAAGAAGTGGTGTTCTATACAATCTGCGTTGCAGGTATAGCGAAAACCCGGCAAATCTTTTGCCCACCAAGATTTATTGCGCACCAATGTAATGAGCTTACCTTGCTGAACATTGCCGATGGTGTAAGCCCCTGTCGTGGGGGGAACTCGGTTTTGATAGAGCTTTTGATAGTTGTTACCGAAGTCTGCATAGAATCCCGGTTCGGCAGGGTGCAGTACGCTTGCTGCTTTCAGAAAGGGCTTATAACATTCCTTGCGCAGTTTTACGGCTAAAACGTTATCACCGTAAATGTGAAGTTCTGTTATGACCGTCCCCATTGCTCTTTCGCCTGTTTTTTCTCTTAAGTATGCACCAAGTGCAAAGTCTGCGGCGCGCACCGGTCTGCCGTTAGAGTAGCGAGCCAAAGTATTAAGCCTGTACCACAGCATGCCGTGATGCTTAGCCCAAGCGTCTGCCAGTCCCGGGATCATTTCTCCGGTATCCGGGTGTTGCCGTATCAACGGTACGTCAATTTTATCAAATAAGTTGTAGTGAAAAAATTGGGGGGTAGGGCTGCCGAATGCCAAGAAGTTTGCGGGGAATGCACCATCATTGCTTAATCTGAGGGTTCCCCCCTTGCGGGCAAGGGGGGAGCCTATTTCCGGAAAATCTGATGAGGTTTGCCACGGAATATCCTCAGGCGATTCTGAATGCCGCCGTATTTTCAGCGAATTCATGCGCGCCAGTTGCTCATCAAAATCAGAAGAATAAGGTGCAGGTGGTGCTTGCTGTACCTCTATTGCTGTGAGAGATGTCAATTCTTTGGGCTGAGCCATAAAGGCCAGCCCATACAGCAACAAAAAAAACATTAACACCGCAGCAGTAATGTAAGCAGCTATTTTCATCAGAATGTAATAGTGCAGCCGGCGTGAATGCTGGTTCCGGCAGAAATAAAAGAGTAATTTGGGTCAGCGTAGTGGCCCTCTGTTACATATTTTTGGTTAGTCAGATTTTCTACCGCTACATGTAGCGTCATGTTTTTGTTGATGCGGTAATGGGCATACCAACGCAAGTTGTAGTAATTGTCCAAGTGGCTGTATGGAGTTGCGGAATAATGAGTGCGGCCAATTGCGGCAGAAAAACCGATACCGGTTGTAAAATCTTCCACCGGTGAGGTGTGGATGTCTGCTTGCCATACTTGTCTCACAGAGGAAGGCACTTGCCTGTCTTCTGCTGTTTTGGGTTGCGTGTAGGTCCAAGATATCTTGTATTCCGTGTTCCAGTTTTCCTCAAGTGTTCCGCTCAGGGCAATTTCTGCACCCAAAATTGTCCAATGCCCGGGCATATTCTCGTAACGGCTGGCGTAAGTTGAGGCATCCCACACGGTGCCGATGGCATTATCCCTTTGTTCCCAAAAAAGAGTGATACTGAACAGATGATTGTCTGAGATAGCGTGTTCCAGCCCTATGTCGGCACTGATGCTGCTTTCGCAATCTAAATCCGGATTGCCGATGTATTTGCCGTAGGGGGATACGAACTCTGCGGTGCTGCATTGAAATGATGATGGCGCGCGGTAGCCGGTGCCTACTGAACCGAATACGCGAGTATGGCGCTCGTTGAAGTGATATGATGAAGCAGCGCGAATGCTGACGAGTGTATCATGAATGTTGCTGTAATCCCATCTCGCCGCCAAGCTTGTATCCCAGTCATCATTAGGGGTAATATGGTGTTCTGCCGCTACGCCAATAACGTTTTCAAGATTTTGGTATTGATTGTCAGCCGAACCACCGGAGAAGCAATCGTAGTCATTGCGATTCCATGAAATAGCCGCTAGGGTGCTCTGGTGCTTGCACCATTTGTATGTATTGCGCCATTCTATCTGTGTGTTTCTCATCTCTTGCAGGTAATCATCCGCTAATTTCGCATCAAAGGTATAGTAACCTGCCATCAATGAGCTGCTCCATTGTTCGGTAAGCTTCGTTTGCCATTTAGCCGTTAAGAGATTACTGCGAAAGCGGTAGGTGTTATAAGTCGGCCAACTCGGGTCCATGCTGTCATACCCGTATTCTGAATCTTCTCGGCGGTAAGTAAGGGTGAGTTGATTCTCATCGTTCGGGAAATAATCCAAGCGTAATGCCTCGTTCCAAGATTCTGATTCAAAAGCATTGCGGTGCATTGAAGTGTTGCCGTTGGCTTGTGCAACATCATTATCCGTACGAGAGTAACCGGCATTGACAAACCAAGCAAGATTATCAACTCGCCCTTGAGAAGAAACATTGCCGGTGCAGGAGTCATTGCTGCCAACATCTGTGAATAGGGTGAATGAGGGCTCACCTTCGCCCTCCGGTGTTTCCATGAAAACAACGCCACCGATAGCCCCCCCGCCGAATACGGCTCCCTGGCTGCCTTTGAGTACCTCTAAGTTACCCAGTGAGAACAAATCTGTTCGGCCTATGATATTGGATGTAATGATGGTGTCACCACCGTTGCTGCAAAGTCTCATGCCGTCAAGCATCGTAGAGGTGTAGGCGTCCGAGCTCATACCTCGAATGACAATTTGAGAGGTGTTGCCTTTTTGATTAGCGCCGCCACCGGGCAGCACATAAACACCGGGCAGGGTGGTGAGAGCTTCTGAAACGGTGTAAATGCTCTCCTCCTTCATTTGTTCAATATCTACAACCT
This sequence comes from Akkermansia sp., assembly GCA_045576695.1. Taxonomy (GTDB): domain Bacteria; phylum Verrucomicrobiota; class Verrucomicrobiia; order Verrucomicrobiales; family Akkermansiaceae; genus Akkermansia. The sequence goes on from JAZNGY010000160.1 coordinate 28,308, forward strand.
CCACAGAAACACCCGTTTGGTCGTAGGGCACAGAAACTCCGCCATGTGCTGATACGGTAATGGGCGGGAGCTCTGTCTCCTGTGTGTCGGCAAACACGATTCCTGCTGCTATCAGCGCAGGCACAACTGCGTATGCCACTTGTTGCGTGGCCTTATGTCTGTATTTCATTTGTTTGTATGTCTGTGCTCAGTGCATCGCCAAGCGGTTAAGACTTGCATCTCGGCCGGTCTTCCGACTGAGCTCGGCCTTTATATAAGGCGAACATCACGGTTGCGGCACAGCGGCAGATTCTCACTGCCTTTCCCGTCTATTTTCCTGCGGCTTCCTCGCCGCCTCCGAGAGCAGGTGCTGGGTTACCAATCACCGCAGATAATTTACTACGAAATCTTGGTAGATTGCAAGCTTTTTATCTTGATGAGATGCGTCTTATTTGTTATACTGAAACCATGAAAACGCAACTTCTTATCCCTATTGCTTGTTTTTGTTGTGCTTCTCTTTACGCTGAAGAAGAGTCCGGCGTGATTCAAGAAAATATCCAAAATTCTGTCGAAATGACTGATGAAAACAGCACTTTGAGCAGAGTTCTCACCTCTATGACGGAAGAAAATGCTCAGCAGCAATTGGCGAGAGCAAAGGAGCTGTTGGAGAATGGCGCCAACCCTGATGGTGAAAGCGGAGCATTATTTTGCAACCTGCCTTATACGTCGTATTTATCGGAGGCTCAATTATTGCTTTTACAATACGGTAATCAGAATTATGCAGAGCGCACAAAGGGGTGGGATTTTTATTGGCTAATTATGGACCCCAGTGTCATACGTAAGCTATTGGAGGGTGGTGTGGACCCCAACTGCTGTGTCGGTGAAAAGGGTGTTACTTTGTTGGGTACCATCGTTCTGCGTGGTTATGGTGAAGATTTGACTCGATTGGCTATTGAAAAAGGTGCTTCTGTTAAGCCCTCAAAAAGGATGAAACATTATTTCAGTGATTACACGTTCATGATTAAGTCTGATACTAGCGTGCATCCGGAAGATGCTGCCGGCACCATGCGGGCTTTGTTGGACGCCGGGGCAGATATTAACGCATTGAACAGTAAAGGGGAATCTCTGCGCATTTTCTACGGTAAAAAGGGTACGGCTGCCGCTCGTGCCATTGGTGAGGTTTTGCGAGAGCGCGGCGCGAAACTGCATCCGGATGCTCCATCTAACCGAAAATAAGTAGTAAAAGCTCTTTCAAAAGCATATTTTGCTTGATTTTTAGGCCGTTTTGGTGCATAAACCATGCCCGTTATGGCAGACGAACGCACACGCAAACCTTCCTGGCTTAAAGTTAAGTTGCCCAAGGGGCAGGCTTTCAAGCATGTTAATGAGCTTGTTAAGGGGAATTCCTTGGTAACGGTTTGCGAAGAGGCTATGTGCCCCAACCGTGGTGAGTGTTGGAGCCACGGCACGGCAACCTTTATGGCCTGCGGTGATGTGTGTACACGTGCCTGCGGTTTCTGTGCCACACGTACGGCTCGCCCCAAACCGCTGGCCCCCGAGGAGCCGGCCAAAATTGCCGATGCCGTATGCCGTATGAAGCTTAACCACACCGTGGTAACCATGGTGACTCGCGATGATTTGAAGGACGGCGCGGCTAACCACATTGCTGCTATTATTCGCGAGATTCGCAAGAGCAGCCCGCAGACCATCATAGAGGTGCTTACCTCTGATTTCAATGGTAAGGAGGAGAGCATTGCTGCCGTGATGAATGCCCGCCCGCATATCTTCAATCATAATCTTGAAACGGTGGAGCGCCTGTCTCCGCTGGTTCGCTTCCGTGCCAAATACCGTCAATCTTTGGCCGTGCTTAAGCGCGCTTTGGAGCTTGCGCCCGGCATGGTGGTGACCAAGAGCGGTATTATGCTTGGCTTGGGTGAAACCCGTGAGGAAATTGAGCGCACTATGGATGACCTGCGAGAGCATGGGGTAACCGTGTTGACGATGGGTCAATACCTGCGCCCGTCTCCCAAGCATTTGCCCGTGATCGATTATATTCACCCCGATACCTTTGATGAGTTGCGAGAGGTGGCTCTCGGCAAGGGATTCCGCCATGTGGCCAGTGGCCCGCTTATTCGCTCTTCTCACCACGATGCTAATTTCCGCCCCGAATTAGACATCCTCGAAGCCATTAATGCGGATTTAAGAGCTCGCGGAGAGATAGTTTAATTACTATTTATCTTGGCAAGGCCGAGAAAATAGTGTAGAATGGGTGGCGATGAGAAGAACACCTATTCCCGGTTTAGTGCTGGCAGACGGATGGCTGGCACCCTATGAGCGTGAAATTAAAGCCCGCATGCGTTTGTTTGACGGGCAGCTGCAGCGCATTTGCAAGCGCTACGGTTCTTTACTAGAGTGCGCTAACGGTTTTAAGCGCATGGGCTTTAATCGCGATGCCGAAACGGGGGAGTGGATTTACCGAGAATGGGCACCCGGGGCACGTGCTCTTTATCTCATCGGTGATTTTAACGGATGGAACCGCAGCAGCCACCCCATGAGCTTTGGTAAGGATGGCGTGTGGGAGATTCGCCTGCCGGGGGATGCTCTTTCCCATGGACAACACGTTAAGGTTCACGTGGTAGGGGCAGATAATGCGGCTAAGGACCGCATGCCGGCGTGGATTCGCTATACAGAACAAGACCCTGCAACCTTCGATTACAGCGGTATTATATGGGAGCCGTCAGAGCAATACCAATGGAAGAATACCCGCTGGAACCCGGCCAATGTTAAAGTGCCATTCATTTACGAAACGCACGTTGGTATGGCAGGCGAGGAGGAGCGCATACATACCTACCGAGAGTTTGCTGATAATGTGCTGCCGCGCATTAAGAAACTGGGTTACAATGTGGTGCAAATTATGGCTGTGCAAGAGCACCCCTACTATGGCTCTTTCGGTTATCATGTGTCGTCTTTCTTTGCTCCCTGTAACAGATTCGGCACGCCCGAGGATTTAAAATATCTTATCGATACTGCGCACGGTTTGGGAATTGCCGTGTTGTTGGATGTGGTGCACTCTCATGCCGTTAAGAATGAAGCAGAAGGGTTGAATAATTTTGATGGCTCCGGTGGCCAGTATTTCAATGCAGGAGAACGCGATAGCCGCCACCCGGATTGGGATAGCTGCTTGTTTGACTACGGCCGCCATGAAGTAATTGAGTTCTTGCTGAGTAACTTACGCTGGTGGCTGGAGGAATTCAACTTTGACGGTTTCCGCTTCGATGGCGTTACCAGCATGCTTTATTTACACCATGGGCACGAGCCTTTCACGGACCTCGGTTGCTACTTTAACACCATGGTTAATATTGATGCCGTAACATACCTGCAACTTGCGGCCACGTTGGTGCAACAAGTGCGCCCCGGCGCTTTTGCCATTGCCGAAGATATGTCGGGCATGCCCGGATTATGCCGCCCCGTGGATGAGGGCGGTTTCGGGTTTACACACCGCCTTGCTATGGGCTTGCCGGATTATTGGATTAAGATTCTCAAAGAGAAAAAGGATGAGGAATGGAGTGTGGGTGATATTTGGTACACTCTTATCAACCGCCGATATGGCGAACCCAATATCGCTTATGCAGAGAGTCATGACCAGGCGCTTGTGGGTGACAAGACCATCGCCTTCCGCCTGATGGATGCCGAGATGTATACCCACATGAGCTGCAGTACCCCCAGCCTGATTGTAGATAGAGGCATGGCGCTGCATAAGATGATACGCTTGGCTACTCTGGCTGCCGGTGGCGAGGGCTGGCTTAATTTCATGGGTAATGAGTTCGGGCACCCGGAGTGGATTGACTTCCCGCGAGAAGGTAACGGTAACTCGTACAAGTATTGCCGCCGCCAATGGAGCTTGGTAGATAATGAACTGCTGCGCTACCGTTATCTTAATGAGTTTGACCGCGCCATGGTGAAATTGGCTCAGGAAACGGATTTGCTGGCATCCCCGCCGGCTCGCCCCTTGAATATGGATGAGAAAAACCAGGTGATGGCCTTTGAGCGCGGTGGACTGGTGTTCATCTTTAACTGGAGTGGTACAGCTGCTATACCTGATTACAAGTTGCCGGCTCCTTCTCATGGTGAATGGCGCGTTGTGCTTGACTCTGATGAGCTGAAATACGGTGGTTTCGGCCGCTTGGATAACTCTATATCTCATTTTACGGATAAAGTGCAGAACCTTTCTCTTTACCTGTTGCCTCGTACGGTGATAGTTCTGGCTCGTTCATACAGAGGAGGTCGTAAATTCTGATTATCTTTCACATGGCCGGAAAGAAAGGATTTAAGCGCGTACTGCGGGCGGATTTATTGTTGATAACGCTCGTATTGTCGTGCGTATACCTTTTAGTTGGCAAGTTCGGGGGCGAAGATGCCCAACCTATATGGGAAGAGTTTGTTGAAAACAACAATGCGTCTGCCACCGAGCATGATTTTGGTAATCGTGATGAATCCGGCATTACACTACTGACCGATTCTCAAATAAATGCGTTGTTGGCAGATATGCCACCGGCATCAAAATGTAAGCCGGTGCGTTTTTTAATGTTTAATGCCAACAATTATTTCGCTAAAGAAGATACGCAACGTTCTCATTACAAATTAACCATAAAAAAGGAAGAAGCGAGGGATGCTGTTGCAGAGGTTATTGCCTCTGTAACACCGGAGGTTGTCGGCTTAATTGAAATGGGCGGCCCTTGTGCATTGGCTGATTTGCAACAGCGACTGAAGGCCAGAGGCTTAGATTACCCGTATTCAAAAATTTTGTTACGCTCCGGAGAAGACAGGGCATTGGCTGTGCTGTCGAAGCATCCTATCGTGCAAGACAATTCTCGCCCCAATTGTAACTTATGGGGCAAAAAGCGCCAGAAGATGCTGCGTGGTATATTGGACGTAACGGTGCAAGTGGGTGAGAACCGCTGTTATCGTATTATGGGCGCTCATCTCAAATCTCGCGTAGCAGATGACCCCGCAGCAGCTACGGCTCGCCGTACGCTCGAGGCACGCACTCTCGCTTTGTATTTACAGCAAGAAATAAGAAAGCAGCCCAATATGCCGGTGCTTGTATACGGTGACTGGAACGATGGCCCGGCTGACCCATCTCAAAAAATTCTTAAGCAAGGCGTGTCTAAAGATGCTGCTCTTGCTCAGGTGAAAGCAGAAGATAGCAAAGGCCAAACATGGACCATCTACTACGCGGCCGGCCAAGAATACTCTGCATTTGACCGCATTTATACCAATTCGGTTTTACGCAGCAGAAGAGGCCGCAGTTGCGACAGCGGGATTGTCGATATACCTGCGGCGCAGGATGCTTCAGATCACCGCGCTGTGTGGTGCGAATTGCGTTAACGGGGTGTATCGCTTAACCAACTGCTGGTCCGGTGAACCAATTCTACCCAGTTGTCAAAAGTCTCAACCGGTAAGTTGTGTTCTTTTCTGATTCTTCTGGACCAATCTCTGAAAATATCCATCTCTACCGGGTATTTCAAAGCTATGGGATGACTGTATACCGTGCCTGCCATATCAGCGGCGGCCTCCCAATTTTGCATTTTCAAATGACAGGCAATGGCACCTGTGCCGGACAACGTCAAAATATAAGCGTGGGCTTTGCTGCTCTGTTTTACAGAATTAGGCAAACTTTTGACAATGATGTTGTAGTAATATAAAGCTTCTTCGCTCTTGTTAATGCGGGTGAGGAGTATAGCCTGTTGTAAATGGGCACGCATCTTCCATTCTTCCGTCAAGCCGGGCAGAGCAATAATTTTTTCATTGATAGAGAGCGCCTCTTTTATGCCTGCTTCTGTACCGGGCATGGCCGCAATATCAGCTTTAACTGTAAGAGCAAAGGCATATTCTTGAGATAAGTGCGTGTTGCCGAGTGTGGCTTCACGTGCTTTTTCTATCTCTGCAATAATTTTGTTAATTTTTAATGCGGCTTCTTGCTCTTTGTTAATACGGAACAAAACGGCAGCATTCAGAATAGCAGCGCGCAAACGGAATGGACTTTCAATTTGAGATGCAGCTTCAAAAAGCGCTGCACCTTTAGACACGGATTCATAGGTTAAGCATTGAGTAGAGGCTCTGCCTGCCAGCAGTAATGCTCGCGCTTTTGTTTCTTTATCTTGTGCTTTGGCTGCCATATCTTCCAACATTTGCAATGCCAAGGGGTGCTTGCCTTCATCTGTGTATATTTTTGCCAGTTTCAGAGTAATAGCAACCCGCACATCTTCTCTCTGCGTTGATTTTAAGGCCTCGAATAAGAATGATTCGTGAGCCTGCGTTACATGCCCGGCTTGTTGCTCACACTCAAGGGCAAGCAAAAAGAGGCCATAGTATCGCATTACCTGATTATTCGGCCATGCGGTGCGCTCTGCATGGGTATAGATGCTCAGTCTGTTGAGCGCAGATGTGGAGTGGTTCTCATCCAAGTCTAGTTGGCAGAGTTGCAAATCTGCCTCAACCTTCTGTTGATTCGTAGGTTGCATCTTAAGCACCTCCTCCAATTCTCTTCGTGAGACTTGGGGCTTTTTCCTTAAATTAAGTCCGGCATGTGTTAATAAAACGGCTCGTTTGGAGGCCTTCGGCATATCGGTTTGCAGTAATTGTTCTTCTAACGCTTCATTGCCGCTTACGTATGCACAATACATGGCATTAGAAAATGCAATTTCTTGCAATGTTGGCGGGGCGCTTAGGGCGCTTTTTAAGTACAATTCACTTGCTTCGGGGGTAGTCGGGTCGAGTGTCCGGGCTTTATAAAATAAGGAGTACGAGTCTCGCCTGTTTTCCGGCACCCGAGATAGACACATTGAGGCATCTGCAATTTTTCCGCAATTGATAAGATACCGCGCATGTTCATTGTTAATCAGAACGGTAATGGGCAAATATTCTGCTGTAACTGCTATGGCCTTGTTTGAGGCTTGCTCGCCCATTTCTTCATGCCCTTTTGTGCAGAATGCGTTTCTTTGAATAATTGCGTTTGCTAATAATGCGCGGTGCAGTTTTCCACCGTCTTTTGACCATTCGTCCAACTTTCGGATGGCGTATTTGCTGGTTGTAAAGGCTTTGTGCATTTCTAAGCGCCGGAATGCTTCGGGCAGCAACACGGAGTCCGGGTAGGATGATATGAACTTTAATAGTGTTTCTTCACCTTTGCCATCCGCGTTACCGGTTGCGGCCTCTACATCATAATGAACTTCTGCAAGGAGAAGCCTGCTGTATTCTCGTTGCATCGGCAAGGCAATTTTTTCTGCTTCTTTGCATTTGAGCGCAGCTTGGTCGAAGTTGCCGCTTCTGCGTAATTGCTCAGCTTCCATCAAAAGAAGAGCCCCCGTTATTTCGGGGCTCCCGGCGGCGGAGGCGTATAAATCTGCAATTGTGGTACTATTGCCGCTGTTTATTAAATGTTCTGCAAGCATGGCTTTTGCCATAGCTGCAATCGCGGGGGTCGGCGATGCTGCAAGGTGGGAAAGGTTCTTTACCGGGTCGCTGCTACGGCGCGCACAAAACATAAGCGCTTTAGCGGCATAGGGGTAAAGCTCATGTCGTGCCTCTACTTGAGAAAGCTCCCGCACGGCTTCTTCATATCGTCTCATTTCCGCTAATGCGCGGCCTTTCCAATAATGCGCTTCAGAGCAGGGGGGCACATTCTGCAAAGCTTGCAGAACTTCTGCCGGTTTTCCGTGTCGCATGGCTTGTTCAGCCGTTGCGAGGTCTGCCTGAGCGATGGAGGCTGAAGCAAGAGCTCCGAGATAGAGGAAAAGTTTGTGGTTCATTTTGGCGGAAAATTATTGTTGTGTGTCAACGACGGGGCCGTTTGCCGGTGCTTCGGTCCACATAAAACGATTGATAAATGTTTTACCCGATGCCGTTAAATGAGCGGTTGTGCTTTTGCCTGCAATACGTTTGGCGGTACATTGGGTCTGCACAACGGGCATGGGCTTACAGGATATAACCGTGGGCTCGCTTACCGTTTCTTCGGACGCATATACTGCTATGGGTACACCCTCTGCAGTAAACGCAATATCTAAAGATTCGCATTTTCGCCCCCACTCTCCTTTGTACAAGAAGGGGTGTCGCTCAAGAAAATCAGGCAGTTGACCGGGATACGGTACTCGCACCCGATAATGCTCCGGCAGGCTTGCAAAATAGGCAGTCAGAGAAAAGGTCGCACCGCTCTGACACTGTAACAGAACATCTGCCGCATTGAACCCGATAAGGTTTTGCCCATTGAATAAACCATGCTTATTTTCGGAAGGGCAGAACCTGTGGTATTCAGAATGCACCATAAGACATATTTCTAAATGGCAGTGAGCGCGCACCTTGTTGAGCCCAACGCCGCTATACCCCAGTATGCCTATTTTATCGCCAGTGGTGACATGCTGCCCGATTTCGCAATTTACTTTGCTTAGATGGGCATACAGGCTGTAGATGGTGCCCTCCGGTACCTGGTGTGCAATAACTACGTATCTGCCGTAGTTACTACCCCCGGGAGAAGTGCTGGTATATGCTACAACTCCCGGTGCGATGGGGCGTATTTCATCAAGTGGTTCTCCTGCTGCGTCTCGGCGTATGGGTTTTACATCTATCCCCTCATGTAATTTGGTGCAGATGATTTTGCCCGTATGTACGCGCATAGGCGTTCTGGTGAAACCGTAGGTTCCTGCTTCCCACGGTGTAGATTTCTTGCCCTCAAACAGGCGGTCGCAGTACATGAAGTACCCTTCATTGTCTCCTCGATACAAAGCATCATTGTCCGTCGGTAATTTGAATGCAATATCAGTCGCCGCATGCAAATGCATGCCGACAACGGCCGCGAGCAATAATGCCTGTATCTCGTGTCTCATGAAGACGTCTCTTTAAAAAATTTCACCAACGGTGCGGCCGGTAAAGTCTTTGCGCTGCTGAACGTTTTCCGGCATCTTGGGAATCGGGCGCGGATTCTCTTCCAAATAGCGCTTTTCCTCAATCTCCGGGTCCATTGGCTCAACTGTACGGGCAATTTGTTTGAGGTCGTACCCATTCAACCCATTCCATATCTTGAGGATGCCGTCGTTAACGGGGGTGATACGCATGGGCTCCATGGCTAAACCATTAACAACAGGCAGCATGATAAGCCCGTTTTTATGCAGGGTCTGCGTATAAAGGTGCATGCGCCACTCCGGTTTGGCGTACAGGGTCACGCCGTATGAGCCGTCCGTAGGGTCAAGTTCAGATCTGAACTTTTCGAAGTGGTTGAGCGTCATTACCGGGGTGCGCGTGTAAGCTCTCCCGTTGTAGTAAATAATGTGTTTGGCGCTGGTGTAGGCAGACGGGTCTTGATCGTCATGCCCTTCTTGTGCAAAAAAATATACAGGATAAGCCTTTTGGCTCTGACAGCTGCTTAAGATGCTTGCAGCAGCAACTGCTATTACTGATACGGTGCGAAAAATGTTCATACGAGACGAAGATGTGATAATGACCGAGAAACACTCTACCACATTTCTTCTCGCTTGGCGAGCTAAAAACGTATCACCCTTTCAGAAAACTGCGACTCTTGATGCAATAGTTGATGCCGCTCCACACGGTAAGGGCAACGCTGAGCCACAGCGTTATCTCTCTCAGCCAATATCCACCGGCTCCGACAGACAGAAAACGAAGAGGCTGCGGCAGATTGCATGCGTAGCAAAGGTGTACCAAACAAGAGATGCAATAGGTAAGTTGAACGGCCGTTTTCCATTTACCATAGCGGTCTGCGGCTATGACTTTTCCTTGCTCGACAGCCAATTGGCGTAAACCTGTTACTAAAAACTCGCGGAAAATGATGATAATGGTAACTCCGAACGGGCACATGCCGACGTAGCTGAGGTACACAAATGCGGCACATACCAAAATTTTATCGGCAAGCGGGTCTATCAGTTTGCCGAAGTTTGTCACTAAGTTGTACTTGCGTGCCAAGTAGCCATCCAAGAAATCGCTGATAGCGCCCACGATGAATGCCCAAAGTGCTATACACAAACCGACTGTCAAGGGAACAAACCACCCGGTGAAGGCGATTGTATCATTCGGCGCACGGTACGACTCCGTTCCCGGCCCTGTGGTAAGTGTAGCTGTCTCCGGCCCGTTAATGGTAAGAGCCAGAGTAAAGACAATAACAAGTGCAATTCTTGAGAGCGTTATGATATTTGGAAGATTCAGCATGTGCGCAGTGAGTTTACTCCCATTTTCCGTACCTTGCAAGCATAAATCACGATAGTTTGAGAAAAGAACACGAATTCTGACATATTCTATGCTTGAATACTCATAAAAATATGCTATATTCGTTGCCATGAACGGATTTCGTATAGCGATTCTCAGCTTAATGGTAGCGGTTGTAGCTGTGTTTTTTTGGTTTGTGACCGTAGAGTTGAGTGACAAATCACTGGCTCGTGAGAATTATTCCAGGCAAGGAGAGGAGAAGACCCGTAATGAACAGATGAATCTCATCAACGCTGTTCAATCTGATTCTGCTGAAAAAGACGAGAATGTCGATCTTGTTCAAAAACAAAGAGATGAAGTGCAGGCTGCAATAAACAGCATGCACGCTAATGAGGAGCAGCGCACCTTGGCACAAATTGAAGAGCAGAGACGCATCGAAGAAGAAGAAGCTTTGGCCGCCCAGCAAGCTAAAGAATTGGCAGAGGCTGCAGCTATCGGCATGGTAACTGTAATAGAGCCTAATCTCGATTACTTTGCTTTCAAACCCTTAGGTAAACAAGAAATCTCTGAAGGCTTAATTATCGCTTTGCGTCGCGGTGATGGTAGCACTTTCATTTGCGAAGGGAAAGTGACCCATCAACATGAATCCGGTGTGTGGTTTGCGGAGTTTAAGTTCGATGATTATTTCCCAATGGATGCCAAGGAACGAAAAAATAATCCGGCTGAAGGCGACTTGGTGTTTATTACTGACTATGATACGGCAGACCAACTGAGAAAAGAAGCCATGTCATACCCGGAAAGTGAATCTGCGCCTGCTCAGGATGCTCAGTAATATCCGTCTTTATTAGTTTTTATCATGGCTACTACTTCAGGCTCCGTGCTTTTTGACCGCACCCCCAGTTTCTCGTTTGAGTTTTTCCCGCCCAAAACGCAGGAGGGTGCAGCAGCCTTGCTTGATACGGTGGTCAAATTGCAAGAGTTCCATCCCAGCTTTGTCAGTGTTACCTACGGCGCCGGCGGCGGCTCTCGAGAACTGACTCGAGCCGTTGTTCATGACATGGTCGCCAGAGGAATCCCCACCGTACCGCACCTTACCTGTGTGGGGCATTCAGAGGCCGAAATTGAACAGATTTTAGAGGGCTACACTAACGCCGGTGCTCAAGCTATTCTGGCGTTGAGGGGCGACCCCCCTCGCAATCGCCCTTACGATGCATCCCAAGATGCTTTCCGTCATGCTTCTGAACTAGTGCGATTTATCCGTAATTGGGAATCTCGTCACCGTCTACCCAATCGCCTAACCATTGGCGTGGCCGGGTTCTGCGAGGGCCACCCCGATACCCCGAACCGTATTCGTGAAATGGATTATCTTAAGGCGAAAGTTGATGAAGGCGCTGACTACATCTGCACTCAGCTTTTCTTTGATAATCACGCATTTTTTGACTTCCGAGACCGCTGCCGTCTTGTCGGTATAGATGTGCCTATCATTGCAGGTATTATGCCGATAACTACCATATCCGGCATGAACCGAATGGCAGAGTTATCTGCCGGCACCAATTTCCCTGCACGCCTTTTTAAGGCCATGTTGAGAGCCGGCGGTGACCGCACTGCCATAGAGCGCATCGGCATTAACTACGCCAGTAATCAATGCGCAGAACTGCTTGATGCCGATGTGGATGGCATTCATTTCTACACGCTGAATCGCTCTCGCGCCACTCTTGAAATATACCGCAACCTCGGTATCAACAATTATTATGATGTGGACCGCCTCCACATGCTCAGTAACCTTTACAAATCCTGAACACATGCAAACAACTAATAAAACAGAAAACCCGGAAGAAACTCCTCTTACCCCCGATGAAATTAAAGCTATCGGCGAGATTGAACTCGGCCCGGCTAAACACGAGGTGTTTCTTAACAAACATTATAAAAAATTGATTTTCGGCGGTATTGCTTTGGCCGTAGTAGCTACAATCGCAACTGCTTGGTACGCCTATGGCGAGCAGCAAAAGAAGGAAGCCGGCGCTCATATTGTCAACGCCGTCACCAATGCCTCCCCCGATGCTTTGCAGATTGTTCTCGATGATTATGCAGATACGCCTTCGGCAGAAACCGCATCATTCCTTAAAGCCGAACAAGATTTGCGAGACCCCGCTTTTACCGACTTCTCTGTCATGCAACAACTTGCAGACAACGCTAAGTCTGAAACCGTGAGGTTGTTGGCTTGCTACGCTCTTGCTAATCGTTACACAAAAGATGGCGACTCTGACAACGCTGCACTTTACCTGAAGAAAGTTATCAATTTCCCCCGCAACGTCTATACAGCACACGCATACATTTGCCTTTGCGACATTGCTTGGAATAAAGGTGACAAAGAGCAAGCTCTCATGTACTTGAAACAAGGTCGCGATGCTTGCCCGGAAAGCCTGCTCTTCAAAAATCGAGCTCAGGTAGATGTGCGCTTCGATGTGCTTGAAAGTGGTGTAGATGCTCCTGTGGACCCCATCTTTGTTGAATCAATCGATACAACGAGCCAAACCGCCCCCGTAGCTACGGATGCTGCCGCTACACCTACTGAGAACTCAGGGCTTGACCCCGCGAATCTTTCTACCCCGAATCCCACCCCGGAACTGAAGATCCCGGCTTCGACTTTGGACAACATTAACCTCTGATATCAACCTATCATAAAACGACCAATCTGCTATGGGGCTTTTTCAAGATAATTTCTCCATGCTTTCCGAGCTGGAGCGTTTGGCAGCAATGGTGCAGGACCCCGTCCGTATTCATGAGATAGGCGAAGCCGAATGGCCCCTTGCCATGATTGCCTGTGGCCTAGTTACCGGTAACGACCCCGCACGCCTGCAGGATAATATTCGAGCCTACGAAATTTTTCAGCAAAAAGCAACAGCAGCCTCTCGTGGCAACGCTCTCAAGCAACTTGTTCGTTTTATTTCGCAACGCAAAGGGGAAGGCTGGCGTGCCTTCATCCCCTTTGCCATCTGCGAATCTGAGGCGCTTATCAGCTCGGCAGCCGCTATTCAGTTAGCAACCCTTGCACAACCCTCACCCTCAGAGAAACTGGCCGGGGTCGAAGCCTTGGTAGACTTGTACATCTGTCTCCCGCAGAGTAATCCGGCCGTCATCAGCGGTCTGCTTGGGTTGAGCGATATGAGAGCTCTGCCCTTGTTGAATAAACTCTGCACGCTCTCTGCAGAAAAAATGCAGACCCTACTCAGTAACATAACGCCTCCCGCAAACCACCTCAGCTACCAGTGGGCCTTGGCCGTTTTAGAGGCCTATCCCTCATTATCTGCCGAGGTTGCCACTATGTTAGAGAGAATGGCACCCACTGCCGATACCGTGCTTGACTTAGTACTCCCCATACCCACATGGTCTTTCGAAAGACCTACACCCCAGCCGCTTCATGGCTGGACTCGCCCGGAGTATCTTGCACGCATGCTCCCCGTACTCAAAAAGCATCTTTCAGATTCGCAGCTTTCTGCTCTTTCATCTGCTTTTGCAGTCTGATTACATACTTTAGACTTGAATTACCTCCCATTTTCTTGTCTAATATTCCACGCCTTTACGGCCCCGTAGTTCAATGGATAGAACGGCCCTCTCCTAAAGGGCAAATGTGGGTTCGATTCCCGCCGGGGCTGTTTTCTTGTTTTGCGCTAATAGCGCTATTAGTTGATTTTGCTTGATTTTTATTCTGTTATTATCGTTAATAGCGATAGTTCGTTGCGCGAAAATTGCGCGACTTGCTGCGCGAGTTTGCGCGACTTATTTCTATTAGCGTTTAATAAGATATGAAAACAGTTACTTTTAGTGTTTTTACAGATGCAAAGTCTCCGTTTTGGCTGACTCAGATTGTGTTCTCTGATGGCAAGAGATTAAAGAAGTCTACTAAGGTGCCGGTGGCCGGTGGATTGTTTAGGGGGGAGAAGTTAACGCGGGCGCAGGCGAAGAATAGGGCGCTTATGGTGGCGCAGGAGTTGGCGAATGCGGCGGCGGTGGAGGCGAAACGGGTGGATAATATGTCTGTGCGGGAGTTGTTTGATAAGATGCTGGGGGGAAAGTTGGGGCGTGTCTCTGTGGCAACATACAATAATGCCAGGACTTCTTACCGTTTTTTTTGTGAGTGGTTCGGGAAGCGGGCGGATGAGCCGGCTCGTTTGGTGTCGCGTGCGGATATTAAGGATTGGGTGCTGGAGCGGCGTAAGTTGGTGCGCCATAAGACGGTGTTGCATGATTTGTATGTGGTGCGGGCGGCTTTCGCGTGGGCTCTGGATGCGGAGTTGATTGTGCGGAATCCTTGCGATGGGGTGAAGGTGCCTGCTGATGGCCGTGAGGAGCGGGTGGTGCATGAGGCGTTTACTCCGGAGGAGATTCAGGTGTTGTTGGCTAAGTTGCCGGATGAGTGGGCGGCTGCGGTGCGTTGTTGTTTGGGGACGTATGGGCAGCGTTTGGGGGATGTGCGTTCTTTACGCTGGGAGCAGTTTGATTGGCAGGAGCGGGTGGTGCGTTTGACTACGGGGAAGACGGGGCGTGTGATGCGCCAGCCGATGTTGGATGGGTTTTTCCAGTGGGCGCGCGAGCGTTATGAGGCGGGGCTGGCTGCCGGTGGGGATGCTGCGGTGTATGTGCTGCCGCGTTTGCGGGTGCATAGTAATCCTAGCCAGGAGTTTACGCAGTTGGTGCGGTTGCACGGTATTGGTTTGCAGAATGGTGGGGGGACCGGTAGGCGGCGTACGTGGCATAGTAAGACGTTTCATTGTTTACGCGCGTCTGTGGCTACGATGTTGCAGGCTGCGGGGGTGAGTCAGGGCCTTGCGATGGAGTTGGTGGGCCATGATAGCGCTGAGGTGCATGCGGTCTATATTCGCCCGAATGCGGAGCAGTTGCGCCATGCTGTGGCGGCGTTGCCTCAGTTGTAATATCATTTTGCTTGCGGCAGCATTATGATGAAGCACCCCGCAGGGGATGGTGACCTGCGGGGTGTTCTGAAAACTTAACTAGGCATAATAGCGATGGTTTTCAGGAGGTGTGCAAACTTTCTGTTACCAGCAGTCGGTTTGCGGGGTGACGGATTATGGATCAATTATAATCGCGTGCTTAGGGTACCATATCTTGGGGTGCTTGTCAATACTGCGAGAATTGCATTTTTTTAATTTTTTTTGTATTTTTTACATGTTTTCGTGCAGAATCCTACGGATTTCTTTAAAAAAGTCAATTATTTTGCTTGTCTGGTATTCGGTTAGCTGCTACTATATCATGTGTGAGGCCTGCCCGTTTGGGGGAACGAGCAGGCCGTGCGTTATGTTACTTCTTCTTTGTTGCTTTTACTAGCTCTGTGGTTGCGAGCAAGCAAAACGTAAGAGCAAGTAACAAATTTATTAATTGATCCATAATAAAATTGTATTATTGGTTTAAGAGTCACAACGGTGGTAAGGCGTTTGCTCTTGTGGGCAGCGGGTAATTTACTGTGATGTTTTCACAATCCGCTGACGGGGGTGAATTTAGCACACATGATGGGCCCTGTCAATATGCTTGTGTGTTAGGTGCAACGTTTTGTCTTGCAATGAACGTGATATGTTGTGTTGAAGCTTGACTTTGTGGATGAGTTGCGGATTCCTGCGGGGTGCTTTTGAGTAGTTTTTGTGTAGCTGCGCATTATGCTGCAAAGTGCGCAGTAAAGTGCGGGGTTATATGCGCAGCTTGTGCCGTCTTGTGCCGTCTTGTGCCGTCTTGTGGCGGTGTTTATTTGCTTTGAAAAAGTTTATTATCTATGTTGTTTGCTCGGTAGAAACATAGTGTCATGTGTATGGCAAAGAATAACCAGATGTTAAATGTTATGTAATGATGTTGCTGGTTATATGAAAGAAAAAGTATGATGAATGAAGCCAATATGAAGTAAAGACCAGTATGGGTTACTGCTCTTAGGTAGCTGTGATAGAGTTCCATGTAGCTGGTATTTTCTATGGCTTGTATGGTTTTGCTTATTTTTGTTTGGAGTGTGTTTCGGTATATAGCGTTAAAGCCTATGATAATTGAGGCTACGGTGATGCCTGCTTCAAGGATGGTGTTATCCAGTTGAGGATTGTTGCCGAGATAGAGGCATGCGGTGGTTGAGATGATGGTTATTATTGCGGCGTAGACGAGAGGATAGCGCCTTTCAAATTTCAAGTCTCCATCATTATTTTGTTGTTGCGTGGACATTTTAGTTTATGAAATATTTACGTTTCCATTTCTGATAGGCTCCTATTAGAGCGGTGTATTTTGCTGTGAACGCTATCATTCGTCCACTACCTACCCGTACGAGAATTTTATCACTTACTCGGGCGTTAAGCAAATCTAATAATTGTGTGCTGCGCTCGTTGGTGGCTTTTTCTTGGATTACTTTGCAACGTTTGATGGGGTAGAGGTATCCACCTGCATATTTTGCAAAAAAATCACATGCCCAGAGGATGATATTTTTGCCTTCTTTTGGTATGCTTTGTGGGTCTTTCCATGTTATTGATACTTCCCCTCCAAAGTTTTTCATGCTTTTGCTTTTTAAAAAGCTATTAAGGGAGAGTCCTTTTTTATAATCTGATTCTGCTAGGAGTGCCGGGCATACGGAGAGTTCGAGTTTACGGATGAGCCCCCCTTTTAGTACTTCAGATACAATGTCTTCTTGTATGATGGGGAAGCTTGTTGTGATTTCTGGGGAATGGTGATGGCGTGATTGGTGATTTCGTTGATAATTTCAAACATATATTCCACATTTTCAAGTTGTTCTTCTAGGTTAAGTGAAAGTTCGCTTTCATGAGCCGCTTCGTTACCATAGTGGCGCGTTATATCCATAAATTTTTGGATGTATTCCGGCAGGTGTAATTTGGTCGTGGCTGCTGCTATCATGTTGTAGATTGAACCTTTGAATCCTAGATAATCAAGCAGTTGTTGCAGGCAGAGACGTAGGAGTACTGCTGCTGATCGTGGGGAGTGTTCAAATACATGTGCCGCTTCGGTATAAGTACTTTGACAAGCCTCCGGTAAATCCGGATTCGGCTGAGGAAGGTTTATAGGAGCACCTTGTGGAATGATTCGGTAAAAGTTATAGTTGCAGGACGAGCTATCTCTCTCGTAATAGTCGTATGACACCATGCTGCACATGGTGCATACATGCTTGACAAAGGGAGCATCGTGGTTGTGGTTTTCTCCATACTTATGATATAGCTGTATTGTAGAGTGCTGATTGTTGGATTTGCACTTGGGACAAAAGATGATATGTGAATGAATGCTGTCTTTGAGGTATGGAATCATGATAAATACTTATGGGAACTTCTAATTAGTGGTTGTATTCGGTGTGTCCGTTATATTTGGTTTCAATAGGTAATTTCTCTAACGTGTCGCAGAGTTTATCAAGACCTCTATTATCGAGTTTATCATATGTGTGAGCTAGCAAAATGTCTGGGATTTTGTCTTTCGTGATATTATCTCGGTTGATTAAGAAACAGGTTTTGTTTTGTGACCAGATTGCGCCGAGTTCGAATAGACAGTAATTGCTCTTCAGGTAATTTTGAGTTAAATAAACGATGGCGAGTTTGCATTCTTGTATATCTTTTCTCAGTTCATCATTGAAATTACTGAAATTTTCAATTCCCGATTCTGGCAATGAGGTAAAAGTTATTTCATTCCTACTGATTACATATAACCCAGATAAAAAATCAACAAGATGTTTGATAATTTCACAATCTGATGATGCATGGCTGATGAAAATTTTGCACTGTTCCATATTTTTACTTCTTCTTGAGTTCTTTGAGGATTAATTTTTTTCGTTTTTGCTGTAACATGAGAGGGGTAGTTCTAGCAAGAGGATTAAGGTTCATGAAAAAAATGCTCTAAAATATCTTTTATTTTGTTTTTTGCTGTTGATGTAAAACCCGAAATCTTTTTTACGGTATTATTATCAATAACGAAACACTTATAGCTTGTTTTGTTATCAGAGCTTTTGCATTCTGCCGCTATGAAAAACATTTGGTAGGTACTATATCCCGTAAATTGAGTTATGCTTGTATATGCCAACTTGTTTTTTGATAAGCAGAAACCTGACAACGACTCCATTTCTGAGATGTGACGAAGTATCGAATCCGGTCCTGTTGCAGGCTTGTCTACCTGTACAGGGTGCCATTCTTTTAATTCTCTGTTAATTATATATGAGTAATTGCCTGATACAAGGTGTTTGCCAAGCGTATATGAAGTGTCAGGGATTAAATAAGAAAATTGCTGAGGCGAGAAAGCTGCTCTTGTTACGTTCACTTCTTTTATTTCAAGATTCTGTAGAGCTGCTTTTATATCGGCACATTCATGCTGAGAATGAACGCCTAGAATTACATGAGACAGATGAGTAAATAAGTCGTCATCATAATAACAGACTTTCGCGTAGTTTTCGCAGGATTCGTTTTTTGCCTGTTCTAACGGTATTGCTATGCGGTATTCTTCTTCATGAGACCATTCCAACGCTTTTCGGTGCAGTAAGGTTAATGGGTTGTTTTCTCTTACTCGGTTTTCCTTATATTCTACTGCACGAATGCGTTTGCTATCACTTTGTACTGTATAGTTTTTATCGAGTAGTATATACTGACCCTGTTTGCTTTTTTCAACAGGGATATCAAAGGCCAGGCATGCACCGCGACTGCTATCTGCATAATAGCCCCACATTGCGGCACTATTGCATCTGCATGAGAGGCATATGTAGCCGTATTCCTTTATTTGTTCGCTTTGTTTTTCTTTGTTTTGCTGAACACATTCCGTTACGTCGTTAGTATTCCACGGTTTAGAAAGGTGGATTCTTTTTGAAGATAAAAGAGGAATCAAGGCTTCCGGTTTTACATACAGATACAATCTGATGAACAGTATCTCGCATAATTCATTTTTGTCTTTGACTAATCCTGTGATAGGCTCTGCAAAGGTGTTACCATGCGGGTGTGTCCCTTTGTTTTTCATGGTTTACTGTTTTTTCAGTTGAGCGAGGATGGCTTCGAGGCCGGCGGTAGCGATGGCGAGTTTTTCGGTGAGTCTGGCTTCGCGCGCAGTTGGCGCGAGCGGGGAAGTCGATGAATCGGTCGGAGAATTGATGCCGAGAAGCCAGTCGATGGAGACGCCGAGGGCAACGGCTATTCGGTAGAGTTCGTAGGTGTCGGGGATTCTCTCGCCTGTTTTATATCTGGAAAGTGTTTGTTCTCTTATGTTTGTGTGTTCTGCTAGGTCTTTTTGACGCAGACCTGATGAACCGAGCGCTTCAGTGAAGCGCGCAGAAAATTGCTCGCAAAGTGCATTTTTTTCTTGCATTGTAATGAATCGCGTGGTTAAATAAAGCCGTAACCGCGAGACTGGTGACGCAGGAAGCGCGGTTACGATAACGGTATAGTATCAAAAATGAATCGGAAAAGCAATAAAGATGTGGCGGTTACGGCGCGTTATTTGGCCGATAAGGGCTATTCTATAACTCGCGCTGCGCAGAATGTAGGGTGTAGTCCTGCTCACTTGGCGCGGGTGTTGCAGGGTGATAGGGTACCAAGTGCGCTGTTGCTGGAGCGGCTGCGCTCGCTGCCGGAGCTGCGACCGGTGATGTGCCGGGTGGAGTACTAAGGGATTTTATTTGCTAAGTTAATCAACATTTTATGGGGGATACTTGTGAAATAGTGCTTGCACGCGCTAAGCATGAAGCGGAGAAAAAGCGGAAGGAGCGCGAGCTGAAGGAGAGAGAGGTTCATGCTCTGGAGCGGATTGCTACCGCGTTAGGGGAGCTGTTGAGTCGATTTTCTGAGAAGAAAGGAGAATAGTTTATGAGTGAAGATAAGGCGAAAACAAACACCGCGGCTTGTTGCAGCAAGCGCGCGGCGGAAGGTAAGCGGTTGCCGGGGTGGTTGCCGGGGTCAGCTTTCTTGCTCGAGTTGGAGGAGAAGTTGCTGGATATGTTTGATGGCAACCCGGGCTTCGGCGGGGGTGAGGATAACGGTGATGTTGCCGTCGGCGGGGTTGTCTTGTTTGATTACGATGTGACCTTCTGCGCCGATATAAATCTCTGCCCCGTAGCTTGGGGGGATGGTGTATGTGGTGTCCATGCGTTTACTATACTGGTTTGTGTGCGTGGGGGCAAGGTTGTTTCTTATGAGATTAAGGGACGCAATAAGGATGAGTTTTTTGTGCGGATTATGCCGCAGGGGCAGGATGTTAAGAATTCTTGATTAATAAGAAAGGAGAGCAGAAGTGATGGATATAGGGTTACTTACTACTTGTGCTGTTGGGGGCGTTGCTTGGGGGGCCGGTTTTGCGGCGGGCTTTAAGGCAGTGGTCAAGAAAGAGCATGAGGCGGATACTGATGCCATTTTTCGGTTAGTCTTTGCCGTAGAAGTGCTGCCTAGCGATTGGGCTGAGGGAGTATTCTCTGAGGTAGCCGTCGCTGTAGAAGCGGGGGCCTTGGGGGATAAGGATGCCCGAGTCTACCATGCGTTGGGTGCTCTCCGGGTCGCAGGGGAGAAAGCCGCGGGTGATGCCTTTTGTGGTAAGGGGGCTGAGCGTTTTCTTTTGTTGGTCTGTAAGGGTTTGGAGGGCGCGTTGTGTGCGGCGTGTTTCGGTTCTCTGACGCGTTGTTTTGAGGAGGTGCTGGCGCAGCCACGCGCAGAGGTCTATGAGCAGGGAGCAGGAGCATATACAGAAGATGAGCCCTGCCGTTGTTTGGTGGTTTGTTGCGATGCCGGTGAGTCCGAGTTGGGCAAGGTGTTGCTTGGGGGCAAAGAGGAGGAGGCCGCTTGTGGTTGTGAGCAGCCATTTGTTCTTTGGCGTGATGATGAGCTCAAGAAGTTTCTTGAGGGTGGTGAGCCAGGTGGTTTCCATGCAGGGAGTGTAACATGCTGATGGTGAATTTTCAAGTAGTAGTTAAGGAGAATAGTTTATGGATGATAGGGAGTACACGTTTGATGAGTTGCTGGAGCTGGTGGCGGATTATTTGACGCTGCTGCGCAGTTTTCGCAAGCTGGGCTATGTTGATAAGGCTAAGGAGACGCTGGGTAGGTGTGCTTTTTATTTTGGCGCGCTGTTGGCTAAGGCGGATAAAATTTAAAATTAAAAATCAACAATTCAAAATTTTATGGCTGCATATAAACGAGTGATGGTAGACGGGCGGCACTTGGAGGCTGATGAGTGCGTGGTGCTTGTGGAGCTGAAAGGTATGGAGTATTGTAAGCTGACGACGTTGGCGAAGACGTTTGATATTTCAGTCAGTCAGTTTCGAGAGGTGTTGGCTGATTTGTGCACGACTCATGAGATTCGGGTGCTGGAGATGGGGCCGCGGATGCAGTTGGTGAATGTGCGGGATTTTCGCCGTGCGTTATTGGAGCGTTGTAAGGTGCGTAATGGTATTGTGAAGAGTGCTTTGGAGGCTTAATTTTATAATGTTTAAGGTTATGGTTAAGTTGTTGTTGCAGGGTGTTGGGTGCGTTGTGGGCAGTGTTGCGCTGTGGGCGGTGTTTATTGCTGTGGTGGCTTCGCTTGATACTTGTGTGGATGGGCATCGGATTGATCCGTATGGTATGGAGTTTGAGCTGCCGACGAAGGCGGAGGCGGTGGAGAGGTTGGCAGAGCCTTTTAATAGTTTGCCGCCTGTTTGCGATGAATCTGCGATGTGGCAAGCGTTTTAATGTTTAATGTTTAATTTTTAATGTTTAATGTTATGAGTAATAATGCTATGAGAGCTGCAAGGGAGTTGGCTGCGCCGTTGGTGCAGGGTGAGAAGGGGCCTATTGTTTTTGCTGAGAAGCGGCCGAGGGCCGGTAAGGGTGGGGCTGCGTTTAAGAGTTTGACGGCGGCGGTGAGGGCGGCTGAGCGTGAGAAGGAGGAGGCGCGGGCTTTTAAGTTGGCGTGTGAGGAGGTGTTGGCGGGATGCTGTAAGCAGCTTAAGCGGATGGAGGGGGAGGTGGCGCGTGTGCGCAGGTGGCTGCTGTGGGATGCTGTGGTTTGTGCTCTGATGTTTGCCACGCTCATCCTGTACATGTGGCTGGGTTGAGGGTTTCTTGTCGTGCATGTGTTAGGAGCATGTTCGTTTATCGGGAATAGTAAGAAAGTACAAAAAAATCAGTAGTGTTGCATGTCGCTTGAGCTTACGAGGCGTTTGAAATTATCGTGCGGGCTGCAGACGGTGGGTGCCGTTGTGAGACCGGGTTCGAGTCCCGGCTGTGGTTTCCCGGCGGTGAGTGCCGTTGGGGTTATGATGCTGTTTAAAAAAGTATCTGTTTCATAATCAAAAAAGGCCTCTGTGGCACCGTGGCGGTTAAATTACGGTGCAATCTAAGACTATGACAACAAATAATAAGATGATGATGGCTGCACCCAAGGTGCAGGGTGGTGTTACTCGCAATGCTTTGACGGCTTTGACGGAGCAGTTGGGGATGTCTGACTACGGTGAGTTGGCGGGTATTTTGAAGAATACGATTATGCCGAAGGCGAGTGATGAGGAGATGGCTGCGTTTGCGTTGGTGTGCAGTAGCTATAAGTTGAATCCGTTGACGCGGGAGGTGTATGCTTTCCCGACTAAAAACGGCGGTATTATGCCGATGATTGGTATTGATGGGTGGTTGAAGATTGCGCATCAGCATGAGGATTATGCGGGTATGGCTTGGGCTGAGGGTGTGGAGGAGGATGGGGACCGCTGGTGTGAGTGTACGGTGTGGTTGAAGAGTACGCCGGAGCATCCTGTGACGATTCGGGAGTATTTGAGTGAGTGTAAGCAGAATACGCCGGTGTGGGCTCAGCGGCCTAAGCGTATGTTGCGCCATAGGGCTACGATTCAGGCGATTCGTTATGCGTTGGGTATCTCCGGCGTGAGTGATAGTGAGGATTTTGAGGAGCAGGGGTATGGTGGTAGTATGCAGTTGCGTGAGGCTAAGGCTAAGGTGGTGGAGCCGGGGTTTTTGAAGGTGGAGCCGCGTGATGTGGTGGGCAAGGCTGGTGGCCCGCTGCCGTCAGAAGTCGTTACGCCTTCTGACTTTAGCGTGGCGGAGTCTCTGCGAAGCTCCGAGACTCCGGTGGCTAAGGCTGATTTGCCTGATGCTAAGGCTATGCCGATTGGGTTGTCGGGTAAGTTGCCGATGTTTGGGGAAATGGTGTAAGGGATTTACAATTTACGATTTACAATTTACAAAGTTATGGAGGTTGTTATGAATGCTGATGATGTGAGAATGGGGTTGCCGAGTGCGAGTGGGTTGCAGCGGTTGGTGTTGTGCCCCGGGAGTTGGTTGGCTGAGAAGGCTTGCCCGGAGCAGGATCAGAGTGAGGCTGCGGCGATGGGGACGCGTTTGCATAGGCATTTGGAGGTGGGTACGCTGCCGGAGGATGCGGTGGAGGCTGAGGCTTGCGAGTGGTGTGCGGAGATGGAGGGGCGACTGGCGGAGGAGTTGTTGGGTTGCCGTGTGGAGTTGTTCCGCGAGAAGCGGTTGTGGGATGCTTGCCAACGGTTTAGTGGGCAGGCGGATGTGGTGTTCCATAATGAGAAGGCTGCTCTGGTGTTGGATTATAAGTTTGGGCGTATTGCTGTGGAGGGTGCGGAGTATAATACGCAGTTGTATGGGCTGGTGCTGCTGATGATGGATAATTTTGCGGCGTTTGATGTGGTGTATGCGGGTATTTTGCAGCCGTTTGTGAGTAGGCAGCGGCCGGTGGTGATGAGGTTTGAACGCAAGGATATTGGTGCGTTGCGTGGGTGGTTGTACCGGAAGTTGGATGATGCTGCGGTGCCGGGTGCTGAGTTGTGTCCGGGGGAGGTGCAGTGCCGGTATTGCCGTGCGGCGGCGAGTTGCCCGGCGCTGGGGTTGCGTGTGCAGCAGGTGAGTGGGGTGGAGTTGACGCGTTGGGAGCAGTGGAGTGTGGAGGATAGACGTAAGGCGTGGGATGCTGCGCGGTTGGCGAAGAAGTATGTGGATGCGATTGAGCGCAAGGTTCGTGCAGACTTGGAGGCGGGCGTGGAGTTGCCTGGGCTGCAGTTGGCGCCGGGTAAGGCGGCGTTTACGGTGGCTGATGCTGCCGGGGCGTTTGGTGTGCTGGAGGCTGCGCTGGGTATAACCGGTGAGGAGTTTGTGAAGTGCTGTAAGGTGGGTATTACTGAGCTTGATAAGTTGGTGCACCGGAAGCTTGCGGAGCAGGCTGCGGAGGGGGTGAAGCAGACGACTAAGGCGAGCCGTGAGTGGTTGCGGTTGCAGTTGGAGGGGTTTGGGAGTGTAAAGGTGACGGCGGGGAGTATTAAGGAATGTTGAATGTTGGATGTTTAATGTTTAATTTGTTATGAGTAATTCTGTACAGATGAGTGACAGGGTGGAGCTGTCTGCGTTGCAGTTGGTGCTGTTGCTGGATAAGGCGATTTGCGCGGCTATTAATCGTATTGAGGATGGTGAAGACTTTGATACGATGGAGGTGGCTCGTGATTATGCTGTGATGTATGTGGCAACGCATAGAAAGGAGCAGGAATGAGAAGAAACCCTTTATTCAAATGTAACCGAACCTGCCGCATGTGCGCCTACTCTTTCGGAAATACCTGCGAAGTATTCGAAGGGATAACCCGCAATCCTCGCGCACGTGCTCTTAAATGTAGAGCGTACGAATTCGTAGTAACCCACATAAAAAGGCTTTGCCTTGCCTTTTTTGGCAATAGAAAGGAGAAAGGCAATGAGTGAGGAGGAGTATAAGTTGATGAGTTCGTTTCACTTTGAGGGGGCGAAGGTGGTGGTGTTGCCGCCGCTGGGGTTCAAGATGGTGGGTGAGCGGGATATGGCTTACAATACGGCGGTGTTGGAGGTGCGGCTGCCGGAGACCAGGAATGCTGCGCCGGCCTCTACGTTGGTGGAGGTTGAGGCGTGGGGGAAGGTGGCGCAGGGGCTGAGTACTACGTGTGTGGGGGATTTGGTGAATGTGCATGGGCTTATTGTGGGTAAGCCTTATGTGAGTAAGCGTGGTGAGCAGAGGTATTTGACGATTTTGCGTTTGAGGGGGATTGAGGTTTCTCGTAGAGCGCAGGTGCGTAAGGTGCCGAAGCAGATGAGTTTGGAGGAGGAGTTTGGATTTTGAATGTTTAATTTATGGCCGGGATTATTTATGAGAGTTGGGCGGGGCATTTGACGCAGACGATTCCGAATGCTTGGGATGGGCAGCCGCGGGTTGATGCGCCGTTGAAGCCGAGTTATGGTGAGGCGTGTGTGTTGGCGAATGCTGCTGTGCAGTTGGCGCAGGTTATGGGGGTGGATGTGCCGCAGGATCCTTGCGTGAGGGTGTGGGAGGAGAAGGGGTGGTACCGTGTTGAGGTGAGTGAGGCCCCGCAGAAGCGGGTGCTGGCGCAGTTGCGGTTTAAAAAATGTTGATTTTATGATTTTTATGAAACAGGTTAAGACTAAGGGGAGCCCTATGGGTGTGCTTTATAGCGAGATGTGTGAGCGTGTGCGTGGTGCGAATACGCGGTTGCAGTATCATGCGGCGTTTGGTAATAAGGCGGCGATGTTGGCGGAAGTGAGGGCTTTGTTGTGCCAGTGCTCTGCGTTGGTGGAGTTGCTGGAGGCTGAGCTGAGGGAGCGGGGAAAGAGAAGCTGATTTACGATTTACAAGGTACAATTTACGATTTTTTTTATGAATCTGGAAGATATTAAAGTTGGCGAGACGTACAATGCGGAGTATAGAAAGGAGCTGTAATGACAAAGGGGTATATTGTTCTCAATATCAAGGAGGTTTCAACTCTGTGCTCGTGTTTGATGAATGTTCCGTGTCATTCTGCAACAGAGGAACGGCAGCATATAAAACTGCATGCAAAATTGCTCAAGTTGAAGCATCAGATGGAGCTTGAAGACGTGAATAAAAAGCATAGAAAGGAGCAGCAATGAGAGGTGAGTTTGTGTTGTCTGTGGCTCTGGTGCGTCCGGGGCGGGTGCTGAGTCCGAATAGTCGGTCGCATTGGAGTGCGAAGCAGCGTGCGGTGCGTGAGGCGCGTGGCCGTGCGCGGTTGATGATGCTGAAGGCGAGGCGCGATGCAGAGGAATTGTGTTTGTTGCCGGAGGGCTGGAGGCCTGTGCGGTATGATGTGACGTGGTTTTATTGGGGCGGGACGGGGCCTGATGCGGATAATGCGCTGGCGAGTTGCAAGGCGTATTTGGATGGCTGCGCTGATGCGCTGGGGGTGAATGACCGTGTGCTGGATTGTGCGGGGATTCACCGGGTGAAGGATAGGGAGCAGGATGGTACGGTGTTAATTAGATTTTATGTATGAAGTATGGCTGATTGGTTGAAGTTGAATCATTCTTTGGTGCGGAGTCCGAAGATTCGCGGGCTGATGCGGGCGCTGCGGTGCAAGAAGCATGCTGCGCTTGGGTTGGCTGTTGCTTGGTTGTGCTGGGTGGATGAACAGACTACGGATGGGCAGACGGGATTGTCGCCTGATGAGTTGGACGAGGAAATAGGTTTTCGCGGTTGCGCGGAGGCGTTGATTTCTATCGGTTGGGCAGCTCTGGGTGTGGATGGTCTTGTGTATGCTGTGGAGTTTGGGAAGCACTGTGGCGAGACGGCCAAGAAGCGTGCGTTGGATAATACTCGCAAGGCGAATCAGCGTGCGCGAGATGCGGAATTGTCACGCATTTTGCGTGACAAAAGTCACGCTGAGTGTCACGCGGATTGCGTGAGCAGAATAGAAGAGAATAATAATAGTAATAAGGTAGAGCTTAGTTCTACGGTTGATGTAGGTGCGCAAGCTGTGCCGTGCTCGCTCCCGCAAGATGCTTTTTCGGGGTGGTTGAGGGCTGTTGGCGGGGTGGTGCCGATGCTCGGTAGGCTGAATTTGGAGCGGCCGTTGCCTCGTGCGGTGGAGGCTGCTGCGCGTGTTGCTGCGGGGCTTGTGCCGATGACTGATGAGGTGCTGGAGTTGCTGCGCCGGTATTATGCTGCAGATTCTGTGCAGAGTTACAGGCCTGATAGTTTGGAGCATTTCTTTGAAAATTTGCCGGATGTGTTGCAGCATGCTGCGAATTGGTGCCGTAAGGATGATGTGCGGCGGCGTAAGGCTGCGGCTACGGCGAGAAGAAAGGTGTTGGAGACTCAAGGATTGCAGGTGCAGCGTTGTGCAGGGGTGGTCCCGGCTGAGGCGATGGCTTTTATTCGAGGTGAGACAGAAGAGTTATGAATGGGGTTCAACGTGGGGAGTTGCGTGCGATGTTGCGTGCGGTGCGTAGGAGCCGCAGGGAGGCGTCTGTGAGGGTTTATGAGGCGCTGTTGGTGTTGCTGGGGGGTGAGTGTACCACTTTGGCTTTGGAGCGTGTTTTAGGGCGTGCGGGGACGCGTAGGGTGTTGTATGAGGCGTTGCATGCGGGGTATGTGGTGTTGCGAGGGGATGTGTGGAGTTTGTCTGTGCGTGGGGCTGAGGTTTTGGGGCGTTTGGAGAGGTGTATTTATGGCGAGGGTAAAAAGGGGTGAGTTGACGGATTGCCAGATGGAGTGGTGCCGGTTGGTTGTGTCCGGTATGTCCAAAGGTGACGCATACCGTAAGGCGTTTAATAAGAGTGGGGCGAGTGCTGCTGCGGTGAGTAAGGCGGCTAATAGGTTGTCCAATAATGAGGGTATTTTGTCTTTTTTGTCTGAGTTGCGGGGGCAGGCGGACAGGAGGGCGGTGTTGAGCCGTGAGGAGCGTATGCGGATGTTGAGTGCCGCGGCATCTGCGTGTCATGAGGGTGGGGAGGTGCAGGATATGGTGCGGTGTATCGCGGAGTTGAATAAGATGGATGGGGCGTATGAGCCGGAGAAGGTGCAGGTGGAGGTGCAGGCGTTGACGGTGAGTGCGGTGTTGGCGGAGGTGTTGAGTTGAAGTACAAGGTACGAAGTACAAAGTACAAAGTACAAGGTACAAAGTATGAGGTGGTATGTGAGATTTTTTTGGGGGGGATGTATTTTGTTCGGAAGCGAACATTTTATTTTTGGTGTGGGTGTGGTAGAATTGTGGGTATGGACAAGGGTGCACTGTTTAAGATGGCTGCGACATATCTCGGTGAGGCGGGGTGTGTGGGAGGCTCTCCGCTTGAGGGTGCATTGGAGGATTGTGTGCAGCAGGCGGTGGCCCTTGCCCTGGATTATACGCATTGGGATTTTGCGCTGGAGCGTGCTGAGTTGCCGGTGGTGAAGGGGGTGGTTGAGTTGCCGCCGGATTGTTTGGAGGTGCGTGTGGTTGAGGGGGTGCAGCGGTGGCGTAAGCGTGGGCGTTTTTTGGTGTTGCAGGATGTGCTTGCGGATGTGGTGTTGTGGTATAAGAGCAATAAGTTGGCTGCGGGTGTGGCGTTGCCGGATGCTGAGCCGTTTTTTTGTGAGGGTGTGGCGTTGTTGTTGGCTGCTAAGGCGGCGATGCGTGTGACGAGTAGTTTTAATTTGGCGGGTGCGCTTGAGAAGAGGGCTTACGGGGCGCTGTATCGGGCTAAGTTGAAGGAGGCCCGGCAGCAGGATAGTAATGACCAGACACCGAATGTTGAGGAGTTATGGGAGAGTATTTGAATATGAATGCCGGTGCCGCTAATATGGCGGGTGAGGCTACTGCTACGCGGACGAATGCGTTGTTGGCGAAGCGGCAGGCGTATGCTGATGCGTATAAGTTGGAGGTGGATGCCAGGGGGGCTGCGCATATTGCGGGTGATAATATGATGACGATGCGGCATGATGAGAGTGTGAATCGTGCTGCGCAGCGTGTGGTGAGTGCTATTAGTGGTTTTACGGGTGGTAGTGCGCATGTGCGTGAGTTGAGTGTGGCTGATTATTTTGAGAAGGCGATTGGTGATGCTGCGAAGAGTAATACGATTAATTATGCGAATGCGATGGAGCAGGCTGCTGTGTTGCGGAAGCAGGGGGAGACGCAGTATGCGCTGGGGAATATTCAGGCGAATGCGTATGATCGTATGGCGCGGATCAATCGGCGTATGGCTCCGTGGTTTGGTGTGGGGGGTGCGCTGAGTACGGTGTCGCAATTAGGTTTTCAGTATAATTTAGGGAGTAAGTAATATGGGAGCTGAAGCGTTATTGGTGGCCGGTATTGTGGGTGCTGCGGCATCTGCCGGTGGTAGTATTTATGCGAGTAAGCAGCAGAAGAAGGCGAGTAGAGCTGCTGCGGCTGCTGCGCAGCGGGCGGCGAATACGGCTACTGTGGTGAGTACGAGTAAGGCTGCTGCGAATACGGTGGAGAGTGCTGCTAAGAGTGAGCAGGCGGTGCAGCAGAGTGCTGCGCGGCGGTTTACGGTGCAGGATACGGTGAATAGGTTTGCCCAGAGTGGGTTGAGGAAAACGCTTAATTGATTTACGATTTACGATTTACGATTTACGATTTACGATTTACGAAGTTATGAATACGATACCTGTAGCATACCATAAGTGGTACGTGGTGAGCGGTCCTGTTGGCGGGACGGTTACTAGCGTGGATGGATCTATTACCTACTGTACTATACCGGAGGGGGGGCAGGGGTCTTTTTATGCCGTGACCACCGAGGTTGTGGTGAGCGATGCTGCCATTAGTGTGGATGAGTGCCAAAATTTTAAGGGTGCCCCCGTTGGTTTGATGGGCTCCGGCGGGGGCGCCGTTGCTTCACCGCTTCCCAATGGTTATATTGCAGCCGATTTTATACAGTTTGACGGTAACGATTATGTGCTTTTGTCAGACAAGACGACGGCTGGAGACAGAATCGTATTCTCTACTGTTAACCAGTTTTATGACCATTTGACCGATATTCAGCGCGAAGGCAAGCACGGGACACCGTTGTTTTACTATGGAATTGAAAACGGCACATACCGTTATGGTTTTAATAGTTCGACAACGAATACGGGCATTGACGCAGATATAGAATGGCACAAGGTTACACTGAGCTATACCCCGACCTTTACTTTTTTCAGGATAGATGGGGATGAGTTTAAAGGAACGTTTAACGCAGAGTCTGTGGTGTTGCCATGGGGCATGTGTGTTGGCATTACGTTAAACAGTATGTATTACTGTTATAGCAGGAAGAAGCGCACCACGTTGCAAATAAATGGTGTTTTAAAGGCTGACTTGATACCGGGTATTACCGCTGCCGGGAACGTCGTTTTTTACAATGTTGCGACAGGCGCGAATTTTGCCGGGCAAAACAAAAAACTGCGTGCAGGGTTGACGATACCGCAAGCGCGCTTGCTCAGCAAGTTGCCGGACGGCGGTGGTACAATAAGAGTTTGCCTGCCGGAAAATTACAAAGAGGATGAATACGTTGCGGCTGCGATTGCCGAAGCGGAGGCGAAAGGGTGGATTTTTGACACCGATACGTATGGTGAAGGAGCCGCAGCCAGTACGTTTGCGCTGAGGCGTGTGCTTGTACGCAAAACTCCGGATGCTGAGGGTAATTATGTAGACGCCAACGGCGCGCGCTATTTTGTTGAAAAAACACAGGA
Organism: Akkermansia sp.; assembly: GCA_045576695.1. Classification (GTDB taxonomy): domain Bacteria; phylum Verrucomicrobiota; class Verrucomicrobiia; order Verrucomicrobiales; family Akkermansiaceae; genus Akkermansia. The sequence continues at coordinate 58,953 of JAZNGY010000160.1, forward strand.
GATTATTGGTGCAGAGCCGGAGGCGCTTGGTTACGAGGCGTTTCGCAGCGTTGAATCTGCGGTGGCGTATTGGGAGCTGGAGCCGTATGAGGACCCCGAAGAAGAGATGGTTGATGTTTAATGTTTGATGTTTAATGTTATGAATGAAGAGCAGAAGAATAAGGCGAAGGCGGTGCATGGCAAGCTGGCGGGGTGGCTGGCGGGGCTGGGTGTGCCGGGTAACTGGGCAAAAGTAGGGGCGGGTATTATTGTGGGCGGCGTGATTGGTGCTCTGGCTACGTGTCAACAGAGTTGCACGGTGCGGTATACGCAGAGTGCGGCGGGGGATATTGAGTTTATGAGTACGGTGGTGGAGCCGGAGCAGTATAGGAAGTAAGTACAAGGTACAAAGTACAAGGTACAAAGTAGATTTTTGAAGTATGACTGTGAACGAAAAAGCGATTGAGCTGTACGATGTGTACACGGCTGCTGTGGGTGGCAAGGCTTGGGACGGGAGACCGTTGCCGAGTGGTGCTGAGTTTATGAGCGACCCGAGCAAGCAGAAGCAGGCAGATGCTTGGCGTGCTGTGGCTGTACATGCGGTGCAGGGCGATACGGAGGGGCTGAGTTTTGGCCGGGCGTTGTGCGCGTTGCGTCAGGGTATCGCGGTGCGTTTGCCGCATTGGCAGCCGGATGTGCGTATTATGTTGCAGGTGCCTGATGAGGGTAGCAAGATGACGCATGCGTACCTGTATGTGCAGAGCCGCTTCGGACGTGTGCCGTGGAACCCCACGCAAGTAGAGCTTTTGAGTATGCAGTGGCAATTAGCATCTGAGGAGCAATACCGCAAGTGATTTACAATTTGAGATTTACAATTTACAATGTGTGAGCGTAAGGATAATGAGGCGTGGTATGTTTATTTGCTGCGCTATGTGCAGGAGCAGCCGAGGGTGGTGCTGGCGTTTATCGGGCTGGCTGCTGCTGTGTGGTTGTATATGGATATGCAAGCTCTAATACGTAGCCATGCCGAGGTTAATGAGCGGATGATAGGTGCCATTCAGAAGCTGACTGAGGAGGTGCATATTAATACGGTTAGGCTTGAGCATTTGGAGCGCGAACATGAGAATATGAAGCAGAAATGAAGGCGAAGATTAGAAGGATTCAGGAGTTTTTGGGTGTGGAGGCTGATGGTGTTGTGGGGCCGGTGACGGTTAATGCTATTGCTGGGGCTCTGGGTGTTGTGGATGAGGTTGTGTGGCCTACGCAGGAGGAGGTGCGTGGGGGGTGGAGTGTGTTTGGGCGTGCGGGTGATGAGGGTAATTTGGTGAGCATTAAGCCGCCGTATCCTCTTTATTACGAGGGTAAGGAGGTGAGGGCGATTCGTGTGCATCGGTTGGTTGCGGGGGCTGTGCAGGAGGCTTTGGAGGAGGTGTTGCGTGTGTATGGGTTGCAGCGGATTAAGGAGCTGCGGTTGGACCAGTATGGTGGGTGTTTCAATTACCGCAAGACGGGGAGTGGGAAGGCGCTTTCTATGCATGCGTGGGGGATTGCGCTGGATTTTGACCCGGATAATAATGCGTATGGTTTGCATGCGCCGGCAGCGCGGTTGAGTGGTAAGGAGTATGTGCCGTGGTGGGAGGCTTGGGAGCGTGTTGGGGCTGTGAGTCTTGGGCGTGAGCGTGATTATGATTGGATGCATTTGCAGTTTGCTAGGTTATGAGTGAGTGTGATAGGGAGTATGTGAAGTTGGCTGAGGCTGTGTACCACCAGCAGGATGGTATGGTGAGTGTGTGGGATTGGCTGAGCCGGACGGTGATGCCGCGGAAGAATGATGTGTTGCGGCAGTTGCAGCGTGGTGCTGAGGCTAAGCGTGAGCATGTGAGTGTGGCGTGTGCGAGTTTGCTGACGTTGGTGAGTGCGCATAATAGTTTGGTGACGCCGCATAATCAGCAGTGGTTTAGTTTTAAGGAGGCTGAGGTTAAGGCGGGTGAGCGCTATGAGCGGTGGTTCATGAATGCGACTGAGGTGACGGCTCGTGAGTTGGCAAAGAGTAATTTTTATGCGGCGAAGCAGGAGGTGGATTTGGACCGTGGGTTGTTTGGTACGGGGTGTTTGTTTTGCGAAGATAAGCCGGGTGGTGGTGTGCAGTTTCGGCATGTGCCTGTGGGTAGTTTTGCGTTTGCGCTGAATGATGCGGGTGTGGTTGATACGGTGGTGCGTAAGTTTGAGTTTACGGCGCATCAGGCTGTGTTGCGCTGGGGGTATGGTAAGTTGCCGGAGGCGGTGCAGCAGGCGTGGGACCGGTTGGAGCGGAGGTATGATGATAAGTTTGAGTTTTATCATTTGGTGACGCCGCGGAAGGGGTATTCGCCGGGGAATAAGCGCAAGGATTTGGCTCGTGGGCAGATGAGGTTTGCGAGTGTGTATATTTTTAATGGGGCGGATAAGCCTGTGGTTGAGGAGGGTGGTTACCAGGAGTTGCCGTATATGGTGACGCGTTTCTTGAGCTGGGGTGAGAGTACGGTGTGGGGGTATCCGCCGGCGTTGAATTGTGTGGAGGATTTGCGTGGTTTGGTGAAGGTGGAGCGTACGCTTGATTTGCTGGCTGATTTGAGTGTTTTCCCGCGTATTTTCCAAGATGCTGAGCAGGTGGGGGATATTGATTTTAGGCCGGGGGGCCGGACGGTGGTTGACCGCGAGGTGAATCATTTGGGGTTGCCGCGTGAGTGGGGTAGCCAAGGGCGGTATGATATTGGGGAAGTGCGCATCAAGATGGCTGAGGAGCGGATTCGCTTGGCTTTTTATGTGCCGTTTTTGCAGCCTATTACGCATTTGGAGCCGGGAGTGACGGCTACAGAAATAAATGCGCGGCAGGAGGAGCAGGCGCTGAGTTTCAGCAGTACGTTTGCGCGGTATGTGGCTGATTTGAATGGGTTGATGGGCCGTGTGTTTGCGTGTTTGTGGCGGCAGGGTAAGTTTGAGATGGCGGGTGCTAAGGTGCCGCGTGAGTATGCTGTGCCGAATGTGAATGATGGTGAGGTGTTGCCGGTGCCGGAGGTGGCGTATCATGGTAAGTTGGCGCAGACGATTGAGCGTGCGCAGGCGCAGAGTTTGGATTATACGGTGCAGCAGGCTGCGAATTATGGGCAGTTGGACCCGCAGGCGCTGGATTATATTGATTTGGGGCGTGCGATTAGGCATCAGTTTGTGGCGCAGGGTGCGCCGAGTGAGGTGTTCCGCAGTGAGGAGGAGGTTGAGGAGTTGCGTGCGCGGCGGCAGCAGGAGGCTATGTTGCAGCAGCAGTTGGTGGCGGCGCAGGGGATGAATCAGGAGAGTCAATCTATACGGAATTTACGACAATGACGGTTGCGGAGTTAGAGGAGCGTGAGCGGCGTGATCGGGCGGTGATTGGCCGTGCGGTGACGGATGAGGTGTTGGCGGTGATTGGGCGTAGGTTTGGGGTGCACCGGGCGTGTTTTCAAGGGTGTGCGGGTAGGTATGACCCGCTGGATGCGATGAGGCGTGATGCGTACCGTGAGGTGTACATGTGGCTGAAGAAACAAGTTATCAAATACCGAAAGGAGAACAAATGAGCGAAGATGCTATTAATGATGTTGGCGGTGCTGATGTGGCACCTGTAGAGACACCGGATGTGGTAGGGAGCGCGGGTGACCCGCTGCCGTCAGAAGTCGTTACGCCTTCTGACTCCAGCGTGGCTCGCGCCTCCGAAACTTCGGCGCTCGGAGACGAGGAGGCTGCTGCAGAGGAGGCGGAGGTTGCTGTGTTTCAAATGGAGTGGCCGGAGGGGTATGAGGCGAGCGAGGAGTTTGCGCAGATTACTACGGAGGCGGCTAAGGCTGCGGGGATTGCTGATGGTAAGTTGGCAGGGAGTTATACGGCGAAGGTGATTGCGGCGATTCAGGAGGCTGCGGATAAGCGTGTGGCGGCTGATGATGCTGAGTTGAAGGCTGATTGGGGTGCCGAGTACCAGGCTAATATGAAGGAGTGTAAGGCTTTTGTTGAGCGTATGGGTGCTAAGGCGGGGTTGAGTGAGGATGATGTGGCTGTGTTGGCTACGCCGAAGGGTATGCGGTTGATTCAGGTTATACGGGCTGAGGTTGGCGAGGGTGTGGCTGCCGGTGGCAAGTCTGTGGCGAGTGCTGCGGATGAGAGTTGGGCGCGTGAGGTGATGACGAATCCGCAGCATGCGGATTATAAGGCTTTTCATAACCCGAGTGATCCGCGTTGGCGTAGTTTGAATGCGCGTTATAATAAGGTGAAGGGTTTTTAGTTTTTGCCGGTAGGGACCGGTGAAGTATAATAATAAACAGGATAGAAAGGACATAAGGAATTATGGCTACAGCAGGAACGGCTGTGTTGACGCAGCGTGATATGCTCCGTACTAAGTTTAAGGACCAGTACGAGAGTGAGTACCAGCAGTTGCATACTCGCGTGCAGCAGTATACGACTATTGAGACGGGGATGGAGGGGGATTATTATGAGTTCCCCATCATTGGAAGCACGGAGATGGAGGAGTATAATGATACTCGCCATGTGATTACGGAGAGTGATTTGCGCTTTGGTAAGCGTGGTATGCGCTACCGCAAATTCTATAATGCGATTCCGATTTCTAAGGATGAGGTGCGTGATATGGGTAAGTATGAGTATACTCTGGCTCATATTAAGCAGCAGCAGATTGCCGCGGCTAAGCGTCAGTTGGATGCGGTGGCTTTGGGTGTGATTAAGGACAAGACCAGCAAGAAGTGGCGTTTGAAGACGGCTGATGATGGTGGTTACCTTGGCGGTATTTTGGGCACTAATTATGCCGGTGCCGGTGGTATTGATAAGAAGGAGCTGGATTTGTCTTATGCGTCTTTTAAGGCGGGTAAGGGTAATTTGGTGCCGATTGACTATGCTACGGGTGGCAAGGCGAGTGCTGCGTTCAGTGGTACGTTCTTGGATAAGCTGGGTTATGTTCGCCGGCGTTTGGAGGAGTTGGACGTGTTTGATCCAACGGATCCTGAGTCTCTCATTGTGTGCATTTCTCCTGCTGTAAAGCAGATGGTGCAGACGCTGGAGCTGAAGTTGAACCGTGATTATGGGTTTAGCACGCTGGGTGAGGCCGGTTCTACTACGTATTTGAGTAAGACCGGGTTTACTTGGGTGGTGAGCAATATGCTGCCGACGATGAATACTGAGGATAAGAATGCTACTGCCGTGAATAATGCACGTATGTGCTGTGCCTGGTTGAAGAACCGCATTGGTTTCGGTATTTGGGATGATTGGGAGTATATTACTCAGGATCTGACGGACCGTGTGGATGTGCGTGAGCGCAGTTTGGCTACCGGGTACTTTGGTTGCGGGCGCAAGGACGAGGACAGTGTGTTTGTGCTGCCGGAGTTGGAGACGAATGGAGTGATTTAAAGTACAAAGTACAAGGTACAAAGTAGGAAGTACGAAGTATGGTAAAGGCGGTGAGTGGTGAGCTCTCCGCCTTTTTGTGTGTTATAGTTGAAGGGCGAGGATGGTGAGGCCCGCCTGCGTCAGAAGTGGTTACCCCTTCTGACTGCGGCGTGGCTCGCACCTCCGAAGCTCCGGCGCTCGGGGGTTATAGTTGGAGTGCGAGGATGGTGAGGGGGTGGGGGCCGGTGGTGGTGAGGGAGAAGTGGGGGCGGTTGGACCAGGTGGAGGCGGATATGAGGTGGACCCAGCCGGGGGTGAGAGTGCCGGTGTGGTTGAGGGGGGTGTAGGGTGCGGTTTCTGCGGTGCGGACGGTGATGGCGGAGGCGGGGGTGGGGGTGGTGATGTAGGCGTCTAGGGGTGCGGTGTGGGTGCGGCGTTCTGTTTCATCCGGTGGCCAGAGGGCGGTGGTGGAGATGGTGGAGGTGTAGTTGTTGTTGGAGGCGTCTATGTAGGGGGAGTCGGGGGAGAGGCATTCTAGGTAGCGTTTGCCGTTGCGGTTGACGATGGCGTAGAGTTTGTCTTCTGCGGTGCCGTTGGGGAGTGCACAGATGGATTCGAATTTTCCGTTGGTGGTGTAGCGGTGCCAGGCGTTGACCTCGTGGTGGGTGTTGTATGTCATGAGGGCGAGGGTGCCGTTTGCCAGGGTGAATATGGCGCGTGGGTAGGGTTTGCGTTGCATGGTGCCGGAGGTGATGCCACCGGCGGTGGCTGCGATGTGGTCTGCGAAGATGGTGAGGTCTTTGGAGGTGTAGGAGTTGGATTGCCAGTCGAAGCCGTATTCGTAGAGTCTGCCGGAGCCGCGTTCGCAGTAGAGGACGCGGTCTATGGCTTGTACGGCGGGGATGTGTGCGGAGCCGACGCGGCCATGGTTGATGATGCGTGCGGAGGTGGGGGTGAGGCCTTGGCCGGAGGAGGAGCTGATGACCCACTCGCCGTCTTCTGTGCCGAGCATGATGACTTCTCCACGGGAGAGGAGCCAGCAGATGTCTGCTTGTGTGGTGGTGGACATGGTGAGGTGGAGGGCGGAGGTGTCTAGTTTGCCGGTTTGGAAGTTGTTGAGGTCGTCTGTTTTGCTCATCCAGATGGTTTGTGGTTGTGTTTTGGTGGCGGCGAGGACGAGGCGGGACTCGTGCACGCAGGCGAGGGTTGGGAAGCCGTAGCGGGAGTTGAAGGCGCACCAGGACCAGTCGTTGGTGGCGTAGGGGGAGTTCAGCTCGGAGATGATGGGGGAGGTGTCCATGTATTGGGTGCCTATGTTTTTGAGGTGCATGTCGTGTTTGTAGGAGGATACGATGAGTTGGTTTTGGCAGGATTGGGCGGGCCAACCTGCGGAGATGTCGTCATCTGAGAGGAGTCTGCTTTTTGTGATGAAGAGGCGGAGGTAGCATTCTTCATCTGCCTCATCACCGGTGAGGATGTTGTTTTCCGGCGAGCCGATGGGGGAGTAGGATTCCCCGAGGGTTTCCCAGAGGGCGGTGAGGTCTGGAGAGTCGTAGCAACGGCGGATTTCGTAGCTGCCGTACCATGTGCCGGAGCAGTGGAATTTCCACGTGCCACGACAGGTGAGGGCGTTACCGCAGGCTATGCCGGGTATGAAGTGAGCAGGGTAGTCTGCTGGGGTGTGCAGATAGGAAATGTGGTCTGTAGAGCCAATGAAGTTACGGATGCAGGTGTAGAGTTCCCAGTAGCCATGCCATACTTTGAGTTTGTCTCCTTTTTTGTAGCTTGTGGTGGCAGAGAGGCCATCTATGATGGGAGTAGATCCGAAGCCTGAGGTGTTTTCTGCGATGATGAAGCGTTCATCTCCGGCAGCCATGTAGTTTTCGGGCATGGTGCATCCGGGGGTGAAGTCTCTGGAGCCATCGAAGTCTTTGACGCAGATGTAGTTGGTGTAAAATGTGGATTTGATGGCGATTTTGTCGCCTGCATAGTATTTTGAATCTGCGTTTAAGTAGTGGCCATCCAATAGTTTGTATAGGTTGCCTTGGTAGGCGTTGCGGGAATCCGCTGTTTGGGTGGGGATGTAGTAGGAGGCACGGAGGAGGTCACCGTAGGCCGGGGTGGTTTCGGTAGCGGGTTCTGCGGGGTTGAAGGAGACGGTGTAGCGGTTTTTTGTGGTGGCGGGGGTGATGGAAATTTCGTGGTCTCGGAGGTCGAGTGTTTGCCAGGGCGGGCATTTGAATTGGAAGTCAGTAAGAGTCCAAGTAAAGTCGTTGTTCAGTTTGATTTGCCAGAGGGGTGTGGAGGGGGTGCAGATGAGGAGTATGGAGTTGATTTGTTGCCAGGTGATTTTATGGTTTTCGATGTCGGAGGCGGTAAAGGTGTTGGGCATGTTCCATACTTCTTCATTTGTTTTTGCGTTGTATATGTAGAAGTGGCCGGCGAGGATTTCTATGAGGTATACGATGTCATCTGAGTAGACGAAGGGGATGAGAAGTGTGGGGGCGTTATCGTCACATTGTTTGATGGTTTCGAATCCTTTACGGCGGGAGATGCCGCCGGTGGCGAGGACGTCGAAGTTGGTGAGGTTGGTGCAGGAGCGGGGGTAGATGTCCATATCTGAGCGGAGTGCCATGGCGGGTGTGATTTCACCGCCGTTGAATGCTAAGCGTTTCATGATGTTTTGATTTATGTTTTTAGGTTAAAAAGTGAAAATGTTAAATTGAGTTTTTAGTTTTAGGAAAGTTTTAGGAAAGTTTTAGGAAAGGAATTGAGTGGTGAAGGAGTCGCGTTTGATTGGGGCGTGGCGGAGGTTTTTCTGCCAGCCGAGGTCTGAGGAGACGAGGCCGAGTTCTACGGCGTCTGCGAAGGTGCGGAGGGAGTCTGCGGCGTGGGAGTAGATGTTGTGGAGGGGTTCGTTGTGGAGGGTGCCGGAGGTGCCCGGGGGGGCGGTGGCGTAGAGTTTTAGGGAGTCTAGGCCGGAGGGGTAGCGTGTGGTTTCGCCGGCGGGGATGGTGGGTTCTGAGCAGCGGGCGTGGAAGATGCAGTTGCGGAGGAGGTCGCGTGTATTGTCGATGGATTGCCATTTGTCGCGGGTACGCGGGACGCGTTTGCAGGTGTAGCCTGCGGCGCGGAAGTCGTCTACCCAGGTGGTGAGGTGGCGGTCGTTGGTGGAGCAGTCGTGAGGGAGGATGGCGGCGGTGCAGTGGCCCCAGATGGCATCTTGCCGGCGGAGGACTTCTATGTAGTGGGAGAGGGGTTTGCCGTTGGCGGTGTAGTTGGCGAGGATGAGCCAGTGGCCTTTGCCGTCCGGTTGTATCCACCAGATGGACATGTAGTCTGCGGTGCCGAGGTCCCAGGTGGTGTAGATGGGGCGGTGGGGTTCGGGCTCGAAGTAGGCGGAGAGGTGGCCGCGTTCTGCGAGGGCGGTGAGTTGGGAGGCGTAGATGGTGCCGTCTGCGATGGGGGAGATGGCTTCATCGGGGGTGGAGGGGAATTCTTGGCGCATTTTGGAGCGCTGGGTGCGAGACATGGCGGTGTACCATGCGCGTTGTGGGGGTGTGATGGTGATGGAGAGGTCTTTTTCTAGGGTGGAGAAGTATTTTTCTTGTTCTACGGTGAGGTGGAGGTCGGTGGTGTTGAGTTGGTATTCGGGGTGTTTGTACCAGGGGAAGAAGAAGAATTTGAAGTCTAGGGGTGTGAGGGTGTGGCCGATGTTGTCCATGGCGGAGAGGAGGAGTTCGTAGTTGATGCCCCATTTGCCGCCTTCGTGGGTGGATTCGAGGTACATGTGGCCGTTGGTGGCTACGCAGGGGAAGGAGCCGGTTTGGATTTCTGCGGCGCGGATGGGGTCGTGAGCGGCGATGGAGCCGAGTTCTGAGACGTGGAGGATTTGGAGGGTGTCGCCGCGGTAGGTGACGCCGATGCAGATGGTGGAGCGGTTGGAGAAGGTGATTTTCTTTTGGCCTAGGGTTGTGAGGCGGAGGTCGTCGGGGTCAGATTTTTCTTTTTTGAGTGGGAAGTGTTTTTTGAGTTCGGCGCCGATGGCGGCGAGTTCGCGGTCGAGTGGGGTGGGGTTTTCGGGGAGGTGGTCTAGGTGTTCGTAGGCGAAGGTTATTTTGGCTAGTTTTTTTTCGGCTTCGGGGAGGGTGCGGTCTACGATGCCGGCGTGGTAGTTTTTGTTGAATAGGCAGGAGTCGAGTATGAGGAGTGCGAGGTAGGTGGAGATGCCGAGCTGGCGTACTTTTAGGATGTTGTTGCGGGTGTGGGCGTTGCGGTGGAGGTCTTGCTGAGCCCAGTTGAGGCGGAAGCGGGTGGTGTTGCCGTCTTTGTCGGTTATCCAGTAGAGGTGGTTGAGGCGCCACTCTTGGTTTGAGAGGAGTGCTTTGAGTTGTGCTGCTTGTTGAGGTGTGAGCTGTTGCTGCATTTGAATGAGTATAGCATGGATTGGGGTGTGAAAAAATGTTCGGAAGCGAACATTTTTTTTGATGGGAGGAGGTGGTATAATGAGGGGTATGGCAGGTAGCAAGATTGATGAGGCTATGGAGTTTTTGGAGGCCCGGCAGGAGGGGGCTTTTGCTTTTATGATTGAGCATACGCTGGAGCATGGTGGTGTGGTGCATTGTGCGCCTGATTGTTTTTTGTGTGGTGTGCCTGTGGTGGGTGATGAGGGGTGCCTGGAGGTGTTGTTTCAGTGCAGTCATTTACCGGCGTTGCGGCGTGTGTTGCTGGCTTTGCGGTATGAGCGGGTGCGATGGAAGAGGGAGTTTACGGGGCGTGCGGGGTATGGTGTGCGTGAGCGTAGGGTGGCGGATTTTTGCCGTCATGAGGATTTTGGGACAGGTTTAACAAAGAATTGATATATATGAAACAAGGGATGCCGTTATATAATGGGGCGATGCCGCAGGCTGCGCGGCAGCAGTTTGTGCAGGTGCCGGGGATGCCGAAGGTGCAGGGGATGGGGGATGCGCTTGACCGTGCGATAGATGCGGGGCTGAAGACTGCTGAGCAGTATGCTAAGTTGCATGATTTTGGTGAGCAGCAGAGGGCTGAGCATGCTGCGCGGCTGATTGACGTGGAAATGGAGAAGCAGATGCAGCTTGGGATGACTGCGAAGTGGGGGACGCGTGAGAGCTTTTTTAATGAGGATGGTACGCGCAATGAGGATAATATTGCGGCGTTTCAGAGCCGTTGGCAGGAGGCTTATGATGGCATTAACTGTAGTTATTTGCTGCGGGATAATGCGTTGCGTGATGGTGCGTTGATGAGTCAGCGCAAGGATGGTGTGATGGCTAAGGTGCAGTTGGGTACTACGGAGCAGGAGTTTCGCAATAGGCGTGAGGCGTTTGAGGCTAATTATGCGTTGGCGGTGGAGCGCGGTGATGCTGCGGGTGTGGCGAATGCGCTGGCGGGTGCTGTGGAGAGTGGGCAGATGTTGCCTGCTGAGGCGCAGCGGCGGAAGTTGGCGTACCAGCGGCAGGGTGTGCGGAAGCGGCAGGCTGAGTTGCGAGCCGGTGGTGGCGAGGGGGGTGCGATGGCGTTGGATGAGCTATTGGAAGTAGGGGAAGTACAAAGTACAAGGTACAAAGTACAAAGTGATGGGGATGAAGTACAAAGTACGAAGAAGTCGGAGGCCAAGCGGGTCTTAGGAAGACAATGTCATAAATCAACTC
>JAZNGY010000161.1:0-4873 GCA_045576695.1 Akkermansia sp.
AATATTTTGATGGTCGTAAATCATAAAGCCACGCTTTTCTGTCGCCGCCGTTTTCAACGGGGCTCCTATTTTTTATCTATCTGAACCGGAGGTTTCGTTCGCCCGCTGTCGCGGGCTCACTGCACGCTCCGGCTAAGATTCTTTCCGCCCCTCGCCGGGGCTCAAAAATGCCGAAATAAACGAAGGCAAATTCCCCTTTAAACGCCCTCGTAATCCTGAATAAGCTCAACAAAGGCGCGCAGGGTAGTCTGGCGGGTCCAGGGGCCTATACCTTTGAGGCGAGCGGCGGCCTCGAGGGTGGTGGGTTTGATGGTGGCCATGGCCTTCATGGTTTCCGTATTGAGGATGCGGTAGACGGGCATGCGGAACTCTGCGGCGAGGTCTCGGCGCAGCTCGGCCAAGTGGTCGTAGAGCTCTTTATCCATACGGCCTGCCATCATGCGCTCGATGAGTTGTTGGCCTCGGGAATTGATGGCGGCAGATTTCGGTTTGCGCGTGGCCTCTTTGCTCCAGCCGCGGCGGGTAAGGCGGGCGGGGGTTTTCTCGCGCATCACATCCTCGCCCTTGGCAGAGAGGGTGAGCAAGGGCATATCCCCGCCGGAGCTTTGCAGCAGCCCACCCTCTTGCATGGCGCGGAACAGGGCTTTCATCTTGGCGTCCGTTAACTCCGACAAAATGCCGTATGTGGACAGCGAGGTAAGGTAATAATGCATGCTTGCATTTTTGGCGCCGCGCAGCATGTCCATAATTTTGCTGCGGCCGTAAATACCCTGCCAAGAGCCATCGGGCAGGCGTTTGGAGGCACGCGCCACACCGGCCAAGGCCTTGCGAACCACCACCAGGTCTTCGCCCTGCAACTCCTCGGCATCGGCGGGTTCCTCTGCCTTGCAGGCATCGCAGTGGCCGCAATCGCAGGCACCGGCCTCGCCGAAGTAGTCGAGAATCCACCGCTGGCGGCAGCCTATGCTGTAGGCATAGCGGGTAATGGCTTCTATTTTGGCGTGGTCGCGGCGTGCTTTTTCCTCGATGCGGTCTTTATCAATATCAAGCGCAGCAAAGGGCATGCCGGGGTTGAGCACTTTGGTAAGGCGGGTGTTGCTGCCGACAACATCGCTGCGGGTAATAGCCCCGGCATGAATGAGGGCCGAGAGCGAGGTACCCACGCCCATGGGGTTCACATCTTTGCCAAGCTCTGCCGCCATGGCATCCACGGTCATTTGCAGCTCGCCCGTATCGGGGTTGCAGCGGGCGCGCAGCAGGTTATAGACGCTGCGTATCAGCTCTACAGAGGGGTTGCTGCCCTCAAAGAAAAACTCCTGCGTCTTTAAATCTGCATGGTTGAACAAAAGCTCACAGGCAGACAGCTCGCCATCTCGGCCCGCACGCCCCGCCTCTTGGTAGTAAGCCTCTACACTGCCCGGTATTTCAAAGTGGATGACGAAGCGAACATCTGCACGGTCTATACCCATACCGAAGGCGTTGGTGGCCACCACCACATCTGCCCTGCCCGAGATGAAGGCATCTTGTGAAAACTCGCGCTCCTCATCCGTCATGCCTGCATGGTAGGCCACGGCCGTGCTGCCATAGCCCTGTATCTCCTCAAACACAGTCATCACATTCTTGCGGGTAGAGCAATAGATGATACCCTTTTTCCATTTGCCGATGATGTGGCGTATGCGCTCAAACTTGGCTTTTCTCCCCTCGCAATGGGTGATGGCAAAGTCCAGGTTATCTCGCCCGAACCCGCTGATGACCACGGCCGGGTCTTGCAGTTGCAGGGTTTGCAGTATGTCTTGCCGCACGTTCTCGGTGGCGGTGGCGGTCAGGGCTACCGTTTGCGGGTTGCCCAGCTCTTGCCGCACACGCCCCAAGCGCAGGTAGTCGGGGCGGAAGTCGTGCCCCCATTGGCTCAGGCAGTGCGCCTCGTCAATAGCCAGCAAAGATATTTGCATGCCTTGCAGGGTGCGCATAAACCCATCGTTCCCGAATCGCTCCGGCGCCACGTACACGATCTTGAGCTCGCCGCGGCGAAAATCATTCATCACCTGGCGGTACTCCTCGCCCGCCAATGATGAGTTGATGGCCGCAGCCGGTATACCCTTGGCCAGCAGGGCATCCACCTGGTCTTTCATCAGGGCTATCAGCGGCGACACCACAATGGTAACCCCCGCCCTGCACAGGGCCGGCAGCTGGTAGCACAGGGATTTGCCACCGCCTGTCGGCATAATGGCCAAGGTATCTCGCCCCGCCATGATGGCCTCCACAATCTCATCTTGCCCCGCGCGCAACCCCTCAAAGCCAAAGTAGTCTCTGAGTGCATCGTTCAGTGCCAAGCCCGGGGGTATTGCTGCCATGCGCTCACTATATCATAATCTCGGCCCGTTGGCAAATACCAAAATGTGATAAAATACAAACGCATGAGCATCACCAGAAGCCTTTATTTAATTTAAACTCTGAATTGCAGTTTAGCGGGGCATTATATGCGAGTGTAAAGAGCCGAACATAAGCGCCCCTTTCACGGGGCGCAAGAAAGCGAGATGCCGATATTCAGCAAGCCATTTACTTCTAATAATTTACACAAGAGACTCCTCACCAACCTGTCACCGCAGGCGACTAACTCTATAAATTGTAAATGGTAAATCGTAAATTAAAATTTCTCGGTTAACTATCTCAATTCCACAAACGTATACGCGCGCCACGCCCATCTCTCATGCGACCGAGCAACAACCAAACGGCATCTGCCATTTGCCATACCCCCAACCCACCAAGGCTGATCAATTGCAACATACCACTTAGTCGCCGCCCCATATACAGACGATGCACCCCGCAAATACCTATCAACCCCAAGCCCCACAATATTACGATTAACCACCCACTCTTAGCGGATGCCGACTTGCCATGCAAGGTATGATTTTTCATCAACCTTACATTTTATCAGCCATACCCCGGCCACGCAACACATCACCCGCACTCGGAAGAAAAAAACTCAAAAAATCAGAATTGACAATTAATGGCAAAAAAGGGCACTGCGCCAGAAAAGTAGCGTGAATATCCTCTTTCTGCTCCGGCGTCAGACTTCGGAAGAAACCATCCGGGCTTGCAGCCCCTTTGCCTCCCTTCAGACATAGAATTTCACCGGAACAGCCATCTATCACACAGGTCGGGGCAGCGCAAGCTTTTTTCTGTATAATGATGCTCATTCACGCGATTCTTTGACGCAGTGCACTTTTATTCGAGCGTTGAGGTGTCGCATTTTATTTTACAACACTGCGGTGGAAACTTTTCCCCAAAAAACGTTGCTCAGATTTCAAAATAATGCTATTCTGCCCACGGATAAACAAAATCAACCACTAATTAGAAGTTCCCTTAAAGGTTTATGATAACAAAATCTTCTTTCAAATATCCGACATTTCGCAGCATGTTATTTTTTTGCATTTTGTTGATTACTTGTGGTGCTGGCTGTACTCAGATGCAGTTGTACCTAGAAGAAGATTATACAGAAATGAGAGAGTTGTATGATGTTGAAGTTGGTAGGGCAAATCAGAATCTCACCGGTGATTTTTTATCAGCTTCATACATTATATACTCCGATTCAGATGGAAATAAAAGACGATTATCTGACAGTGATACCGAACGTATACTTTATATACTCGGCCAAGCCAAGTATTTACCCAAGAAAGATTTTAGACTTTGGTATGAAGCTGAAACCTTATTCCGACGTACGAATATCAGTTTTGACAAATATTATGAGTATGCCTTTTATTCTCAAGATGGAGAAGAGTTATTTACAACTTCAATATGGTGGCTCGGAATTATCCCGGAGTCTCAGATAGATGAATATCTTATATCTCCTACCAGACGTCCTGATTTATATTTACCGGATATCCTATACAAAGAATTGGAAGAAATTACCGACAAGTATTGCACGTTTCGGTAGTTGCACTTCAAATAATGACTTGTAATCGTTTGTGTAGTAATATAATAAGCATCAATATAAAATTGATAAATAACACTTATACCATACTTATTTTCTTTATCATCAGATATATAGTTATCTCTTCTTATCCAAGTTAATAAAGGATCATAATACCTCCAGTTGTAGTATGTTAGCCCAGTTTCTTCATCGCTGTACTCACTACTCCACTTAATCGGCTGTTCTACATTCCCGGAGACGGTGACTTCACCGTAGGGGGAGTAAGTGTAGGCGGTGCCGATGTAGCCGGTGGTGCCGAAGACTTCGCACACGTTTTTGGTGAGGTCGAGTCCGTAGGTATACCATGTGCCGTCTTTTTGGATGGCCAAGGGACGGGTGGCGATGGGCTGGGTCGGATCCCAAGTAATCAGCCAGAGGCAGGGATGAGCGGTGCGGGTGAGGTCGATGCAGGCAATCTGCAAGTAGCCACGGTACAAGTAGCGCTGATGCAGCGTTAATGCTCCGTTGACCGTTACCTTCTTGTATGCTCGGCGTCCCATGGAATCATAGTCGCAGGTGATTACGGTACCGGAGGCTTCATTGGTAAAGCTAACGGGGCGGTTTTCGGCATTGTAGATGGCAGTCTAAATGCCGGTTTCCGTTTTGATGAGTGTTTGGTTCCCATCGGCATCGAACTGAGGAACGAAGTCAGTCGCACCGTTTTCACTGATGGTGGTGTATTGGTTTAACTCATTAGCTGAGTATACTGTGCGGCTTGCCTCGCCAGAGCTGTATTCGACAGCGGCGGTGCGGTTGCCAATGTTATCGTAGGCGTACTCGTACTCCGTGCTATTGACCTGTGCCGACTTATAAGTTGCTGAAATCAAGGCTCAAAAAAGGAGCGGTCGTTACCATTTTGTCTTGGTTACGACCGCTCCCATAACAGCCTTTTTGTGACTG
>JAZNGY010000162.1:0-3092 GCA_045576695.1 Akkermansia sp.
GTCAGATTTCAACCAAATTGACTTTATGAGCGCGATGTCGCAGGGTTGCAATTTGGGCAGACGCCCTCTCTTCTCCACCCGCTTGCGTCTTCGTGTGCGCGAAAAGTATCGAATAATGCTTTTAGGTGACTTGTAACCAGTAAGTTCCATTAGTTGCTTCAGGAGTTCCCCCTTAGCTTTGCGCGAGTGAGTCTTTCGATACTTTGCTGCGTTGGAATTCAGTAACTCTATTATTGCTTGTTTGCTCATTTTGAGTGACATGTGTATATGTTAATACCTGATTTATGAGGCATCCAGCTTTTCACGTGTCAGCCAAACTCGTGAGAAGTGTCAGTTCGGTGACTGTTTTTTTGAGGCAATGCGGAGGCAATGCGCAGAGCGTATAAATGTGAAAATCCGGATTTTTTTGCTTGCATTTACACCGAAAACAACTATAATAAGCGTAGGCGATTTATGGGGGGGAATGTTTCTCAGCAGCTCGGCACGTACGAGGGAACGATTTTCCTACCCGGAGCAGCCACTCTAATAACTTATACACAAACTTATTTCAAATATGAAGAATACACTGATAGTACTTATGGCTACGGCCGGAGCAGTAATGGCCGAAACAGCAACATTTGATTTCGATGCCTCTGATTTGCAAGGCCAAACGAATCTCACCAGCGTTGAACTGATAGATGGCGTCACCCAGTATAAAGCCACTATCAGCGGTGTTAACGGTGCACAACTTGCCGGTGGTGCCTGGGAAGGCGAAAGCGGTGCTAATTGGGATTTTATCAAAGGTGCAGCCAAAAGTGCTTCTCTCACCCTGACATTCAGCAACCTTGTTGCCGGTAGTCTCTACGACATCACAATTGTTACCGGCGTTCCCTTTGAAGGAGCAGGCTCTTGGAACTCTCTTACCACTGAGAACGCTTATACAAAATCATCTCTTGACCTTGGCGCAGAAAATATTCAGGTTAGAAATATCACCACTTATGAAGTGAAAGGCGTGACCGCCAACGATGCCGGTGAAATTACATTTAAGATTAACAACACCAAAGGCTCTCACTCTGCTTCTTTCAATTACGCCAGCATCAGTGATGTAGTAGTCCCCGAGCCCACCACGGCTACCCTGAGCCTTCTGGCCTTGGCCGGTCTGGCTGCTCGCCGCCGCCGTCGCTAAAGCTATGGCGTGACAAGCGCCGCCACAAGTGATTATCTTTTATAGAATGACACACCAAGTCGCTGCTCAAAACTGAGCAGCGACTTTTTTAATATCACAAAGTGTACAAAAACCCCATTGCCCGATGATGAGCAATGGTGTTGTGATGATGTGGAGAAAACGGCACTTCAGATTGACAATTTACCATTTACAATTTACAAAGTTGTTGAATTTACAAGCTCTTATATAAATATTCATCAGCTGAAAGCCCACCATAAGGCATTATCCTTTCCCGGCTACATAGCGAGGGAAAATTGTAAATGGTAAATTGTACATTGTAAATAAAGGACTTACAAGGTTCGTTACCTAATGCGTTTACCCTGCCGAGTAAACCATTCTTATACTCAAAAGAAGAATAGCGAATCTTAACACGCGTGGCGGTACGGGCAACACCCACCGCCGCGCGCTCTTATTACAAGCCTGAAACACCAAAAGCAAACAAAAGCATGACCAAACGCGCAACACACCACCTCAACCACGGCGACCTCCTTTGCTTACGCTGGGTTACACTGAGCATCAGCGTTTTGTTATGCATAGCCACCCTAATGGCAAGTGGTGCAGCAGCGGTCATCAACCAATGCCACACAGCGCTGTTGCAAGGTGCCCCGTTTTATTTAAGTGAAAACGGGGCACAAAACGGCAGCATCCTGAGCCCCACCATCATCTTCACCTGCTGCATCCCCCTTACCTTGTATTGGGCAGCCGTCATGATATACCAGAAAACCCCGGTCCACCGCACCGGGCTCAGCCTACTGGCACTGGCAACTCTGGCATTACCCGGCATACTCTGTGTACTGTGGGACAAAGTATTGCACACCATCCCCCTGCTTTTCTGCATTCTCATCACTTGGCTATTAGTCATCAGCGTACCCTTTTTCGGTAAAAAAAGCGCATGAAAGCTCAAGATTACCCACAACCCGTACTCGAGCTCATAGCACGCCTCAAGCGCATGCCGGGTATCGGCACTCGCGGGGCAGAGCGTTTTGCCCTGTGGTTTTTACAACATGGGCGCAACGATGCCCGAGCCTTGGCAGAGGCCCTGCAAACGGCCGCCGACACGGTGGGCAACTGCCCGCAATGCGGGTTCTTCTCCGTTAACGGCGAGCTGTGTACCGCCTGCCAAGACCCCCTCAGAGACTCCAACCTATACTGTGTGGTAGAACAACCCACAGATGTTTTACCCATAGAGAGAAGCGGCTCCTTCCGCGGGCTGTACCACTGCTTGGGCGGCAAAATCTCTGCGCTCGACGGCATCATGCCCGAAGACCTCAGCATAGACCGCCTGCTTGAGCGTGTAGCAGCCCACCCCGGCTGCGAGGTTATTCTCGCCGTCAGCAGCGATGTGGATGGCGAAGCCACCGCCCTCTACCTGGCCACTCAACTAAACCGCCTGCACTGCCGCGTTTCTCGCATTGCTCAAGGCCTGCCCGCCGGTGCCGGCCTGAGCCACGCAGATGCCATCACCCTCATGCGCGCGCTCGAGGGGCGCAAAGAGGTTTAAGATATCTGCCTGATTCTTCTTCTCCCGCCGGCTTCATCACAGCTGAGCCCGCACTCAACAAAATGTCAAATTGCAAACTTGCCGTGAAAAATGTGTTAACTGTACACAATTCTCCCGTGAGAAATGTGTGAGATATACACAATTCTCCCGTGAAAAATGTGGTTATTGCTTGACATTTTCAGAAATAAACACCATACTGTCAAAAAGATGTAGCATATGAAGAGGTGCTTGATAAAAGAATTAGCCAAAATCGTGTAGGGGGCTTTCGCCCCCTCACACACCACCGTACGTGCCATTTATGGCATACGGCGGTTTCCAATCAGCGTTTGAGGAGTTGATAAAACGAGATATATCCCTCTGCCCGCAGCCATGCGTTATCCATGCAGA
>JAZNGY010000163.1:0-5581 GCA_045576695.1 Akkermansia sp.
GGATGAACCGTTATCCTCGCCGCATCTTTGAAGGAAAATCTGCACGCCTCATGGCACGTGCAGAAAAGCTCCATTTTATCAAATTTGCAGTCTAAATAGAAGAAAAATCACTTACTGTCGCATTTGGTCTTGCAATTCAGCATGCCCACTTTCTTACCGCGATAATCTCTCTGTAATTTACTATCAGGCTTATAGTCGATATCTTGGGATTCCAACAAAATGCCTTGCTGGTCCTCTTCAAGTCCGAATACGCCTACTGTTCCAATAATCGTTGCCATAATACTATGTCGGGTTGTCAAAATTGCACAACAACACGAAAACTTGCATTTTGATTAAAACTATTGCCGGTTGCTTCGGGCTCTTCTATACCACGCAGACTGATGTGATAGAGGATAAAATCCGGTGCAAGCTCGTTGATGCGATTGAGGGCTTCTTTGTTTGTAATCCATGAGCAGAGGTCGGCAAATGCCCGGCGCATTTCGTTGTGATTTTCTTCGTGCCCGGAGTGTGTAAACTTGGCTTCCAATGTGCATTCCCATGTTCCATTGCCAGAAATCAATTCTTCATCCGCTATACAAGTCAACAATAAGTAGGGTTCTCTCAGTTCTACGTTATTGATGGGTGTATATATTGTAACATTCGGCATACGCTCAGTCAGGATAGCGCGAACGTGTTCTGCTATGCTATGTGTATTCATCGTATTGATTGTATGAGTTTTCTTTTCAAAGCTCGCAGGTTCCCGGCAAAGCCTCGCTCCACTTTATCCAGTACGAATGCAGCACGGCGCATGGTCATGGCTTCATTGTACGGTACGGAATTTGTTAAGATGATAGTGATACGATCTCGTTTGCGCGTGATCCGGCATGAGCCCTCACTTGTTCCGTGGCGTTTTACCCATGCAGGGATGCGTGTTGCCTTGAGTTCGTCAGCAGCGGCATTCCAGCCTGCGGCTTCTCGCCCTAAGCTTTTCTTTTTCTTGGCAAGCATGCGGCGAAGAGAAGCATCACTTTGGTAGCCCTTTTTCGTGATTCGATGCGTTTCAAAGTGAAGCGTTACGCGATTCGTCCACTCGCTCTTTACGGTTGCGGGATTTTTACTCAGCACCATGGGCATGGTATTGCGTACAGCCTGAGTAGTGAAGCGTTTGGCTCCCTCAATGAGGGCTTCTTCCAGCGTTTTCTGCCCTAGGATAGCGAACTTGGCGAGTTTGCGGTCGAGGGATGCAGAATTGATGGTTACTGTTGCAGACATTCCAGAGAGATGAATGGGGTTGATTTCTTCACGCTCATACTCTCAATCCGAAAGCTCACGCCCTCGTAATAGAGCAAGTCGCCCACCGCAGGGGTGGACGACAGGTCGCTTCGCCGGATTCTCACCGACAGGGAGCGGGTGGGAGAGAACCCTCCCAGCTCCAGCTCCGCTGCCAGCGAGCCCTCGTTGACCAATGCGGGTATTCGTTTCCTGCCGATGCTGATGTAGTCAGGTAAATCCTGATGAATGCTCAGGAAGTCGGCGCTCATTTCATCGGCAAGGCTCATGGTCAGGCGGCAGAGGTTACGGTGATGCGCTGCAATGCTGCAGGTCGGATAACCTGATAGCCGTACAGGCATTCCAGCGTGATATACACCTTGTTGGAGGTCGTATCCGTGTAGCGCAGGTAGCCAAAGGTCAGCCCGGTGACAGGGTCGGTCACGGCTCCGGCTTCATCATAGTTGGCGATGGGCTGGAGGTAACGCATGGCTACGGCCATAGCCGAGGGATGGGTGACGAACCCGGCGAGGTTCTCGCCGTTGTCCGGCACGCAGTCCGTCTCGTACACATTGAGCCCGGCCAGTCGGTTGATGCGGGCTTCTACCACGCCCGGCTGTGCCAGATTGGTGATGAAGCTGCGGGACACGATGTCGTCTGCCAGCAAGGCGGTATTCAAGCTGGTGTTGAGCACCAGAGAACGCCCGGCTTTCGGCATCTTCGCCTTGTTACATGCTTCACGGATTTTCAGCACAGTCTTATAGGAAAAATCCTCCGCAGAGGCTACGTCGGTAGCCGTTGCAAACTGATTCTTCTTGATGGCGCTGAAAATGTCCGTCAACACGTCAATGGCGAGCTGCTGGGCAGCGGTAGACACGAGCTTTTCCAACAAGGGGACTGCCGTAGTGGCGGCTTCCTTGGCGGTCATGTGAACAGTCTTGAACTTGTGCTTGTTGAGCACCACCGGAATGGTGCTGGCCTCGCTGTCAATGTCCTTCACATAGTTGCCATCGAAGTCGGAGGACGGAGATGGTGCGCCTACCACCGGAACTTTGACCGTATCGCCTTTGTCGGCAGAGGTCGGTCCGAAGTTGGTGGAGAAGATGGAGAGCGGCATCAGCTCGGTCATCCACGGCATAAGTGCTGCCTGTGCGATGCGTACGTCCTTAAGGTCTGTGAGTGTATTAGCCATAATGGTAAGTTTAGGGTTAGAGGTTATTGTAAAGTTCGGCTCGTTCGGCAGCGCTCAGGGAACGCAGGAAAGCGGTCTGTGCTGCCGGGTCTTTGATAGCAGCAAAGCGTTCGCTTACCGGGCGCACATCCGGGTCACCCTTGGCGGTGACTGGCTGAGCAGCGGCGGGCTTGCCGTAATACTCCGCAGCCCGCTCTTCGGCACTCTTTGCTTCTGCCTTGAGCTGCTGCACTTCTTCGAGGGCTTTGCGATATGCCCCCTCCACGCTTGCAAGCTGCTCCTTCGTGTGCGTCAGGTTGTCCGACAGCTCTTCGTTGGTTGCCTGTAAGGTGGCGATTTCCTTTTCCAACGCTGCGAGTTTCTCGCTCTGCTCGGTCAGACGCGCGTTGGCTGCATCGAGTTGTTCATCGAGTGTTTCCATAACTGAGGGGGTGGTGTCAAAAAAACAAACAAGAGTAATAGAACATCGTTATAATATAAGTATGGAATACATGTATTCTACTTTCTCCCTTGTTGGCTTGCGAAAGTACGCATGCTGTATCAAGGCAAATGTGGCAATAACAATATCAGAACATTATATGATTGATATAATAGAAATCAATGCAGCAATTGCAACAACTTCTACTACGGGAACTACAAGTTAGTGGGGAGTGTTTGTTGCGGAACAATGATGTCGTGCAACTAATTTATGTTGAATGACATCAATAGATAACACACATGCATCTATGAGATGATGCTCTCGTGCGTCCAAGCCGTAAAACGTCTGCCCCTCCATGTCATCCTCGCTGATGGAGCGGCGGCGGGTTACGGCTTGTTTGAATCTTCCCCAGGTAGCATTAACCTGCTGCGTAAGGCGGTCGCGTTGTTCTTCCGTCAGGCTGGTGCCATCCATCCCGGTACTCTTGTACTTACCAGCGGAGAATACTTCCATCTTCAAGCCGCATCGGTCATAGAGAGCGGAGCTGTCTACCACCGGCAGAATGACACCGATTGAGCCCACCGTGGCAGAGGGAGCCGCATAGATAACATCCGCTTGGCTGGCGACCCAGTAAGCGGCAGAGCAACATTGCCCGGCGGTGAAAGCGTAGACATGCTTATCCTTAGCTATGGTACGCACCACCTGTGCCAGCTCAGGTGTGCCGTTAACTGTGCCACCGGGGGAGTCTATATCGAGCAGGATGGTGTGTACTGCCGGATCTGCTGCGGCTTGCAGCAACGCTGAGGCGGTTTCCTCCATGCTGCACAGGCGTACTCCACAGATTGCAGCAATAGCTTTCTGACGGAGCGATACCTGGCGAAGCATCGTTCCATGTATGCGAACGGTAGCCAGCCCCTCCTTCAGTTCGTAAGGTTGAGCCTTTTCGTCAACAGCATTGCTCTGCGCCGGGGATTGAAAGTTCACGGTGCAGAGTTCTCGGTAGGCTTCCAGCGTTATCAGCCAGGGTTGCATGGGTGAGGTAATCATGGTGTGGTCTGGGTAAAGGATTGATACAGGTCTTGCGGGCTAACTCCGTATTTGGCGGCTATCTCTTTCACGAGAGCCATCTCGCGGGCGCGGGTTTCCAGTTCATGGTGGATGTCGCAGCCAAGTTCAGCAAAATGGTCAGTTAAGGTTTTCAGCCCCGCCTTGACGTCCTCGCGGTTCTGCTGAGCTTCACGCCCGGCATCTACCGTGACTCGGCGGGGCGTGACGAAATCGACCTCAGTCCAGTCCTCTGCGGGTGGCAGTTTGCCCGCCGTGATGGCATGCCCGATGACAAAATGCCAAATCGGGCGAAGCATACGGTCTATCAGCACGGATTGTCTGCGACTGAATCTGCGGTCGGCTTTCGCCACGGTAAGTCTTACTCCGGCACCACCGATTTTGGACGAATCGCTGGCGAACTCATACGGCAACAGCCCCAGCGCACTATCCCTATGCAGGAAGTCAAGAAAGCCTTGGAATGTGGGGCTCGGGCGGTTGCTCTGGAAGCTCTCAATAGCTTCGTCCGGCTGAATCTTTACCAGCTTGCCACCAAGGATGGTCTGCAAGAATCCGGGGTCGCTTCCCTGGGGCTGAACGGGGGCATTGAGTTGGAAATCCCGGTCGTCCACTTCTGCTCGCCCCGTTTTAAGGACGCGCGAAATATCGGCGTTGTCCTTGACGGCATGCTTTTCGAGCGCCAGCAACTCGGCAACATCCAGCATGTGGTTGATACTATGCTGAATGGTTGGATACCCACGCATCTGGGAGATAGACATGGGAGTGAAGAGGTGCAGGACATCCCGAGCGGCGAGGTCGTGGTAATTGCCATTATCCAGCAAAAGGCGGTAGGAAAGCGGCTTGCCGAGGTCGTTTACGCGGATGCCATCAATGATGGTGCTTTCGGTGGTATCTTCCTCGGTGCTGCCAATTCGATGCGTCTCGATGAGCTGAATCTTCGGCACACCGTCCTCTTCGGTTTTCAGGATAAACATCTCCCCGTCTACTTCCAGAGCCATACAGGCAAGGTATTGACAGGTAACAAGGTTGAATCGCCCGGTGATTTCGGCGTGTCTCGCCCAGCGGTTGAAGTAGTCGAGAGCTTGCTTGTTCCATGCGGCATCCTTGCTGGCGGGTTGGGGCATGATGCCGTCTCCGATGGAGTACATGGCCATGCTGCCCACAATCTCCTGCAAGAAGCCGGAGTTTTTCACCAGATAGCGGCTCCGGCGTACCAACTCCGAGCGGACTCCGGGAGTCAGGTCGAGCGAGGTGTCGCGCGGGCCACTTCCGGGGACTTCCGCACGCCGGGGTGAACGATTAGCAGACTCAAAGACAGAATGCGAACCGAAAAAGATGCGGGCGGCGAGACGTTGCAGGAAGTTCATACAAGCAAAAGAGGGTTACAGGGGTAAACGCCATGCAACATGGCTGAGGGAAGCATGATGGTCAGATGCGCCGGAAGCCTGTGCCTGTCGCTCGAAGTAACGGAGCGCATAGGCACATTCTTCCAGCACATCTGCCACGGGCATGGCGAACTGTTTACTCACAGACGTACTGCCATCGTTCCAGCTCATGAGGGTTTTACCCTCCAGAAGCATCTTCTTGGAGGTCGTCTGTATCTGCTTCACTTCCTCCTCGGTGAAGCCGCGAGTAAACAGTCCTTTAGCACTCATACC
>JAZNGY010000164.1:0-13653 GCA_045576695.1 Akkermansia sp.
TGCGCAAATTATTGATCTGGCTTAATGGCGAAACCAAAAAGTGGCTTAAAGAAAAAGGTTACGTACAATAATAAGAATCCAAAAGTCTCCGAAGGTGCCCAACACCCTAGCAGGAAGGGGTGTGGGGAAGGGCGGCAATGAGCCCTTCCCCACGTAGCGTGGCATAAAATTTCACCTTTTTCATTTTCATAATTGACTTGCGGGGCGCCACCGCCGGGCTATTGTATGCCGCCCCTCGCCGGGGCTCAAAAATTCGGTTCGCTTCGCTCACATCAAACACCCCGATAAATTCCAATTTATCGGGCTGCTGTACCGCATCAAATAAACAGGCGTGCGCAGTAAGCAGAATGCTGCAATCCCCCCCGCTGTCGCGGGCACTCAATCATCTGCAAAAACTCAAACAGTGCTTTCTTTTTTAACATTTTACGGTAGTTATTAACATTTTCCTTAAAAAAGTTCATTTTTTTAACTTATTTTTAATTCATTTATAATAAAAGGATAAGAATATATAAATAGTTAAAATTTTCTAACTTATATATGACATGTATGAATTTTAGGCTTGCCAAGACGAAAAAAATAAGGTAAACTGTGCTTGCGCCCTTTTCCTACTCTTGGACTGGGGACACCTTCAAACAATCAAAACTAGTAAAGATCATTATGAAGACCATCGCTGTTCTCGCTCTTGCCGCCGCTGCTCTCGTTTCCTGCCAGCAGCAGAACCAGGGTACTCCTGACACCACCACCACCACTACTACTGTTCCCGTTGTAGTTGGCAAGTAATAAGTGAACCTTGGTAAGCCGTGAGCTTACCCGAAATACACTTTTGGCACGCCCGAGATTAATCGGGCGTGTTTTTGTTTGACCAAGCGGGGGGAGTTTGCTAGAATCGCGCACATGGCATATCTGGAAATCAACAAGGCGTGTGTGCATTACCCCGTACGCAACACTTGGGGCACAACGGGTGAGGTCATACGTGCCGTTGATGAGGTAAGCCTGAGCTTGGAGCAGGGCAGCATATTGGGGCTGGTGGGTGAGTCCGGGTGCGGAAAATCTACCCTCTCGCGTGCCATCATGCAATTACAACCGCTTACCTCGGGTGAGATTATCTTGAATGGTACCAGCCTGAGCAGCTTGCCGGCAAAAGAAGTACGCCGGCGGCGAACGGATTTTCAGATGGTGTTTCAAGATCCGTACGCCTCACTCAACCCGAGAATGAGCATATTCTCCACCCTTACCGAGGCACTCAGCCGGCGTGGGGGCATACCCAAGAGCGAGCGAGAAGAGGCGGTGGCGGCCCTGATGCAGCGCGTGGGGCTGAGCCCGGAGCACATGTACAAATACCCGCATGAGTTCAGCGGTGGGCAACGCCAGCGCATTGCGATAGCGCGCGCCATAGCCCCCCGCCCGGCTTTATTGCTGGCAGATGAGCCGGTATCCGCGCTTGATGTTTCCATCCAAAGCCAGATACTCAACTTATTGACAGAGCTTACGCAGCAGATGAATATCAGCCTGCTTTTCATCTCTCACGATTTATCGGTGGTGCATTACATAGCAGACCACATAGCCGTGATGCAGCGGGGCAAAATCGTAGAATACGGCACAGCAGAGGCCGTGTTCACTAACCCGCAACACGAGTACACCAAAACCCTACTGGCGGCTATTCCTTAACGTACAGCCCGGTGTAGTTGGTGATGGTAATATCGCCGATTCGCCCATACAGGGGGTGCTGCGCGCAATCGAATTTGAGCATGCCGTCTTCTACCTTGAGCGGTATGCGGTGCAGGCAGCGGTTGCCGTCATCAGAATCCGTCATATACAAGGCAACGACTTTAGGTGCAGCCTCCGCATCTGCCGATTTTTCGACATCCACCCCCCACACGGTGAGAGAGTGTGTGTACTGCTCACCATTGCGGCGATAGAACGAAACCCCGATCCAAAAAGCATCCCCGCGCGAGAAGCCCTCGTAAAAAGCACGGGTCACGGTACCGGCATTCACCTGATTATCGCGGCCACGGTAAATCAGCTTGTGGAAAAACTCGTCCCCCTGCCCTGCGCGGGCCGCATAATAACTGCCGGTGGCATCTGTGGTAATGGCGGCACAGGGTACCTCATCGGCAAACATGGGGTCATACTTGCCGGAGTACCACCAGCGTATGCCTTGGTCGGGGTCGCTCCCCTCGTTGGTAAACGTCTGTTTATAAATATCCCACACGGCATCCCCCATGGGTACACCGCTCGGCAGGTTTTGCTCGGGTTGTGCATTTTGCCACCAGGCAATGAGATTCGCCGCGCAAATAGCCCAACACATTTCAGATTGCGCACCATCGC
Organism: Akkermansia sp.; assembly: GCA_045576695.1. Lineage (GTDB taxonomy): Bacteria > Verrucomicrobiota > Verrucomicrobiia > Verrucomicrobiales > Akkermansiaceae > Akkermansia. The sequence continues at coordinate 2,329 of JAZNGY010000164.1, forward strand.
GGGCTTTATTAAAATCATACCAACCTTGCTCTCGGCACACGCCGGCTGCCCACAAGGTATCTGCCGCGGCAAGAGGCGCGCAGGCTCCGGCAGTAGCCGCTATAAGTACAGCTATTTTCATACCGTTACAGTTCATTTGCTATGTGTTCGAGTTCTGAGCAGCCGTAGTATTCATTCTTTTTGAGACGAGCCACGGCAGACTGAATACGCGGGGCATAGGCGAACACAACCGTCATCAGCTGTTGGTGCAATTTATCACGGGTGGGCTTATCAAGCATGGGCATCTTTTGCAGCTCACGGCTGCACTCCTGCATGCGGTCCGCCAACGCTTCCAGCTGTTCGGCAACGGCTTTTGCGCTGTCTTTGTCTTGCACGCTTTCCAATAGCCCGGTCATTTCTTTCAAGATGGCGATAAGCTCATTCACCATAAGCTCTGCCTCATGGGCCGGTAATGCGGCGGTTTCGGCAACCTCGGCCACGGCCTGCGGTTGTACCGCAGTGATGCCACAACATGCTGTGCAGACTATTATCGCTATCTTTTTCATCACCTTGAAATTATCTGTTACTTTCGCCTGAGAATACACCATTTTACCGCTTTTGTCAATGCCGCGGATTCCGCCCCTCAGGGCAAACGCATTAGGATTATGACACTTTCTTCAGATTGACAATTTACCATTTACAATTTACAAAGTTATTGAATTTACAAGCTCTTATATAAATATTCATCAGCTGAAAGTCCACCATAAGGCATTATCCTTTCCCGGCTACATAGCGAGAGAAAATTGTAAATGGTAAATTGTACATTGTAAATAAAGAACTTACAAGGTTCGTTACCTAATGCGTTTGCCCTGTTCCGCCCCTTGATTTGTGCCGAACTTTGAGGCCGGTCATCATAGGCGCCGTCAGTTGTAGGGCTATCACCTGCAAACCAAACTAAAGTTTTTCACCCGAAAGAGCAACAATATTTTCCTTAGGTATTGACAAAGGGGGCATGCGTGTTAATGTATGAGTATGGAAATTACTCCTACCCCCAATGAATGCCGGCCGAAGTACCCCAAGAAGACCCGCTCACACTCCCGCACCAACACCGCGCGGAGATTATCCGGTGATGTCATGGAGATAGAGCCACAGTTTATGCCGAGCTTCACCAAGAGAGACTTATGCCTTGCCCGCCGTATTATAGAAAACGGCATGAACAGCATGGCAATGCAGATGCTTGGCGGTGCGCCGATGGAGCGGGAATCAGAATTGGCCAAAGCGCAAGAGCGCCTTTACCGCCAACATCAAAAAGCATACAATAAACTCATGCGCATGCTTAATTATTTGGAGTACGAAAAAAATTCAAACCGCCGCATAAAAATAACCCTCAGCGGTGAGATTCCTGCTCCCTACGAGGATTCATAACGCAGACCTCTCCAAAAATCAGCAAATGAAGAACACGCCTCTCTTTCTGCCCAAAAGTCGGTTTACCTCAACGCATCATCATGCAATCTTTCCGACGCAGTGTCCGATTACGGAAAATCCTCTTTATTTTTTTAAAAAAATTGTTATAATTTCGCTGTACAGATACTCATTAGTAAAGTAAATACATCAATAATAAGTATTGATGCCGGTTTACACATGACAAATGACTGAAACCTCATCTAAATAACTCAGAAAAAAAATGAAACCGAAATATCTCATTGTTTCGCTGCTGGCAGCGGCATCTGCCCTATGCAATGCCGATACCGACGCAAGCCTCAGCACAGAAAAAATTGTTATAGTACAACACGAATATGCAGATTTGGAAGATTCTCTATGTTGTGATGATGAGGAGAAAGCATACTTGAAAGCAGGTAACAACGGGGATGTAATACCTGATGAAAAGCTTGACATAGCATCCCATGCCGCCAAGGTCTATTTAGCCGGGCTTGCATACGGTGGGCATGTAGAACTCGTACGACAAATGATGGAGAAAGGCGCAGACCCGAAAATGGGGTTATATGGTGCTGCGCAAAGCGGTAATTTGGCAATAGCAGAGATGATGTTGGAAGAAGGCGCAGACCCGAATTTCGGCCTTTGTTCTGCTGCCATGTTCAGGCATATGAATGTAGCTCATATATTGTTGGAAAAAGGCGCAAACCCGGACCACGGGTTAAGAGGAGCAGCCATGGGGGGGCATTTGGATTTATCACTGTTCATGTTAACAATGGGGGCAGACCCGAGCGAAGGGTTGTTCGGTGCATGCATGAGCAGAAATAAAGACATCATTCAGATAATGCTTGAGAAAGGCGCAGACCCAAACATAGGAATCATCAATGCTGCAAAATATGGCCATTCAGATCTCGTTAAATTAATGCTTGAGAAAGGAGCTGATGCAACCAGCGGAATGTTTGAAGCTGCAAGCTATGGGCATATAGATATCGTCCGGCTCTTACTGGAAAACGGGGCAGACCCATCTACCGGGCTTTTCGGTGCAGCATTTGAAAACTACACGGATATTATTGAGCTGATGCTGGAAAACGGTGCAGACCCCACCGAAGGAATATACGGGGCAGCTGTAGGTGGGTATAAGGATTTAGTGCAGTTGTTGTTAGATAGAGGAGCAGACCCGAATGAAGGGCTGCACGCGGCTGCCGCTAACGGCCAATTTGACATTTTACAACTTCTTATAGCTCAACCCGGTACTAATATTAATTACTCTAAGTATAAAAAAACAGCTCTCGATAGGGCTGAAACTGAAAACCACCTTGAATGCGCAGAACTTATCCGCGCGGCAGGCGGTAAACGAGCCAGCGAAATGTAATACACTAACCATTTTAAATAAGCATATTATGAAACCACTTTTATTAACGGGCTGCCTATTGTTCGCGCTGTCGCACGCGGTACCTGCGTACGCGCAAGAGGCAAACGCCACAGCAAACACGGAGGCCGCAGCATATTTCAAACCGCAAATCACCCACAACGGCTATGAATCCACGGTAAAAAAGGATACCACCTTTACCATCAACTTCACCACGCCGATGATTGCGGAAGATGCCTTGGAAACCGCCCCCACCGCCGGCTATGCCGAGGTGTACTACAGCGATACCGAGGCCACCGTACCGCATACGGCAGAGTGGGTGTCGGCCTCTGAACTGGAGTTGAAGATAACGGCTGATACCGACCCCATGAAGGCGGTGACGGTGCGCGTGCCGGCAGGTATTCAAGATATGGAGGGCCACACATACGCGGAGGCCCGCTTCATCGGCCACACGAGCGATGGCATCATGGTTAATTGCAACGGCAACTACCCGGAAAAGCCGCGTGTGCTCTTTTTGGGTGGCACAACTGCGCTTGATTCCAAGCTGCTGGAGCAACGCATCTCAACGCTGTATTTCAAATTGGGTGACAAGGTAATGCCGGCCAACATACGCCCGGCTACCGCCGCAGATGCCGTAGCCCATTGGGTTGAGTACAAGGAGGCTTTTGAATATGAAATGCCTGACCGTGACTCGACAGACATGGCCGCCCTGCCGCCGAATACCCCCTTGCCGCATACCTGGGTGTGTGAGTTGCCGTTCTACCCGTGTGCTAATCAAAAGTTGGAGCTTATTTTGCCGGAAGCCGCTCGCCCGCACGATATGTCAGTGGGTTATAAGGATAAGTGCCTCTACTCCGTCACCCCCTCAGCCCCGGGCGTATACCTTACCAACACGGCAGAGGGGCTCGGCAAAAACCGGGTTAACCTCACCTTCTACCAACCCGCCTTGGTAACAGACATACCGGCCGTGCTGCGCAGTTTGGAGTGGCAGGTGCATGATTACAAGCACAATGCCGACCCCGTACCGCTGAAATGGCACGAGGACAACACCCTGCGCGCCACCATTCGCAGGCAAGAGGTTGTTATCCGCATAGATGAAGAGGCAACCGCAAAGCACATGCGCAGCTATCAGCTGAGCGATGGCCGCACGGTGCAGGGTGTGTCAGAGGTAGTACTGCATGCCGACTTGGGGGGCGAAAACGCGCCGAGCCTCACGCTCACTTGCAGCGGGCATTATGAGTCCATTACCGGCCAAACCACCGAAAAAGCCTCCTCCGATACCACGGATTTGACACCGCGCTCCCCCTTTATCCGCAGTGATGTGACCAACGGCCACATGATGAGCGGCGGTGCCACCACCATCAACTGCGAGTACGGCCGCATTAAAAACGGCCAAGTACGCATTTGTAAAATTGCGGGCGATGGCCCGAGCGTGGTGAGCGCCATCAATGCCTACGAGGCATGGTATGACGATGCGGATAATAAGCACGTTACTTGGGAGCAAACCGGCCAAATCAAAAATTCTCCCTCTGCGCGTGTTAACCGTATGCACGCCGTGCCGGTGGATATGTTGCCCGGTATTGAGCAAGAGGTTACCTACCCGCTGGAGAGCTCTTACGGCACCACAAAAATCAACCTTACCCAACCCTTCGGCCATGCGGATAAAACCGGCCTCTACTTGGTTGAAATATCGGGTGAGTCTTTGCGCAGAGACGATTACTCTGCCCCCATCGTTAACCAAGGCCTTGTGCAGGTAACGGATTTGGGGCTGATGTGGAAACTCAACGGCAAGCGCCTGTTTGCTTGGGGTTACCACTTGTCGGACGGCAAAGAGATTGCAGAGGGCACCCTGTATATGCTGGATGCCAAGGGCAAAACACTGGCAAAGCTGCCGCTGAGCCAAGGCGTGGCGTGTGGAGATTTCCCCGCAGAGACCCGCTTCTTCCGCCTGTGCACGGCCAATGACAGCGCGGTGGTGATGTACAACCCGCGCAGAAATGAGTCGGACGCCAGCTACTCTTGGGATTCTGAGCGCCTGGCGCAGCTGGGTATACCGGCAGATGAGCTGCCGCAGGCGCTTATCTACACCTTTAAAGACCGCTCCATCTACCGCCCGGGCGAGGTTGCCCATATTAAAGGCATGGTGCGCTGGGTGTGTAATAATGAGTTGCACACGCCGGAGATTGAGAGCATTACCGCAACCATTCGGCACAAGAATAAGGAGCAGGTGGTCAGCGTAACACCCGCGGCAGACGGCAGCTTTACCTTAGATGTTACCACCCACGGTGTGGGGTCTCACAGCGTGCAGTTCGACATCAAGTACAAGGGCGACGACAACGGCACCAGCCCCGACTACGCTGCCTTGGCCCGCTACAATGTCAGCACCGAGGATTGGTATGTTGAGCACAACCTGATCAACGAGTCTCGCCGCGACCACACCGACCTCACGGTAGAGGAGTTCCGCCGCAATGAGTTTGAGGTGGAAAGCGAGATGACAACGGATTGGGCAGAACGCACCGTGGAAATTGACGCCACGGCTACCAACTTTACCACCACCCCGGTGGCTGACGGTAAGGTACACTGGCGGGTGTACTACGAGCGCTACAACTTCTACCCTGCCGAGTGGAAGGAATACCGCTTCGGCGACTTCCGCGAAGACACGTGGGCTCACTTCTCTGCCTATTATCTGGGCAATGAAAGCGCCGGCAGCGATTACATTTGCTCAGACTCCTTTGAGGACAAGCTGGACGCCGAGGGCTGCGGCGCTTGCGTATTCGATATACCGCAGGAAGAAGAATTCAACCGCGGGCGCATTGCCATTACCGGCGTCACAACCGTGACCAACGGCAACGAGCAAAGCTTGAAAAGCACCCGAGAAATCGTCATCGACCCCTGCGAGGTGTACGCCGGTATCAAAACAGAACAACGCCTCTTGCAAGTCGGCCAAAAATTGCCCGTTAGCATTGTGGCCGTGTGCCCCGATGGCAAGGCTTGGCAAGGCGCGCCCCTGCAAGGCAATATCAAGGTGGTGCGCACCTCTCACAAGGCATACCGCTATGGCTCTGCCTCCGCCTCGGGCGTGCATAATGTGAAAGAGGAAGAAGTGGTGTGGGATGCCCCCGTCTCCTTCAGCGGTGCCCCCAATAGCGTGGAGATACCGCTGCAACACGCCGGCATTTACACCATTGAGGCCACCTGCACCGACACCAAGGGCAACACCAACACCAGCGCCGTGCGCCATTATGTATGGGGTGATGATGAATCCCCTTGGTACTATGAGCACGGCAGCGAAATTACCATGGTGCCCGACAAAGACATGTACAACCCCGGCGATACCGCCCACATACTGGTGCAAACACCCATAGATGCCGAGGTGCTGGTAACTGTGGAGCGCGGCAAGGTGCTGCGCCACTACAAGCGCACCGTTACCGTAAGCCACCCTGTAATTGAGGTGCCGGTAGAGGCGGGCGATGCACCCGTGGTCTATGTATCTATCTCGCTGATACAAAGCGCCAACGACCGCAAGAAAGACGGTGAGCCCATGCTCAAGATGGGTGTATGCAGCCTTAATGTAGCCACGCCCGAGAAAGTGCTGAGCGTAGAGCTGACCGCCCCCGAAACCCACCTGTTGCCCACCGACACCTGCGAGGTGAGCGGCGTGGTGCGCGATGCCGCCGGCAACCCCGTGCCCCATGCAGATGTAACCCTGTATGCAGAAGACGAGGGCACCCTGCAAGTGCTGGGCTATGCCCTGCCCTGCCCGCAATACTTCTTCTACAGCCAAGCAGGCCGCCCCCACGGCGTAAACACCTACTCTGCCCTCAGCCAGCTTTACGGCGAGAATATGAAGCACCGCTACATGGGCAACAAGGGTGTGTTCATCGGCGGTGGCGCTGATGGTGGCGGCTACGGCGGCGCCGTATCGGACGAAGAGGCAGACTACCTGCGCGAAAACTTCAACCCCTGCGCCTTGTGGCTGGGCAGTATCAAGACAGATGAGAACGGCTGCTTCCGCGCCTCATACGTCAACCCCGATACCCTCACCCGCTACCGTGTCATGGCCGTTGCGGCAGACCGCGACCGCTTTGGCTCTGCCAAGACCGCCTACCACGTCACCAAGCCCATTATGCTTGAGCCGATAGCCCCCAACGGCGCAACAGAGGGAGATCTGCTGCACCTGCCCGTTACCGTCAGCATGCTGCCGGAGCAACTGGCAGAGGCCGCCAACGGCAACCCCGTGGAGTGGAAGGTGAGCATCAGCGGCACCAATGTTACCCTGCCCGAGCCCGAAAAAACCGTGCGCCTCACGGGTAACGAGCCCGTTACCATCACCTTCCCCGTCAAGATGAACTCCACCGGCACCGCAGAGCTGCAGTGGCGCGTGCAGGCAGCCACCCCCGGCAGCAGTGCGCGCTTGGCAGCTTGTAAAGATGCCGTTAAGCTGGAGTTTGAGGTGATACCGCCCACCCCCTTCCTGAGAGAGCGTATCTTCTACACCTTGACAGATGCCGGCACCATCAACCTGCACGATTTGGTGAAGACGGCATACCGCGCAGAGACCCCTGTAGAGCTCACCTTCTCTACCTCGCCGCTCATGGGGCTGCGCTACCACCTGCAATACCTGCTTACCTACCCCTACGGTTGCAGCGAGCAGCTCAGCTCTGCCGTGATACCGTGGATTCTCAAACCCGAGCTTGAGGAAGCCCTCGGTATGCAGCTGCCTACCGACAAAAACCGCGAGGACGTCCTGGAAGATACCTTTGAGCGCCTCAACAAGCGCTACAAGGGCAAAGGCCAATACGGCTACTGGGATAATTCTACCGAGCCCAGCGAATACTCTGCCTATGTCATCTTGGTAAGCCAACTGGCCTTAGAGCACCATGTGAACGCCACGGGTATTTACTCTTACAGGCTCAACAACATGTACTCTGACCTTGAGGCCGCTGCCCTGCCGGAGGATACACAGCAGGATATCAGGCTCGGCGGGTTCCTCACCACGGCGCCCAAGTCCGCCACGGTGCCCCCGCGCTTGCTCAACCTGTATGTGCTGGCCCGTGCCGGCAGGTTGCAGCACGAGCTCTTGGATAAGTGCATTGCACGCACCCGCAGCCTGAAGAAAGCAAGCCCGGCCCAACGCTGGATGCTGGCCCTCTGCGCCCGCATGTGCAACCACCCCGAGGCTGCCGCCCTCATGCAAGAAGCCGTGGCCGCAGATGCCGAAAAGAAACCCGAGTATTACTACAGCTATGATATCTTGCCGCCGGTAGAAATCATACGCCTGCTGTACACCATTGCAGATGCCCCCAAAGCCCAAGCAACCGCAGAAGCCATGCGCGATTTCCTGGACAGCGGCAGCCTCACCTACTCTACCTGGCGCAATGCATGGACCACCATCGCCGTGCACGAGTTCATGGAGCATGCCGACATACAGAACAAGGTTGCCGTGGTGAATGGGCAAAGCATCTCCACCAAGCAACCGCTCATCCTCACCACCCCCTACGGCTCCAACACGGCCTACGCCACACAGGGTGACACCCTTTACATTACCGGCTATGCAGAGGGCCACATCGCCCAAGCCCAGCCCGTGCAGGCTATTAACGAGGGGCTTAAGGTGACTCGCCGCTTCGAGAAACTCTTGCCCGACGGCAGCTGGCAACCCACAGCCACCTTTGCGGTGGGCGATGTGGTGAAGGTGCACCTCACGGTAGAGGCAGATGCCGCCGTGCCGCCCCACCACCTGCGCTACCTGGTGGTAGAAGACCGCCTGCCCGCTGCTTTCGAGGCCGTCAACCCCGCCCTCAGCTCGCAGGCACTGCCGCCGCAAATTACGGCAGAGCAAGCTCGCGGCTGGTGGTATTGGGGCTCTTGCATAGACAATAAAGAGTTCCTCAAAGACCGCGTGCGCTTCTTTGCCACCTACATGGGCTCCGGCAAGATGGAGGCCACCTATGTGGCACGCGTGCTGCGCCGTGGCGAGGTAACGGCCCCCGCCACCAAGGCAGAGCTCATGTACCGCCCCGAGGTGCGCGGCCTGAGCATTCCGCAGCAACTCCATGTCAAATAAATGACGGCTGATACCCCCACAGCAACCACGCCACCGCCTGCCCCACGCAGGCGGTGGCTGCGTATGTTGTTGTGGGCCGCAGGCAGCTTTATTGTGCTTTGCCTTGCGGCATGGTACACCATACCTTTTTTTGTAACACCGCCGCAGCTGCCCGTGGCCTGCGACAGCCTGGTGCTTGACCGCAACGGAAAATTTCTGGGCCTCATCCCCGGGCAAGACGGCTACCGCCACCAACCGCTGCAAGAGCTGCCGCAAGAGCTGGCACGCTGCCTTGTTGCGGCGGAAGATGCCCGCTTTTACAGCCATGGCGGGGTAGATTTATTGGCCGCGGGGCGCGCTGCATGGCACCGCCTGCGCGGCACCTCGCTATCCGGTGCATCCACCCTCACCATGCAGTTGGTCAAGCTCTGCAACCCACCGGCAGAGCGCAACTACGGCACCAAGCTGCAAGAGGCGCTGCAAGCACGCGCGCTGGAGTACCGCTACAGCAAAGACGAGCTGCTGCTGGCCTACATCAACACGGCAGATTTCGGCAACCAATGCCGCGGGGCAGAGGCCGCCGCCCTGTTCTACTTCGGCAAGCATGCGGCAGAGCTGCAAACCCACGAGGCCGCCCTGCTGGCTGCCTTGGTGCGCGCGCCTTCTCGCCTGGACCCCCTGCGCCACCCGCAAGCGGCCCTTGCCCGCCGCAATATGATATTGACCAAAATGGGCGCACCCACAGATGCCCCCTTGGGGGTGCAGGCCCACCGCATCAACGCCCCCACCTTTTTGGGCACCACCCCGGGCACCCTCACGCTTGATGCCGCCTTACAAAACGATATTGCCGCCATTGCCCTGCAAGAGCTGCAACAACTGTACCGCCACAATGTGTCTCAAGCCGCGGTGGTGGTTATTGATAACCGCACCGGCGAGCTGCTGGTTGCCTTGCCCGCGGCAGACCCCACCAGCCAACGCGGCGGCCACCTCAACGGCACAGCCATACCGCGCAGTGCGGGCTCTACCCTCAAGCCCTTTGTCTACCTGCAAGCATTCGGCAACGGGGCTTGGCCCGCCACCGTCATGGCAGATGTACCCACCCTCTACCGCAGTGAGGACGGCATACGCGCCCCCGGTAATTACAATGATTTTTACATGGGCCCCATCAGCATTCGCAAGGCGCTGGCCTGCTCTCAAAACGTACCGGCCATGGAGGCCCTCAACCTCTACGGCGGCATCACCCCCTTGCTCAACACTCTGCGTGCCTTGGGTATGAGCCTGAGCGGCGATAAACAAGAATACGGCTTGGGCTTGGCCATCGGCAATGCGCATGTTACCCTTACTGCACTGGCACATGCCTACAGCACCTTGGCACGCAACGGCACCCAACTGCCCCTCTACACCCAACTGCCACACCCCGCAGATGCACCCACGGCCCTGCTCAACCCGCAGCACTGCTTCCAAATTGCCCACATTCTCAGCGATACCGCCGCCCGCGCCCCCGCCTTCGGCGAGGGCGCCTGCCTGCGCTTCCCCTTCCCCTGCGCGGCCAAAACCGGTACCTCCTCCGACTACCGCGACAACTGGTGCTGCGGCTTTACCGCAGAGTATACCGTGGCCGTGTGGGTCGGTAATTTTGACAACTCGCCCATGCTCAATATCTCGGGCATCTCCGGCGCCGGCCCCATCTTTCACCGCGTTATGATGCGCCTGCAAGAGTACAACAGCGCACCCCTCAGCTTCCCCACCCGCCCCAACGGCTTGCAAGAGGTACAGGTAGACACCCGCACCGGCACCCTTGCCACCGATGCCACACCCCACAATGCCCGCGCTACCGAGCTTGCCACGGCAGAGCAACTGGCCGCCCTGCCCACCCCCAAGCTCGACTCCAAAGGCCGCGTTATCCTTGATGCCCGCTATGCAGATTGGTTCGCCCACCACGGCAACCGCCGCCATTTTGTGGTAGATACCACCGCAGACTCCGGCCGCCGCCCCACCATCCTCATCCCCGCACACGGCACCACCGCCCTGCTGGACCCCACCCTGCCCCACAACGGCCGCTACCTCGAGCTGCGCGCCACCATGCCCCCCGCCACCACCACCTGGCAATCACCATCCCTGCCCATTATCGAGCGCAACGGACGCACCTACGCCATCCTCTCCCCCGGCCAACACACCATCCGCGCCTCCTCCCCACCCGATATCGTGGTAGAATCTACCTTCAACGTAGAACAACTGTGATTTAAGTACGAAATACGAACTCCGAAGGACGAAGTTTTCAGAGCTTAGCCCAATACCAACGGCTTTTTTTTCATAACGCGCAGTTAAACGTTTCGGGTGATAAATCGGAGTTTGTCGGGCAGATACATGCGAACGAAAGTGAGCCGAATTCCTAAGCCCCGTGACAGCGGGGCGGCGGACCACTAGCCCCGGGTGCAGCCGCGACGCAAATTCCACACAACTTTTCAAGGCATGGGATTCTTGTGCTTTGATTATCAGA
>JAZNGY010000165.1:0-3735 GCA_045576695.1 Akkermansia sp.
TGGGTAACGGATTCACTTTTGTTGCTTGACAGAAGAGATTGCTAGTTGAGGATGATGAGTATTATGCAGACTTGGTTTTCTATAACCGTCTTCTTCGTTGTTTCGTGGTAATAGAGCTTAAAACCGGCAAATTAACACATCAGGATTTAGGACAGCTTCAAATGTACGTCAACTACTACGACCGTACAGAGAAACGACCGGATGAAAATCCAACCATTGGCATCCTGCTGTGCGCCGCAAAGAATGACACAGCTGACAAAATGACATTGCCGCAGGACAATCAAACAATCCTTGCCAGTGAGTATCGCTTGTATTTGCCGTCTTCTGAAGAATTCATCCGCGAAGTCAATGAAGTGAAAAATCTGGTACGAGGAGTCGGTGAAGACAATTGATTATGCATTATTTTGATGGTGGTGGCACCGTAATATCGCGCGAACGGGTTTCGCCATCAATGGCTTTATCAACCATTATCCGGATTTTATCGTGAGAACGCGCTCCGGGAAGATAGTCATCATCGAGACCAAGGGCGATTATCGGGCCAATGAGGAGACGCTGGCCAAGCTGCACTTGGGCAGAGCATGGCAGGAACAAGCCGGGCCGGGGTATCGCTATTTCCTCGTGTTCCAGGATAAGGATATCAGCATGACCGGGGCGTACCCCATGAGCGAGTTCCTCAAGATTCCGGCCGAACTATAAACAACGTACAAAACACTACTCAGGCTTCGATAAATCTACGCCCAGACAGGCCGCAACCACATGACCCGCACCCGGCAGACCAAGGCTCCACTTCGAGCGAATCCTCCCCTTGCAGCCTCAGTTTTTGCGCCATTGGCAACAGAAATACAGGAAACGCGCAACAAAATGTCCGCCGCGAGCGTCTATTTATTAGAAAATCGGCACTTTCTGCCATTTTTTGTTGCGGATTCGGTGCCGGGAAGTATTATTATAAGTAAAGGAGATAATTTTATGAAAGATGAGCCCCGTAATAAGAAGCTTCTGATAATCACAATATCGCTATTTATTGGCTGTTGTGTTTTAGGCGTATACTCATATCTCACTCAAAAAGAGATTACTAAATATCGTCACTTGTCACGCTATCACATGGTGTGTCACTTTGCTGAGTATTACAAAAACCTAGGGGAAAAACTTGATGTTAGCATACTCGCGAGTCGCGCTCCTCTCACTTTTAATCAGCCATACAGAGCTTTTTGCACTTGCCCCCTAGAGAAGGAAGTCGAACTAGACGCAGAACTTCAAAATTCTGAGCAGACGTTAGAACTTCAATTTACCGACTTCCATGGGTACATTTGTCCAGACTTGGAATTAACCATTACCAAGCGTCCTGCTACAGAAAAAGAAACCAGCAGAAATCCCAATGACTTTGTTGTTTACGAAATCTCTTTAGATATCGTAGGTTTTCGCACTCCGACTCCGGAAGAGCAGCAAAGAGTATTAAACTCGTCAATTAGGCCCTGAAGACCTTCCATGCCACCACAGCCCTGTGCCTTGCGGTAGGGTCGGGCACGTTAACTGCGTCAGAATGGAAAAACCATTATCCGGAAGAAGCAGTTGTTATTCAAGGCGTCTCCTCGCAAATAACCGCCGATTTAGATGAATCGAGTGTGCTTTATTCTTATTTTGCAGCCGATAGTAAAATAGCGTACATAGAAGAAAGTTTTTCGACAAGTATGGTAGCCGTATGCATCAGATACCTTTTTGATGAGTCTGGCGATTTCGTTGCCGCCGCCTGCCGGATATCCACACAGAGCGTCTTTTCTGATGAGTGGACACATAGCCAAATGATTCTAATTCGAGGTCAACATCTTAAAGTTGAACGATGCGGGATAAGTGAAGCGATAGATGAACGCGCCAAGCATATCATGAAACGTTGCTTGGCTGATTGGAAACAACAGAGCAAGAAAATAAGAAAATGGCCAAGTTCCAATTCCCCAAAATTCTAGCCAACACAGCCCTGTGCCTTGCTGCGGTGGGAGTGAGTAGCTGCCAGCAAAGCGCTCTGACAATTAAAGCCGGACAGGATTATTTCACGCCCGAGCTTCAACAGCAAATTCAAAGAACCGGCTGGCAGATTACCAATTGCTCCAGCGATAACGATTCTGACCGTGTCGCAAGAAAAACTTTCCGGTTGCGCCGAGCAGATGTGCATGGGGGAGAAGTCCGCTATCACATCTATTATCACGAAAAAACAAACCAAATTATTCTGTTTGCAAAAAATGAAATAGAAGTTATAGATTACAAAAACGGAATACCTATGTTCGCGAGTTCTAACTCTTTCCTCGATACAGCAGAATTTCCGCATTACGTTTATAACGCAGAGAGAGAAGCCCACCTGAAAGACAGCAAAAATCACCGGGTGGATGCCATAGTCCCCTTTTGGCTGAATGCGTTTATAGCCTGTTCTTGCAAAGATTTTCATGAGAAAGAACAGAAACGCCATGGTGAATCTGTATATGATGGTGTGTTTGGCAGAAATAATACCCCCGGAAGCTCGCAATAAAAATCCCTGCAACAAATACACACTTTGTGATGACTTTGCCCACCATCCCCAGAATCCTTGCCACCACAGCCCTGTGCCTTGCGGCGGTGGCTTGCAATAGCCATACCGAGGCTGCAACCCAACTCAAAGGGAACACCTATTACCAGCGCTCCAGCGTGTCTATGGGTGACCTCTACAGGCTGCCTTTTGTCTATGATGATTCCGAAACAATCAAAAAGTCTTATGATGCTATAACCTTTCAAGCAGTATACTCTGCTGGAACTCTGACGGTAACTATAAAAAATACGGGAGAGAAGGATGTTATTTTGCGTTCTACGGGGGTACACATAAGGCTACACCGAACACCATTTTATGTGATACAAGGGAAAAAGAACGTAGCTCTTTCTTTACCCGGTAAACTCGAAATTGCAGCAGGCGAAGAATTGCTTTTATCATGCCCTACTAATAACTCCATGAGTAATTTTGTTCATGTCGGTTTCGTATCTCTCATTGTTGTTGGCGAGAGAGTATATGATGAACTTCCTGAACGAAAGGTTCCCATACAACGAGGTTAAGATAAAGAGCGGATGCGAATGTAAGCCCCAACTCCTGTCCATCGCTTGCAAGTGTCTTTTTGTTGCCTTGCAAGCGATGTTTCATTTTAGGTTGCCACCCGGCGAAAAATGCGCCTTAAACACCTGATTCTGTGTAGATTGGCAGTTCGAAACATCTTTGCTTGTCACAGAGTCACCATTCGCTCAAAATCGCCTAAGCTCACAGAATCAACAAATTGTAGATTCGAAGCATGTTTAGTACCCCTAAAAGGCGTTTAAGCTTAGGAAAAGAGGATTCCGGCTTCTCTTCGATACGCCGTGACGGGTAGGCATAGTAGGCTTTTGGGGCTTTTTGGGGCGTTTTGCGCCTGGCAGGGCGGTGGCGGGGCTTGCGAGCGCTAGGGTGGGCGTAGCATTAGCGAAGTCCCCTGCAATGCCTAAGCTTGCGTAAGTATTGAAAATCAAAAATGTTTAATGGCGTAGGCTCTGCCGGCGCCTGTTTTAAGATAGCGTTCGTATGCCAAGGCTTTTTCTTTGTCACGAAAAGCAATGGCGGTTTCAATATACCATGGTGCAAATTTGGAAGTGTGCGGTACATGCCCTGCATTGTGCATAGCCAAGCGTTCTTGCAAATCATGAGTCACGCCTGTGTAATGGCGTTTGCCTGTAGCGACATCACGCAGA
>JAZNGY010000166.1:0-3920 GCA_045576695.1 Akkermansia sp.
GTACCCTGGGCTATCATATACCGCCTCGCCATACGGCGAGGCTCAAAAATTCGGTTCGCTTCGCTCACATCAAACACCCCGATAAATTGTAATTTACGGGATGCATATTTCAAATTCTCTAATTGAACTCCCGCGTATGCCGACATTTTGTGGTGGGTGGTGGCGTTTTCGGTTGACGCCACGGGCAGAATAGGGTATAGTGTAGGTCAAGAATCGAGACTTACACTGCAAACTCTCCGACCGGTATGGCTACTGCAAATTTATATTCGTATGTGGATCAGTTTCCCGACATCCGTGTGATGTGCGTGGGGGATATGATGCTTGATATTTTTGTGTACGGTAAAACGAACAGATTGTCGCCCGAGGCACCGGTACCCGTGTTGCTTGAGCAGCGCAGCCGCCGCATGTTGGGTGGTGCCGGTAACGTGGTGGCCAACTTGCGCAGTTTGGGCTGCCGCACAAGTTTTGTAGGTGTGGTGGGGCAAGATGAAGAGGGTAAATCCTTGCGCAGTTTCATGGCAGATTTGGGGGCAGATAATGATTTGTTGGTCTCGCTGCCGGGGTACCCCACCTCTGTTAAGACTCGCTTTGTATCGGGCCGCCAGCACATGCTGCGTGTGGACCGCGAAGAGAAGCTCAACATGCCGGAGGATGTGATGGCCTCTCTGTTGGCCGCCATGGAGAAGAAGTTGCCGGAGATTGATATGGTGATGATTTCAGACTACGGCAAAGGTTTGTTTGATGAGCGTTTCACCCCTGCGGTGATAGATTTGGCACGCAAGGCCGGTTGCCCGGTTATTGTAGACCCCAAGACGAATGATTACTCCATATACCGCGGGGCAACCTTGGTAAAACCCAACAGAAAAGAGTTTGAGGGTGTTACCGGGCAGTCGTTTGACCCCGCCTCCCCCGATTTTGCGGAAGAGGCCGTGGCAGCCGGCCGCGCCGTATGCAAGCGTTATGGGGTCAGCAATCTGTTGGTAACGCTCAGCGAGTATGGCATGATTTATATACCCGGCGACGAGGCAGAGGACTACAAGTGGATACCCACTGAGGCGAAGGAAGTGTTTGATGTATCCGGCGCCGGCGATACCTCTCTTGCCGTTTTGGGTGTGGCCATGGCAACGGGTGTATCCATGCGCCAGGCCATGAAGATAGCCAACGCAGCATCCGGTATTGTGGTGGCTAAGTTCGGCACCGCCTGCGTCACCTGCGAAGAGTTGAAACACAAGCTTGAGCATAAGGAGCAAGCCCGCGTTCTTACTGTGGATGCCGCTGCCCGCTTGGCCGAAGAACTCAAAGAGCAAGGCATGGTGGTGGGCTTTACAAACGGCTGTTTCGATATCTTGCACCCCGGGCATCTCAGCTCGTTCGAGCGTGCGCGCGACCTGTGCGATGTGCTCTTTGTCGGCTTGAATAGCGATGAGTCCGTACGCCGCCTCAAGGGCCCCAGCAGACCCGTCAACAACCAGGCGGCGCGCTCTGCCATGGTGATGGGGCTTAAACCCGTGGATTATGTGATTATCTTTGAAGAAGATACCGCATTGCCCCTTATTGAGAAACTGCGCCCGGATGTGATTGCCAAAGAGGGCTACCCCATCGATAAATGGCCCGAGGGGCAGTTGGTGGAATCTTACGGCGGCAAGGCTGTAGAGTTGCCCCGCGTAGATGGTTTCTCTACCACATCAATTGTAGAAAAAATCAATAATTGAGATATGAAACAAGAATGGATTTGCGCTGAATTAAAGGGCGTGGCAGAGAGCTTCATGGCGCTGTCTGCCCGCGCCGCCGTTATTATGGATATTGCGGACGCCTGCACCCGTGCCCTCAAGGCCGGCAAGAAGGTGATGTTCTGCGGTAATGGTGGCTCTGCGGCCGATTCTCAGCATTTGGCTGCCGAGTTTGTGGGGCGTTATAAGCTTGAGCGAAAAGCCCTTAACTCTGTGGCGCTTACGGTAGATACGTCTATTCTCACCGCCATAGGCAATGACTACGGGTATGATGACGTGTTCCGCCGCCAGGTAGAGGGCATAGGCCAAGAGGGCGATGTGCTCATCGGCCTTTCTACCAGTGGCAACAGCAAAAACGTGTTGCTGGCCTTTGAGCAGGCCAAGGCCATGGGCATTACCACCGTTGCCTTTACCGGCTGCGGTGGCGGCAAAATGAAAGAGGCGGCAGATATATGCCTTGATGTGCCTGCCGGTGTTACCAACCATATTCAAGAGCAGCATATTACCTGCGGGCATCTGATTTGCGAGCTGGTAGAAAAAGCAATGTATGAGTAAGCGCCGTGCCCTGTTTCTGGACCGCGATGGTACCATCAATATCGATAAGCATTACGTTTATCGCATAGAGGATTTTGAGTGGGTGCCCGGTATTGTTGAGCTGTGCCGTGCCGCAGTAGGGACAGGGTATGATATTGTCATCATTACCAACCAATCCGGTATAGAACGGGGCTATTTTACGGAGGCTGATTACGAGCTGTTTACCGCATACCTCAAAGAGCAGTTTGCCGCGCACGGCGTGCCCGTGCTGGATGTTTTGCACTGCCCTTGGCTGGAGCACGAAGACCGCAAACCCAACCCCGGCCTTTTCCTGAAAGCCGAGGAAAAATGGGGCATTGATATGGCGGCCTCGCTTTCCCTGGGCGACAAAGAGCGCGATGTGCAGGCCGGTAAAAATGCCGGTGTGGGGCGCAATTACTTGCTCTCTGCCGGGGGCAGCTCTGCCTTGGCTACGGCGGTGGTCGCAAATCCGCAAGAGATGATACCTTTTTTAACTGAGTGATTTATTATGCAAAAGATATTGGTTATTAAACTGGGGGCACTGGGCGATTTTGTGCTCGAGCTGGGCGGTATGATGGAGGTGCGCCGCCGTTTTCCCGATGCCGAGCTCACCCTCATGACGAACAAGGCCTTCTTGTCCATTGCCAAACAAGCCGGCATTTTCAGTAACTACATTATTGATAACCGCGTCTCTTGGTTTAACCTCAAAGAGCAAATTCGCCTGGTCAAAGAGGTGACAAGCGGGGGCTTTGAGTACATTTTTGACTTCCAGTGCGTAAGCCGAACCGAGAAAAAGTATTTCCCCGTGTTCCGTTGGTTTATGCCCCACTCCTTCACTTGGGTGAGTGCGCGTAAGAGCTTTGCCTGGAAGGTGGAGAAAAAAGGCCGCGGGCGTGGCAAGTTGACCAAAGTGGAGTATCCTTTCAACATGCCGGTGACAGATTTGTCATTCTTGCACGGCGAGAATAAGCATTTCGGGGAATTGCCGGAGAAGTTTGTGATGATGATACCCGGTTGCTCCCCCAACCACCCGCACAAGCGCTGGCCCATTGCCAATTATTCTGAGCTGGCGGCCCGTTTGGCAGAGCGCGGTATTCACTCTGTGGTAATTGGTACCAAGGCCGAGGAAATGGAAATTAACGCCATTGTCGGCGCTTCTTCCATGGCGGTGAGCATGCTTAATAAAACCTCTCTGCTGGATATACCCGACCTCGCTCGCCGCGCGTTGGCCACCGTGGGTAATGACACCGGGCCCTCTCACATGGCATCGCTCTCCGGCGCGCCGGCCATTGCCATTTATGATAAACGCACAGCCGTAGGCGCATTGCGTGGGCCTCGTTCCGTTAATATGATATCGCCCTCCACCATTGAACTGATTACGGTTGATATGGTGTGGGAGAAACTGCTGCCCATGCTTGAATCTGCGGAATAAGTTTCAACCCTATTTCGTTTTTCCGTAAACAGCCCCGCAAACGGCAAGTTGTTGGGCTGTTTACAGTACGACCGACGCGATATGCGCACTGCGGTGAAAGTCCGCGCGGAGCCGCGATGATGCGGAATCCCAGACCTGAAGAACAACTGCGGGGAGGTAACGAACCGTGGAAAAGGAAGTTCGAGGGGAAATCCCGACTGTAC
>JAZNGY010000167.1:0-2854 GCA_045576695.1 Akkermansia sp.
GGATATTGCCACCAAATATCCCGATGGCCTGCAAGATATGGTGCCGGGATTCTGCATTTGCACGGATCGCCAACCCGGCGTGGTGACGGACGATACGCAAATGGCCTATTGCCTGCACCTGGCTTTGCAAGATGCCAACGGTTGGAGCCGCGAAGCCGCCCTCAAGCGCTACCTTGAGTGGCTGGCTACCGACCCGCCCGACATCGGCGAGGCTACCTACGATGCCCTTACCGGCAACCCCAACCCCGACTCTCAGGGTAACGGGGCGCTCATGCGTGTATTGCTCAAAAAGTTATAAGTGATTCATTTTCAATAAAATGCAACAAGCGAAAAATAAATTAGAACTAATTTATATGCGGAGGCATGTATTTTTCTCCTACTTTTTCTATGATTATCGCCGACACACATCACAATTCCCAAGTATCACACAACGAATTAAACGAAAACTTGTTGAACGCCGTTCAGCACAACGATGCGCAAGCCGTTATGGCAGCGTTGGCTGCCGGTGCTGCCGCCAATGCGGTGGATGGTGAGGGGGTGCCTGCCTTGATGTTGGCAACCTTCAAGGGCCATTCCGACTGTGTTAAACAGTTGCTTGCAGCCAAGGCTGAGGTGGATGCCGAGGATGCCGATAAATGGAGCAGCCTGATGGTTGCTGCCAACAATGGTGATGCCACATGTGTCAAGCTGTTGCTTGCCGCAGGGGCGAATGTGAACAAGGTGGATTTCGAAGGCGAAAGCAGTCTGATGCGTGCAGTCAGATATGGACATGCCGCATGTGTCAGTCTGTTGCTTGCTGCCGGGGCAGATGTGAATGCTGCCGACGGGAATGGCGTAAACAGCCTGATGATGGCTGTTGCAAAGGGGCATGCCAAATGCCTTAAGCTGTTATTGCAGCACGGTGCATCCCCCCATTCCGTGCTTCCCTGTGCGGTAGAATATGGTCGCAAATCTATCATCAAGCTGCTGCTTGCTGCCGGGGCAGACCCTATTTTCGGGCTGGCTCATTGTAGCCGTAAGGCCACCGTGGAGCTGTTTCTGCAGCATGGGGCGGACCCGAGTAAAGCCCTCAGCCGTTCGGTAACTTTTGCTCACAAAAGGAATATGAGATTGTTGCTCGCCGCCGGGGCAGACCCGAATGTGGGCTTGGCCGAGGCTGCTGCTGAAGGCCGCTTGACAGACGCCAAAACCTTGATGAAACTTGGCGCCGACCCGAGCGAGGGCCTGGCCGCTGCCGCCGCTGCCGGTGAAAAGCGCATGGTGAGCCTGTTGTTGGCGCGCGGCGCCGACCCGAACAGGGGGATGGCTGCTGCGGCCTCCCACGGACATCTGCCCGTTGTGTACCTTTTGCTGTGGAAAGGTGCCGCCCCCGTCAATGGGCTTGCTGCCGCTGTTGCCGGGAACCACACCCGCATTGTTGAGCTCTTGCTTAGCCGAGGCGCAGATGCCGCATAGTTTACGAAAGAAAAAGATGATATTTAAAATTCAACCACATGAAAACACCATCTGAAGAAGAGATGCCGGCCGGTGCAGATGTAAACGCCCGTATGGAAAATGGCCTCACTCCGCTGCAATTTGCGGCGGAGGTGGGGGCTGTAGATTGCGTGCGCGCCTTGCTTGAGGCCGGGGCAGATGCCGATTTATCGTACTCGGGGCTTAAACCGCTGGGCAGAGCAGCGGTGCAGGGGCATGCCGAGTGCGTGGCCCTTTTGCTGAACGGCGGGGCCTCGCTGCAACCTATCAGCACCGGTAATGCGCTTGTCATGGCAGCGCGTGCCGGCCATGCAGACTGTGTGCGCGAGTTGTTGGTGTATGGTTCCACGTTCGAATACTTGTACGCTGCGTTGAAAGCTGCCGTAGAGAGCCATCATACCGCCTGTGCCGAAATGCTGGCAACCGAATGCTCGATGATGATTGATGAAGATATTGAGTCTGAAATAAAAAGAAACTTGGCGAGTTCTGCGCTTTTAGAGTTTGCGCTGCAACCCGATATTTTGGCTCTGCTATCTGCACCACACCGCCCCGTTACCGTCATGCAGGCCGTCTGTCTGAATGATATGCAAGCCCTCAAAGTCATGTTGGCCGCAGGTGCTCCCCTGTGCATGGTGCGCATGGATTATATTTGCCCATCTTCCCTTTATTACGCAATAGAGGTGTTAGAAAACCACGAGATGGCTGATATGCTGATTGCTGCCGGGGCAGATATACATAGCCTCGGCCTTCTCGATGATGAGGAGGAGGATGCGGATGAAGAGGTTTAAGTGTCCGTTTTCTTCACTTTCCTTGCATAAAATCCACCAATTTTTGAGAAAAATGAATTTTTGTGTAG
The DNA here is from genome assembly GCA_045576695.1 of Akkermansia sp. Taxonomy (GTDB): domain Bacteria; phylum Verrucomicrobiota; class Verrucomicrobiia; order Verrucomicrobiales; family Akkermansiaceae; genus Akkermansia. Next base: position 2,330 of record JAZNGY010000167.1, read on the forward strand.
AAAAACGCAAAATTTTTGCGTTGTATTTTCAAGGGTTTATGAAAAATGTGACAAAAAAGTGAAAATTTTTAGAAAAATTGGCTTGACGTTCGACGTCGATTCTGGTAAGATTCTCGGCACACCGACACGGTGCAGCTCGAAAGGCAAGTCGGAGGCCAAGCGGTCTTAGGAAGACAATGTCATAAATCAACTCCTTGGCTCACAGAACGACATGGCTACGATCCGACTTCACTAAATCGAAGTTTGAATGTACGAATGACGATATACGAGGTACGAAGTTCAGAGCCCCGCGCATGCGGGGCGGCATATGGTAGCGCCGGGTAGAGCCGCGTGTGCGGGGGAAGCGGGGGGAAGAGGAAAAAAAAATCGGAGCCCGAGAAGCCTAAGCGTAGCGAAGGCGTCGAGTCCGACAGCACGCCCCGCTCCTGTTTTTGCGTCAGTAAGCTCAGATAAAACCGTATTATTATTAAACAACAACGCATGATAAAAAATGAATAAACAATACTTATGGGGGATGCTACCCTG
>JAZNGY010000168.1:0-3737 GCA_045576695.1 Akkermansia sp.
ACGATTGCCGTTGTAGATATAGCTTGTGCTGCGTGCAACATCGGTTCCAAAGCCCTCCGTCACGGAATACAGCTGCCAACCGGCATCCGAGTAGTTATACACCGAACGCGTGCAAGATGCAACATTATCGGGAGTTGCTGCGAAGTAAACCGACTCCGTACGCACCATGAGGCCATTCATGGGGTAAGTAGTCTCGTAGCGGTGCACGATAGCCTCATCGCCCTCGCCTTTGGTGATGGTCACAACGCCGTCATTCTCCGAACGCACGAGGCTGTGCGGGTCGCGCCCTGTCTGCTGACGAGTGAGCGAGGTGTCGTTACCACTGCACTGAATCGTCTCTTGCTTAAACGGCGTAGCATCCTCCGCTGCATTGGGCGTGAACCAATCGAGTAGTAAATCGCCATTATCGGAGGTGGAGCAAACGAGTTTAGCTTCAGCAGAAGCACAGGAAAGCAAGTTGCCCTCGCCATCAAACTGCGTCTGCACGTGCTGAGCTCGCTCGGTTGCTGTCACCTTGCGCCCCTCGGGGGAGGTGATGCTGTACACGGAGCCGTTGCTCATGTCAAAGGTCATGCAAAGACCGTTGTCATCCTTCATCATGATGTAAGCCGGGGTGCGGGAAGTGGTGGCATTGAAAGCTGCATCCTGATACTGAATGCGATTGATTGCCATGCCGGATGCACTGGCTGTACCTGCTTCGGAAGCAGCCTCAGCGGGGATGTCGAAGAGCAGAGCCGCACCCACAGGCGGCGTGATGATGACTTGAGAGCCTACAACGGCAGCCGTCCATCGCCAGGGGGAATCGTACAGAGCTTTGCCGTTTTCGGGATTGAGAGTGACAAAGCTCGGGCAAGCATCACCCTCCCAACCGGGAGCCTGAGTGGCAGCGTGGCGGTCTGCATCGCCATCGGTGGTGTTGCCGCAGCCACAGGTATTGCAAACTTGCGGAACGCCGCCCTTGTATTCTACCTCTGCGCATGCCTGTTTGGCTTGGATAGCGTAGCGGAAGAGCTTGCGGTTATTGGCATTGCCTCCTTTCATCGGGTCGTTGGTGACACGCCCATAGATGAAATAATCACCAGCGGGCAGAACGAGGGTGCGCACGGGGCGTTTCCAAGCAGAGGCTCCACTGTCGAAATCCTGCCACTCCGAGCCTTGCAAATCCATGTGGAAGCAAAGGGAACCGGAGAACGCAGTGATGATAGCCTCATTGCTGCTGAGTTTTGGAGCCGCATCAAATGCTGTCTGAATGGCATCGTCTGCCAATTCCGTGTTGGAAATCAGCAAATCGCCGTGGTCATCCACCGTCATACAGACGGAGAGCTGCGTGGGGCGGGTGAGTACAAGTTTATCGCCCTTGAGGACGAGCTGATTGGTGACCGCTGCCTGATTCATCAAGTCAACGCACACACCGGAGTACACCGTATCCCAGTCGCTACCGGGCTTCTGAGGTTCGGTGAAAGCGGTGCGAGTGAAACCAATCGGGCTAACATCGCTCTGGGTGAAAATGAAATCGGGAGACACGCCCTCGGAAGCGGGGGCACCGGCAATAGTCGGGTTGTTAGTATGGTAAGCCATGGGGCTTAGCATGCCTCACCGTTGTTTTAAAGACAACATTTCTCTAGCTTCTGCACGCACTTTTCACAAGTGGGTACAATAATAACGTTGGACTGCGTTTAAGCAACGTCTTAAACTCAGATGGAAACCGTAGTATGCGGTGGAGAGCAGGGGGGGAAGCCCCCCCTACTCAATGATGGACTCAGTTGAAGGAGATGTGGACATCTTTCGCATCGATTCGTATGGTGGCGCCTTCCGTGTATTTGCCGGCGAGGATGGCCATGCTGAGCGGGTCGAGCAGGTCATGCTGAATGGCTCGCTTGAGGGGGCGGGCGCCATACACCGGGTCATAGCCGTGGTCTGCTACCAGCTCTGCAGCGGCATCGGAGAGCTCCATCTTGAGGCCTCGGGCGGCCAAGCGCTTGCCCACGCGCTCGAGCTGAATGCGGATGATGTGTTTGAGGTCATCGGCCTGCAAGCGGTCGAAGATGATGATATCGTCCACACGGTTGAGGAACTCGGGGCGGAAGTGACCACGCAGGGCATCCAATGCCTTTTTTGCGGGACGTAGTAGTCTTGGTGTGGGTGCTTTTCATATAAAGAGTGTATTTTTGGTTTTGGAGAATTGATAATACCATCTTTCATCATGAAAGGCACCTTTTTTATGCCCTCATGATGTCGCATTTAATTTTGCCACTCTCAAATTCAAAAAATCTTGAGAAAAAGACTTGCATATATCTAAAATTCTGTCAAACTGTCCTTGTGGTTGCATAGCTTCTTTTTGTAAGTACGTGTTTTAGCTTATTTATTGTACTACAAATAAAAAAGTTATGCAATCACAATCTCGTTATATGATAAAGTTTAGTTTCTAATTTTTAATTATACCAACGCGTACAGTGTGGAGTCTTATTATCCATTTTTTTACTCAAAATGCATAGCCTGTTCAAAAGCATGAAATTGAAAAACTTTCTACTGATAAGCCTCTTTATTTTAGGTCTGTGTTCTCTTTGCCTGTATCTTGCTTATTCCCATCTTAGTGAAGTAAGAGCAAAGGAACTTTCATATTCAGATCATATCGCAGCAAAGTACATAAGTAGTCAAATAGACAGTCTCTCAATTTCAACAGGTGGCGGTTGCCGTGCATCTTACTTCAGCACTCCTGTAGTTGAGGGTAAATGGATTATATATATCCCTAAAAACTGTGACGTGGATATCCCTTTTCGATTGAATCAACTTCAGGATCGATTGATTAAAAGTATGTCGCATCTTGGCAGCACGCCTGATATAGTTGTGTCTTGGAAAGCAATACAACAGCCGGATACAACAAATGAGCATTATGATTATTATGAGGTTAATATACTGTACAGGGGGGTAAGTTATAAATGACTCTCTGCGCATCTCTCAATTATTTAGAAAGGTGACGGCAGGGCTAAGAAGCATATGCTTCCGTCTCGATTAACCAACTCACCTGAGAGAAACATATTTATCCCTCAATTGTCTTAATGAGAATGTGAGTACGTAATGTTAAAGTATTTTGTAAAACGTTAACAACAAGACTTTTTCTTAAATTTCTACAATCCATTATAAACCGAACTAAAGGTGAGTAAAAAAGAGCTTATTACACACCGAGAAAAAGCCGGTGCTAAACCGGCTGAAAGGGGAGGTTTATTCACCCCGGCGCTTGGTAGGAAGCCCGAAGAAGTTATTGCCTCCGATTTGGTAGCCGGTGGCTTTCCAACTGATATGGGTGAGGGTGGGGTAAATCCCATCTTCCCTCTTGTAGCCGCATTCGAGTACGTCTACCTAGGGAGGCAGTACACCAGAATGGAACACGTTTATCCCTAGATCACGTCATAAATTTCAGCAATGAGAGTGAGGGTACGTAATGTTAACGCACTTCATAAAACATTGACAACAAGTGTTTTCTAAAGCTTCCTGCAACCGTTATGAGTCGAGCCGAATTTTAGGACAATTTTCAGAAAACGGAATCAATTTTTATAAGCCATTTATACACAGTGTTTAGGAGTCGATAAAAATCACAGTCACAAAAAGGCTGTTATGGGAGCGGTCGTAACCAAGACAAAATGGTAACGACCGCTCCTTTTTTGAGCCTTGATTTCAGCAACTTATAAGTCGGCACAGGTCAATAGCACGGAGTACGAGTACGCCTACGATAACAT
>JAZNGY010000169.1:0-7867 GCA_045576695.1 Akkermansia sp.
GATGATAATAAATACCTTGCGACATCTGGCAACCCTCTATGCCACCCCACCATCCTGTGGGGTTCCTTTTTATTATCACTATAACCCACGGTTCCGCTGCTGACGCAGCTTTCTTGTCTCGGCGTAGGGCGAAAGCCCGAAGACGGAACCGTGGACTAACATATGCCGCCCCGCATGCGCGGGGCTCTGAACTTCGTACCTCGTATATCGTAATTCGTACATTCAAACTCCGATTAAGTGTTCATGTTTCTCATTATGCCCACGCGTAATAGCACCTCAATGCTGACGAAAAGTCGCGTCATTAAGGGGTGTAAATCTTCTTTGACTTTTTTCAAAACGACAGCGTTATAATTTGAAACCCGTTGAAAATTGATGCGGCCCATGACCGGCGTTTTTTCTCACGATAGCGCTTATGAGTGCCATGACGAATGCCTCGCTTGCTAACGTACTCAAGCAACTCAATTTCACAACCGAAATGTTTAACAAAGTGTTTTGAAAATGTTTTTTATTTTCTTTTCATTAAAAATTAACGTTTTAGAAAATATAGATGTTTTTATATTTTTTTCATGTAGAAAAAATGATGAACTTTTCGTTCTCCTGAATGAAAGGTAACATAAATCATAAACCACTTAATACAAAACAAAAGCCACAATACAAACCATGAAAAATCTCATCATCACAGATCTTATAGCAGCTGCATCAGTTGCTTTCGCTGCGCCCTCTCATCACCGCGGCCCTTCAGTACCCCCGGGCTTAGTTGGGAAAATAGGTATTAAGACAGATTCCAAACCCTGCCCCAACTACGGTTTGCCCGCCGTTAAATAGGATCAGTTAAAGAGAAAATCCGCAGCCTGTATCTCTATATGGGCTGCACTTCCCCCAAAAAACGCATCATGAACATAAAGAAATCTCGAATACTGGCTACACTGTTAACGGCCGCAACACTCGCATTCACCCCATCATGTGAGGTGTTAGAAGTAGCAGTAGCCGACGGCTCATTAATGTATCTCATCGATGAGATTCTCGCCGGCACTACTACAGAAAACGGTGAGATGTACGATTCGGCGGGCAACCCCATCTATGGCTACGATGGCAACAACGCCGTGTATGGCTATAATCAATCAGGAATCCCCATCTACAACGTATCAGATCTGACAAACACTTGCGTAGTACCGGTATGGGCCCCCAGGCCTACGGCTGCTCCCCGCCCTTTCGGCGTACGCATGGCTCCGCCCCCTATCCACGTGCGTCATAAGCATGGCCCGGTCCTCAAAAAACCGGGTGAAAAGTTTCACCGCCGTCCCACAAGAGAAGAACGTCGTAGAATGCATGAAGAAAAACGCATGCGCCCGGACAGGCCCGGCAGACCCGACAAGTACGGCAGACCCGATAAACACGGCATGCGCCCGGACAAACACGGCATGCGTCCGGACAAACACGGCATGCGTCCGGACAGACCCGGCATGCGCCCGGACAGACCCGGCATGCGTCCGGGCAGACCCGGCAAACCTGACAGACGCGCAGACAAACCGGGTAGACCCGATAAGCGCGCCGACAGACCGGGTAGACCCGATAAGCGCGCCGACAGACCTGCACCACCTGCAAAACCTGACAAAATGAGAGACAAACCTTAAACACTAAACCAAAAACACAAAAATTATGAAAAAATATTCAATCATCGCACTCAGCGCCGTAATGGCCAGTCTTTGCTCTTGCGCTTGGACCAAGGACTATAACACCGTAAGCGCAAATCAAGTTGGCGTGGCTCAGCAAGCGGTACCGGCAACGGTTATCGCCGCTCAAAAAGTAACGCAGGAAACCAGCTCCAGCGCAAAAAACCTCGGCACCGGCATCGGCGCTGCCGTGGGTGTGGCCGGGGGACAGCTCTTGGGTAAAGGCAGAGGGCGTGCAGCCGCCACTGTTGGTTTGGGTGCCGCCGGTGCTTTGGCCGGCCGCTATCTGACCTCTGCCATGGGCAACGTTGCCAGCCAAAGGCTTACCGTTCGTGTAGATGGCTCCCATGAGACCTACACCTTTGTGCAGAACGTAACGGACCAGCATGGTGAGATTCCGGTCGGTTGCCATGGTATCTACTACCACGGCGCAGGGGCTCACTTTGTACCGGATGGCATGTAAGAAGTGTACCATCTTGCAATAAGAGCAATTACATTCACCATCAAGTCGTTTGTCGGCATGGCGTTTTTCGCCGGCAAACGACTTTTGCCTTATCCTCTTTTCACCGGAACGCCACACAAGATGAGCCACCGGCGCTCAAAACAAAAAGAATCATCTTTCTCCTCTCTCCATCATCAATCATGAAAAATAACCTCACCTCACTACTTGCATGTGCCGCAGCTGTTAACCTGAGTTCTTGCGTTTCCAGACAGGGACTCCCCGGCGATGGTGAAAGCCCAGTAGTCGTATCTTTGCCCACTCCCGACGATGTTGACACCGCTGAAGAAGCCGAAGATTTGGCTGACACCTTGGACACACTGCGTACGGCTATCGAGACCGCTAAGGAACTCGACATCAAGGTTCCCGACCATGCCATTGAGGCATACAACTTAGTGCTTGAGCACCTCGTGAAGAACAACTACTTCGGCTTCGATCATCTGAGAATAGCACTCAAAGATGCCCGCCTTCTTAAAGTACAATAACTCTCACCATCAAGTCGTTTGTCGGCTTGGCGATTTACGCAGGCAAACGACTTTTGCCTTATCCTCTTTTCACCGGAACGCCACACAAGATGAGCCACCAGCGCTCAAAACAAAAAGAATCATCTTTCTCCTCTCTCCATCATCAATCATGAAAAATAACCTCACCTCACTACTTGCATGTGCCGCAGCTGTTAACCTGAGTTCTTGCGTTTCCAGACAGGTACTCCCCGGCGATTATGTGCCTTGGATCTTCGAACCCAACCCTGAAGAATACATCCTCAGCAAGAGGATTGAAAGCGAAGTAGACGTAATTTCGCACACTCTCGACGATGTTGACACCGCTGAAGAAGCCGAAGATTTGGCTGACACCATGGACTCACTGCGTACGGCTATCGAGATCGCTGAGAGACTCGACATCAAGGTTCCCGACCAGGCCATTGAGGCATACAACGAAGCGCTTGAGCACCTCGTGAAGAACAACTACTTCGGCTCCGATCATCTGAGAATAACACTGAAAGATGCCCGCCTTCTTAAAGTACAATAACTCTCACCATCAAGTCGTTGGTCGGCGTGGCGATTTTCGCCGGCAAACGACTTTTGCCTTATCCTCTTTTCACCGGAACGCCATCCAAAAGAACCTCCGGTTCTCAAAACAAAAGTTTCATCTCTCTCATCATCAAACATGAAAAACAACATCTCCTCACTACTTGCATGTGCCGCAGCTGCTAACCTGAGTTCTTGCGTTTCCAGACAGGGACTCCCCGGCGATTATATGCCTTGGATCTTCGAACCCGACCCTCTGCAATACATCATCAAACAGGTGATTGAAAGCGAAGTAGACGTAATTTCGCACACTCTCGACGATGTTGACACCGCTGAAGAAGCCGAAGATTTGGCTGACACCTTGGACACACTGCGTACGACTATCGAGACCGCTAAGAAACTCGACATCGAGGTTCCCGACCAGGCCATTGAGGCATACAACGAAGCGCTTGAGCACCTCGTGAAGAACAACTACTTCGGCTCTGCGCAGGTGCGCGAGGCTCTCTCCGATGAAAGCCCGCTATAAATAGCTTTTGTATACAAGCTCAAGACAAAAAGGATCATCTTTCTCCACTCTCCATCATCAATCATGAAAAATAACCTCACCTCACTACTTGCATGTGCCGCAGCTGTTAACCTGACCTCCTGCGGTGGCATCAGCTGGACAGATTACTTGAGATGCAAGTTCGCCCCCGGCGATTGCACCACAGAAGAGTGCCTTATCGGCGTAGCCATCGATGACGCAGTAACCCAAATTATGGCTTCCCTTAGTGAAGGCGTAGACACCCTTGAGGAAGCTGAAGATTTGGCAGACACCATGAACACCCTGCTTACTGCTATTGAGAGAGCAGAGAGACTCGGTATGAAGGTGCCCTCCAGCGCTAAAGAGGCATACAACAAAGCGCTTGTGCACCTCGTGAAGAACAACTACTCCGACTCTGCGCAGGTGCGCGAGAGGCTCTTTCCGATGAACACCCGCTATATATAGCTTTTGTATACAAGCTCAAGACACACGCCTCTTTTTTACTTCTCTTAAGCTATTATCACCGTTGCAGCATAACATCAATAAAAAAAATTAAATAAATAACACTTTCCGAATTTTAGGCTTGCATTGGCATAAATTATTAGTTAGACTGGGAAAGAGGCGAGAAAACGCCTTGTTAACAAAAACACTCATCACATTAAAATTATGAAAAACCTCCTCATCGCAGCTCTCGTGGCAGCAGCTTCCGTTGCTTTCGCCGCTCCCGGTCATCACGGCATGCCCGGTCCCAAGCACGGTCCTGTGCCCGGTCATCATCACCACGTTAAGCCGCACGCTCCTGTGCCCGGCCCTCATCACCACGTCAAGCCGCACGCTCCCAAGCCCGGCCTGCCCGTTCTCAAGCCGCACTTCCCCAAGCCCGGTCCCAAGCCCGGTCCTCATGGTCACCACCACCACCACCACCACCGTTAATCGGCTCGGTTGAAGAGTAATTTACCGCAGCCTGTATTTCTATACAGGCTGCATTTTCAAGGAAACGCAGCATGAACATAAAGAGTTCTCGAATACTGGCTACACTGGCAGCTGCCGTGACGCTTACATTCACGCCTTCCTGTGAGTTGGTAGAAGTAATGGCTGAAGATGGCTCTCTGTTTGCTTTCATCGATGAAGTGCTTGCCGGCACAACTACAGAAGACGGCGAGATGTACGATCAGGAGGGCAACCCCATCTATGGTTACGATGGCAACTATGCCGTATATGGCTATAATCAATCAGGAGCCCCCATCTACAACGTTTCAGATCTGACAAACAATTGTATAGTACCGGTATGGGCTCCCAGGCCAACTGCTGCGCCCCGCCCTGTCGGCGTACGCATGGCTCATCCCCCTGTCCACGTGCACCATAAGCATGGCCCGGCTCTCAGAAAACCGGGTGAAAAGTTTCACCGCCGCGCCACCAGAGAAGAGCGTCGTAGGATGCACGAAGCAAGACGCAAGCACGGCAGACCTGACATGCGCCATGACATGCACGGCAGACCCGACATGCGCCATGACAAGCACGGCAGACCTGACATGCGCCATGACAAGCACGGCAGACCCGACATGCGCCATGGTAAGCACGGCAGACCCGACATGCGCCATGACAAACACGGCAGACCTGACATGCGCCATGACAAACACGGCAGACCCGACATGCGCCATGACAAACACGGCAGACCTGACATGCGCCCGGACAAGCACGGCAGACCTGATAAGCGTGCAGACAAGCCCTCGCCTTCCGGAAAACCTGACCACAATAAAGGTAGGCACTAAAAGCAAATACAAGACACAAAAATCATGAAGAAATATTCAATCATTGCGCTCAGCGCAGTAATGGCCGCTCTTTGCTCCTGCTCTTGGACCAAGGACTATAACACGGTGAGCGCCAATCAAGTTGGTGTGGCTCAGCAAGCTGTTCCGGCAACTGTTATCGCAGCCCAAAAAGTAACGCAAGAGACCAGCTCCAGCGCGAAAAACCTCGGCACCGGCATCGGCGCTGCTGTCGGTGTGGCAGGTGGGCAGCTCCTTGGCAAAGGCAGAGGGCGCGCTGCAGCCACTGTTGGTTTGGGTGCAGCAGGTGCTTTGGCCGGCCGCTATCTGACCTCCTCTATGGGCAACGTTGCCAGCCAGCGTCTGACTGTTCGCATCGACGGCTCCCATGAGACCTACACCTTTGTGCAGAACGTAACGGACCAGCACGGCGAGATTCCTGTTGGCTGCCACGGTACTTACTACCACGGCGCCGGCGCTCACTTTGTACCGGACGGCATGTAAAATGCACGATACAATTCTCCCCAACAATAACAACAAATAATAACAACAAACACATACAGAACAAACATGAAAAAAATCATCTCCTCACTTGCAGTATGCGCAGCAGCTGTTAACCTGACCTCCTGCGGTGGCATCAGCTGGACAGATTACTTGGGATGCCTGATTAACCCCGGCGATTGCACCACAGAAGAGTGCCTTATCGGTAAGACCATCGATGCCGCTGTAAACGAGCTTCTGGGTAACTCTATTGACAACCCCGAACAAGCTTTGGAAATTGCTGACACCATGGACACACTGCTTACGGCTATCGAGACCGCTGAGAGACTCGGTATCAAGGTGCCCTCCAGCGCTAAAGATGCCTACAACAAGGTTCTTTATCGCATCATGAAGCACAACTACTTCGATTCCGAGCAGGTGAAGGCCGCTTTCTCCACAGCTCGCCCTCTTAATTAAGTACAATAACTCTCACCAACAAGTCGTTTGTCGGCGTGGCGATTTACGCCGACAAACGATTTTTCTTTACCCCTTTTCACCGATATTTTGCCCCAAAAGAAGCCGGGGCATACTTGAGAGCACGTGAAAAGTTTTATCATACATTTCTCTCCGAAATCAAACATGAAAAAGTACACTGCCACACTTACTGCCTGTATCGCTGCTGTTTGCCTGAGCTCTTGCGGCGGTGTAATTGAATACATCAATTGCATGTTCAACCCTGACGATTGCCTCTTGATAGAGCCCGCCCCCAGAGGCGTAATAAACCTCGATGATGTTGACACTCCCGTAGAAGCGGAAGAATTGGCAGACGCCATGGACACACTGCTTACATTTATCGAGAACGCTAAGAAACTCGACATCAAGGTTCCCGACTATGCCATTGAGGCATACAACTTAGCGCTTGAGCACCTCGTGAAGAACAACTACTTCGGTTCCGAACAGGTGAGAGAGGCTATCTCCACAGCCAAGCCTCTGTAAAGTAATTACTCTCACCAACAACAACCTGTAATTCCCGGCAAACCTGAGATTTCTAATCGTAAGCAGATATTGATTCCCTCCCCTGAGTATGAGCGGGTCAATACGAATATACCGGAGAACCAACATACGACTAATAACGGCAGCTCAACAACCATTGAGGGTAAACCGGTCATCAAAGTACCGAATGGCTCAACATCCGTCCACAAGCCGAATAACCTCCAATTCGGGCCGGATAAAAAATACTAACCCATTCTTATTCACTTAAATAGCGATATCACCGGCATTGCCGCTCTGCTTATGGCCACAGTATAGACTCAGCTCTCGTTTCTATCCCCCCTAAGCAGAGAACTATAATTATTATGGAGGCATTCTTCCGAAAAAAGAATGCAAATCTGAGAATAAGTCTAGCTTATTCATACAAATTGCGATTGTAAGGTCCTAGTCCCTACAATCGCAATTTTTATATGGCTATGTTAAAGATTTCACTCTGTTAAATTTTTCGGTTGATAAATCGGAGTTTGAATGTACGAATGACGATATACGAGGTACGAAGTTCAGGAGTCAGGCGCCTGCGGCGCAGTGTTGCAAAGCCACGCATGAGTTGCCGCTGTCATTACGCATGTATGCCTAACTATTACTTCGCATTTTGAATCTCGTAACTCGTACATCAAATTACCATTTACATGATGAACATACGCGTGGCTATAATTAGAAACATGAACACTAAATCGGAGTTTGTCGAGCAGATGGCTCGCGTAAGCGAGCGGAATTTTTGAGCCCCGGCGAGGGGCGACATACAATAGCCCGGCGGTGGCGCCCCGCATGGGGCAGAACCCCGGGAAAAGATAAAAACAAAATTGGAACCCCGGCGAGGGGTGACATAATGCGTGGCGTTAATA
>JAZNGY010000170.1:0-10616 GCA_045576695.1 Akkermansia sp.
TGTGGTTCGACTCATCTTTGACCTGCATGAGCAGGGAATGAATGTGGGTGATATCGCGGTACGCCTCAATGAAGCCAAGCACCAGTTCCGCAGCATCGGTAAAAAGCCGGCATCGGAGTGGCACGGCCAGATGGTGAAGCGTATTCTGATGCACCCGGTCTATGCCGGATTCCTGCGGGATGGTGATGAACTCATCAAGGGTATCCATGTTCCCTTTATCGCAGAGAAACAATACTTCGCCACCGTCAAGCGACTGGAGGAATCGGTGCGCCACAAGCCGCAGAAGAAGCACGATGTCCTGTTCCCGCTCAAAGGGCTGCTCCGATGCAGCCTGTGCGGTAATGAATACATCGGGGTGTGCAATGTGAGGACAGGAATCCTGCGCCGCTACTACGTCTGCAAGACCAAGGCATACCGCTCCAAGGACAAATGCGAAAGCCCCCGATTCAATGCCGACCAGATGGAGCGGTTTGTGGCGAAGCAGCTCGGCACGCTGCGGGATAATCCCAATCTTTCCGCAGCAATCATTGCCCAGTTGCCGGAATTCGATGCCCACCGGGTAGCCGACTGCCTGTACAGTCTCGACCTCATCATGGAGGAGGCTACTCCGCAGGAACTGGATCGCGTGTTCCATGCAGCATTCAAATCCATCTCCATCGACCCGGAAACCTCCCAACTGAATGTAACCCTAAACGACCTCTGATGCCATGAGTACAGCCGAAAAGACGCTTTCGTTTTCCATTCCGTTCCACCTCGAACCGACCAAGCGCGGGGCGAAGAAGAAAAGCTCGATTGAGAACATCCCGCCGCCCGGCGAACTGCCGATGCATGACCGCCCGGCTGCGGTGGAGGTGCCCCAGGGCTGCGACTTCTCGATTCCCTACATCATCGATCACAGTACGGTGACACCTGTCCTGCGATTGCGCACGGCAGAGGATGACTTCGTGGATGCGGTGTGCCAATGCGACAAGTTCCCCACTAAGCGTGCAATTCGCATGGCCAACGCCATCATGCTGGAGCGGCTGCTGGTGACAGGGAAATATGGGAGCGCAACGAACATGGCCAGACTTATCGGAGTGAGCCAGCCGCATGTGACGAAGTTGCTCAATATGCTCAACCTCCCTCCGGCTGAAATCGAGGCAATCCTCTTCGAGACACAATAAATAAAAAAAATCGCGGAAAAATTCTCAACTCAGGGGCAGAGATAAAGGAGCACCGATGCGTTTCTCAAACTTTCTGCAAAAAACGTTGGACTGTTTTTGGCAAAGAGCACGAGTAACCGGATTGAGGGCAGGCAACAATCAGCAAAAAAAAAGAAAAGTTTTCAGGACAGTTGCACCCCTCAGGTGATTAGGAGAACAACAGGAGACAAGCTATGAAGCAGAAAAATCAGAAAATCGGCACTTTTTCCCGGACAAAAGACCTCTCCGGGGAAGTAGGTGAACAGAAGCACGGCGAAGAATGGGAAAATTCTTCCGAGAACAACAACACGTTTTTGGCAGCCGTGACGAGTAGTAAGGACGTACACGCCATGCACAAGACCTCGAAAGAGCAGAAAAGTGAAAAAATCCACGCGAATTTTTCAGGAACTTCACGAGTTATTGTGTGTACAGGGAATTCTTTTCACAAAAATCTTCAGAAAGAGCAGCCAATTCGGCCGGGCTTTTTCGAGAAAGAATGTGAAGAGGATGCGCTCCCCGCACAAAAAAATCGATAAAAGTGCAAAAAGTACTCCGATTTTCTCAAATCGACCAGCTGAAAGGAATAGAGGGCAGCAGCCCACAACAACCAAGAAAGACACAGCTATGAAGACAGCGACCATCACAGACAGCGGCTCCAAGCCGGATCGTAAGCGCAGCGGTATTCTTGCTGGGCTGAGCAACCTGCCCATCGTCAATATTTTCACCTCTTCTGCAAAAAAGGTGACGGATTCTGACGGTGCAGAGCAAGAAAGTACTTTGGAGGGCAAAATGGAAACTTCCTCCATGAACTTTAAGAACTCCGCTAAAGACACGAATATGCACATCGCACCTTACATCTCCCCCAGTTTTCTCCCGGGCATGAAGCTCGGCGACCTCCTGTTCACCATCGCAGCGGTGGTGGCTCACTCTCGCCGTGTTAAGGTTGATTGCCGCATCCCCTGGGCGTACAGCACAGAGACTCGCCAACTGCGTTCGGCTCTTGGTATGAACGCTCTGCCCGGTACGCTTTGCGGGGCAAATGAGCCTGTGGCTTATGAGGAAGAGTCTTATCTGTACACTCCGATTCCCGAAACGGTGACCAGCGGAGGCTTGTGTGGCTATTTCCAGAGTGGCAACTATTTTGCCGATATTGAGCCGATTATTCGCCACCTCTTTGCCCCTCTCACAGCCGTTGATAAGATTCCCGGCACGGTCGGCATCCACATCTCCATCGGCAACGATCCGTACAAGTACAGTAAGTATCGCCTGAGTACGGCTCTGTTCCTGCAAAGGGCAGCTGCTCGCTTGTCGAAAGACATCCGCGAGATTGTAGTGTTCAGCGATAAACCTTGTGAAGCTGTCGCCATGCTGGTTGAGTTTCCCGAGTTCGCTCAATACTCTTTCCGGGTTGACCAGAGCAAGCCTTGCGAACAGCTGCGCCGTATGACGCCCATGCAGGAGCTGGTTATCTCCAACTCGGCTCTTTCATGGTGGGCTGCATGGCTGGGTAAGCCCCGCAAGGTCATCACCCCCAGATGCTGGTTCATGCACAAGGCCGAGCAGCCGCCTGTGTTTGAGGATTCTCCTTGGATTGTTCTCTGATTTTGACACACGCACTACGGTCATGAACGAGTTTTCTACAGAGCAGCCCCAGGTTGCACGACAATTTTCCTCAAGCTGTGCTGAATCTCATCCGGCTACGCTGAAAAGCGACGCCGAGACAAGCGAAGCACAGCGAGAAGAATCCGGGCTTAGCATTGAGCCCACCCCGGCAGAAAGTAGGCAGTCCACTATGTCTACCGATGCCACCGACAGGCTCGCCAATGGCGAGATTGGTGCTGAAGCTCCGGCTGGGCGGCATGCCTACGAGCAAGCTGGTTCTCACGACTGCGAACTCGTGGTCGCGCCCACCGGGCAAGGTATCACCGCTTCACTCGAAGCAAGAGCTGGTAGGACTCCTCTTCCTGCCGACCAACAAGACAAAAATAATAGAAAGGAATACATCACTATGTTTGACGACACAGTTGATAACCTCGCCCCCGGCGAGGATGGCGTGCAGGAGCAGAACTCCTGCCCCGAAACTACCCCCATGGGTAGCAATGTTGTGGCCGCTTCTTGCGACCAGTCCCCGGTAATCGATGGCAACATCGGATGTACCACCCCGGTTTCATCTAAAACCAAAGCTGACAGTGCTTTAACTGTAAAACCCAACGATGCAACTACTATGCACAATAACAATAGCGAAAAAGTTTCCTCTGGCCTCGCCGAGGAAGATGCTCAAGCTGATAAAGCTCGCGAGCAGATCGAGCAGCAATCCGTTGATGCCAACAACAACGCATGTGCTGCGCCGCCTGATGAAACCGAACAGATTGCCAGCCCCCAGGCTGAGCCTCCGTCCGCAATTTCTTCGGATTCTCCCAATGATGCAGTAGAGACTTCCATCTCTGACAACACCATTACAAACACCCAACCCACCATTACAAATACTATGTCTACGAACAACGACATCCCGACCGTCCCGGCTGACGACGAGAGTGCAGCCACTCAGATGAACAATGCCACCGCAGCTGATGTGGAGTCCGCTACGGGTTCATCTACCACCATTAACACCGCAGCAGCTATCGCTTCTGCCAACCTCAACTCCGGCACCGATTGTGCCACAACCCCTGATACGACCATGAATATCGATACCAATGACGGCATTGCTCTTGCTAGCAATGAAGCTCGCTCTACTGACTCCAACGCACCTCGAAGCGAAAGCGACAGCTGGTACATTACTGTGCCGGAATGTGAATCCGCGTCCATTAGCGTCGTTCTTGGCGCTGATGACCTAGGCTCTGTTTCTGTTGGCCCGATTTCTCTTGAACTCGGCCCGCGAGGTCAGTATGGTGGCGGTACTTATACTGAGGTTAGTGATTCTGCTTCCATTAACCCCGGCACCTACAAGGTATCCACGACTTACAGCAACATTACGCTTCCTGAGGGTATTCCCAATATTGCCCGTTTCAGATGCGATATCACGCTGAATGTTGATGGTACTGAAATTGTACCCGAGCCTATTGAAATCACGCCTGTTGATAATGAAGATGAGGGTGAGGACGAAACCTGTCCGCAGACTTGCGATATTCAGAATCCGCAGCCTGATTGTGGTTGCGACAAAGACGAGAACGGTGCAGGCGACAATGGTGAACCCGACTCCGGTGCAGGTTGCGGTGGCAATGCCGGTGCTTCCGGTGGTGCTGAGTCTGCTGTTGCCATGACGGCTGATGCAGAGGGAGAGGCTGCTACCGTGACCTCTTCTTCCGGTGCAGGTCGTAAAGTGACGGTGCGCGGTGGTTTGCAGGATATGCTCTGGCGCATGAACTTTGCTACGTTCCGTGGTATGGCCGGAATCCCTGATGGAGCGTTGGAAATTCGCGCTCGTGCGTTCACGTCTGAACTTTGTACCCCTGCTGCGCTATCGTTCAAACACCCCTTTGATACGCAGGTGTTGGCCTCCGGCGGTACGTCTGAAAATCCCCTCAATGGTGCGTTCCAGATTCGCAACGGCAGTTCTCGCGTCAACTATTTCTGCTTTGCGGATGGTCTCGTATCTCCGCTGGCTGGTTCTGCTAAGCGCGGCGGTAAAGGTAGCATGCTACGTGCAACAAATGCTGCCCGCAATACCGTTACCCGTAGTTTGAGCTTGCAGGATAAACGTGGCGGCTTTGCTCGCTACGATGCAGATGATAACGGCAATATGGGCATGCTCTCCGCTTATACCACCAAGAGCGGTCGCACTTACGAATCCGCTGATATCTCCTCGACTTTGCAGGTGATTCGCGATGATGATGGCGCGATTGCTCAGCTGTGGAATGCCTGGGATGGTCTTATGGTAATTGATTCCGTGACCGAAACCGGGTATCGCATGGCTTTCTATCTGCCGCATCAGGTAGGGGCGCAGGATGCTACGACCAAACTCTTTGCTGTGAGTGGTTCTCCTTGGCGTACTGTAGTGGTGGCAGGCGATGTGGCGAACGCGACCTTGCAGATGACCGATACGGTGCTGACTCGTGAACCTCAGATTTCCCGCTTCATTTACGGTACTGACGGTGCATGGAGCACGGAACAGGGCTCTAACTCTGCAAAAATCTGCCGCCATGTAGCACGTGAGCTGATTGAGCAGGATGATACATATGCTCCCGAACAGTATCGCCTCGTGACGACTCTGCATCGTGGTGACATCAATTCTCCCGATGAATGTGTCGCTGAAATCTGGCAGACGGGTGTTACCGGGCATTTGTGCATTTCCCGCACGCTGGGTTACGGCAGCCCCGGTGCTCTGACGACGCTTTATGAATATGATTCGGAAGGTCGCCGCATTAAGGAGATTTCTCCGAGTGGTTCGGTGAGCTCTTTCACATACGATGACTGCGGTCGTGAGATGGTTCGTATGACTCCCTACCACGGCAACCATACGCTGGCTGTGTATACCTACTACCGTGAGTCGGGTAGTGCAGACCCTGATATCAGCTATCGCCGCGCTGTACTCAACGAAACGGCGACGCAGATTTGGCGTGAAGACTTCACCTATGAGGAACAGGATGGTTATCGCCGTGTGACCAAATCCACCCAGGCGTTGGGTTGCTCCGAGCCTCGAGTTGAAATCACAGAAACGTGGTTGGACACCGCTGAAGAACCTCTTTGCCGTGGCCGTTTGCGTATGCGCCAGGGCGTGGATGGAGTTCAGACGTGGTATAGCTACGAAGCGAGCAGCGATTTCGGTGCTGTTTACAAGGTAACGGCAGAAACCCGCGCTAATGGTGAAGCTGTTCCCGCCCATAGTCGCCGCGATGTGACTTATATTTCTGCCGTGGGTAACAACATGCGCCATGAAGTATATCGTCTTCTGAGCAATGGTACTTGGGCTTTGACGGAATCCGAAAGCTATGAGTATGACTGCGAAAATAATTGGGTAAAGCGCACTCGTGGCAATGGTCGTGTAACGACTCGTACGATGATGTGTTGTGGTCCTCTTTCGGTGACAGATGAGGATGGCGTAACCACTACTTTCGGTTACAACTCAGCTCACCAGTTGGAAGAGGTGATTCGTGAAGAGGTTCAGGAGGATGGTGTTGTCATCACACCCGAAACCATCACTACCTACACTCGTGATGCCGCCGGTCGCGTGCTCTCAGAACGCAAAGATATCGGAGCTATGACCACTATTGAAACAACCCAGTACGACTTGCTCGGTCGAGAAGTATCTCGCACGGATGCGTTGAACCGAATGACAATTACTTCCTACAGTACAGATGGTCTCACCGCTACAGTGATTCCTTCTACAGGCGCCTCGACTATCATCACTCGCTATGCAGATGGTTCCATTGCAGATATACGGGGCACGGGACAGCGTGAGCTGATTTATGAATACGGCGTGCAGGATAGTCTACTTAGCACCACGACGAAGTTGGCGGATGCTGATGGCACACTGCTTTCACAGACACATACCAACGGCTTTGGCCAGACGGTGCAGCAGGTACGCCCCACCACCACGGGGGCATTACTAAGCACTATCTTCGAGTACAATACCAAGTCTCAACTTATGAAACAGTATCGGCAAACTCAGGAACCCGCTATTGAGGAGAACGAGGAAGCCCCCGCGCCTATCCTCATGGCTCCCACGCTCTTTGAGTATGATAGCTTTGGAAATCTCATCCGCCAAACGCTGGCACTAGCAGAGGAATCAAACAGCTCAAACTCGCCTATCAACGAGTTTAACCACGTGCTGGAGTCGACCGATGAGGGTATTTTCTCATGCTCTATGCAGACTCGTTACAACGAAGCTGGTCAGGCACTTGTATATACTAGGAAACAGCTTATTTCGCGAATTTCCTCCTCCCTCTCAGAAAAAGTGGTTACAGTTAATGAACGAGGCTTGACTTTTGAGGATTGGACTATATATAATGGTGGCACGAAACGTACTCGTTACAAGTCAGTTCCCTCTTCCGATATCATTGCCGAGATGGTGGTAGCGGATGGTTTTGTATTGTCTCGGAAAAATACGGCAGGCATTATCGCCTATGCTTCACGTTGCTATACCGCAAATGGTGTGGTGTTTTCCCAAACTGATGGACGAGGTAATATCACAACCACAGTAACGGACACTATCAACCGTACGCTCTCGGTTACAGATGCAACAGGAAATGTAACGACCACGACATACGCCCCCCACCTAAATTTGCCCTCTTGCATAACTGATGCACAAGGCAATACTACATTTTACCGCTACGATATACGCGGACGTAAAGTTGCCGAATGGGGGACGGGCACTCAACCTATTGTGTATGGTTATGATGAGGCAAATAACCTTGTTTCCATCAAGACTTTCCGGGCAGGAACTGAAAACATCAGCTCCGACCCGACAGAGCGCACTGATGCAGACGAAACTACGTGGTGTTTCGATGCCGCCACTGGTCTGGAGCAACGCAAGACCTATGCAGACAATCGCAGCACGGTGAAAACTTACGATAGCTTCAATCGTCTAGCCTCAGAGGCCGATGCACGGGGCATTGTGAAGACTCACAGCTACGAGACAGCACGCGGTTTGCTGTTGGGTACGGTCTACTCTGATGGAACAACGGCTAAGCAGTATGCCTACAACCACCTCGGTCAGCTCACTCAAGTGACGGATGATGCAGGTGTGCGCACCATCGGTTACAACGCATACGGCGAGCAAGAAACGGATTCCCTGTTGGCGGGTGATGTCACTCACCTTATCTCTGAATCGCGCGATGCCGTGGGTCGCTCCACCGGTTTTACCTACGCCAAGAATGGTACGGTGCAACACACTGTCACCACCGGTTATGGTGCAGACGGGCGTATTACCACAGCTGGATTCCTGCATGGCGGCGCCGAAAAACAATTCGGCTATGGCTACTTGTCCGGTAGTAACCTGTTACAGACGCTTACCATGCCCTGCAACATGACGCTCACGCAGAGCTATGAAACGCAGCGTAATCTGCTCACTGGTATGGACTATCGCCGTGGTACTACTCTAGTGACGCAGCGAACCTTCAGCTACGACACGCTCGGTCGCCCGCTCACCCGCAGCACCGCCCGCAATGGACAGACTGTAAACGACAGCTTCGTACACAACTCCCGCTCCGAGCTGGTCAGTGCTACGGTCAATGGCTTCACCTTCGGTTATGATTACGACAATATCGGAAACCGGCGTATGGCTACGGAGGCAAGCGATTATACGCTTTACGAGGCTAATAACCTCAACCAGTACACATCCATTCAAGAGAATGAGGACTCTGCATTTGTCCCCATCTTCGATGCGGATGGCAACCAAACCTTGGTAAAGACTGCCACCGGTATTTGGAGTGTGGTATACAATGCGGAAAACCGCCCGATTCGTTTCACAAGCGAGGATGAAACTATCGTCATCGAATGCGCTTACGATTTTATGGGGCGTCGCGTAACCAAGAAGGTGATAACCAACGGTAGTATCACGCTTCACCAGCGCTACATCTACCGTGGCTACCTGCAAATCGCCTGTTGCGACCTCACCCGCTCCGGTCACCCCTGCCTGTGGCTACTCACGTGGGATCCCTCCCAGCCCGTGGCTACTCGCCCCCTTGCCATCCGCAAGGACGGCACATGGTACGCCTATGGTTGGGATCCTATGACGAACGTGTGTGAAGTATTTGGTCCCGCTGGCTATATCCGCACGATGTATACATATACCCCGTACGGTAATGTGACAGAACACGGTGATGTAAAGCAGCCTCTACAGTGGTCAAGCGAATTCTATGAATCCGAGTTAAGCTTGGCCTACTACAACTATCGCCATTACAGCTCCCAAGATGGACGTTGGATTTCCAGAGATGATATTGGTGAGAAAAGAGAAAAGAACCTTTACAACTATGTAAAGGGGCAGGTATTGAAATTAAATGACCACATAGGGCGTTCTGCGCTTGTGGTGGCCGCCCCGGCGGCAATTGGAGCGGCTGCGGCTGATGGTCCTTTACCAATTGGAGATATAATTGGGGCTGGGTTGATTATTGGAGCTCTTATTATAGATTTGGTTTCTCCTTCGGATGATGACATTTCCATAATACCCGAAGAGTATGTACCTGTTGAAGAAGTGGAAGAAGTAGTGGATGTAACCAAAGAAAAAGTGGATGCAACCGAATGTGAAAAAAGAGTTACCTACTTGGTTCATGAATGCCTTGAAGAAACAACAGATCCGTTTACCCACGAAGTAACAGAATGGGGTAAAGAATGCTGCAACAAAAGGAAACAACTATACGAAGAAATGTGCGATAATGGACAATATCCGCTTAAAGGCATGTTGCCTTACGACCCGTGTAAAGACGCCAACCCTTGTCCTTGGTTTTGATAAAATGTTTAGAAGAGGTGAAATATGAGTGATAAAACTACAATTGAAGTAGCTGGTGTGTTATCTGATATTATTTTGGAAAATAAAGTAGAAGATTGTTTTTATTATTTGAAAGAAAATCAATACATTCCTCTTATTGTAAAATGTAGAATGTTGAAAGTAAAAAGATACAAACAAATTCTTTTCATTAGCTATGTTTACGTTGTTGTTAAAGAAGTAGAATTCGAAACTTTTATTTTATCGCTCGATAAAAAAAGCTTCTTTTCAGATATTTTAGAAGACGGACAACGTCTTTATAATAGATGCTTACGCCGTTTTAAAATAACTGACATTTATAGAATATCAAACGAAGGACAATTTAGAATACCTAATGGATTTAATACAATGTTACCAGGCATAAATGAGATTATAACCCTAAAATTCTAATTATTTGTTGTCTTATTTTGGGGGGTGCAACTGACTGTTTCAGTTGCACCCCAAACATCATGTGCGGCTACACATAGAACACTACATACCAACCATGTTGCTACGAGAATCACCTGTAATCCGAGCAACGAGCATGCTAATACGCAATGTGAGCGCGTTTCCTAAAATATAGACAATAAACATTTTCTGGGATTTTCTGCAATCTGTTATAAGTCGCCCCGAATTCTAAAAAATCCGTTAAGCCTTAATTCATGCGAAAGAAAGTGCTAATGTAGCACCGAGAAAAAGCCGGTGTAGAACCGGCTGAAAGGGGAGGTTTATTCACCCCGGCGCTTGGTAGGAAGCCCGAAGAAGTTATTGCCTCCGATTTGGTAGCCGGTGGCTTTCCAGCTGATGTGGGTGAGGGTGGGGTAAACCTCGCCATTCCACTTGTAGCCTCTGTCGAGTACCCCTACCTGGGGCGACAAGTTCACCCGAATGCAACATGTTTATCCCTAAATCACGTCATAAATCACCTCAATGAGCATGCTGGTATGTAATGTTAACGTGTTTTGTAAAACTCTGAAAACAAGCAACTTCCGAAACTGTCTACAACCCGTTATGAGATATGGCAAATTTCGGGG
>JAZNGY010000171.1:0-9994 GCA_045576695.1 Akkermansia sp.
TGCCTGTACGGATATCAGGTTATCCGACCTGCAGCTTTGCAGCGTATCACCGTAACCTCTGCTGCCTGACCATGAGCCTCGCCGATGAAATGAGCGCCGACTTCCTGAGCATTCATCAGGAACTCCCGACATATATAACCACCGGCAGGAAACGAATACCGGCATTGGTCAACGAGGGCTCGCTGGCAGCGGAGCTGGAGCTGGGAGGCTTCTCTCCCACCCGCTCCCTGTCGGTGAGAGTCCGGCGAAGCGACCTGTCGTCCACCCCGGCGGTGGGCGACTTGCTCTATTACGAGGGCGTGAGCTTTCGCATTGAGAGCATGAGTGTCAAGAAATCAACCCCATTCATCTCTCTGGAATGTCTGCAACAGTAACCATCAACTCCGCATCCCTCGACCGCAAGCTCGCCAAGTTTGCTATATTGGGGCAGAAGTCGCTGGAAGATGCTCTCATCGAGGGGGCAAAACGCTTCACGACTCAGGCAGTTCGCAACACCATGCCTATGGTGCTGAGTAAAAATCCCTCTGCTGTTAAAAGCGAATGGACAACTCGCATTACCCGGCACTTCGAGACTCACCGTATCACGAAAAAGGGCTACCAGAGTGACGCATCGCTTCGCCGCATGCTTGCCAAGAAAAAGAAGAGTTTGGGACGTGAGGCTTCCGGTTGGAATGCCGCAGCTGTCGAACTCAAAGCGAACCGCATACCCGCTTGGGTGAAACGCCACGGTACAGGGGAAGGCAGTTGCCGAATTACCCGCAAAAAAGACCGTATCACCATTATCATCACCAACTCCGTACCCTATAATGAAACCATGACCATGCGCCGAGCTGCATTTGTACTGGAAAAGGTGGAGCGAGGATTCACGGGAAACCTCCGTGCTCTGAAACGCAAACTTATCAACTCTATCCGATGAATACTCATTCCATAAACGAGACAATACGCCGCTTCCTGATGGAAACAATGCCGGAAGTCACCATTCATACCCCCATCAGCAATGGCGAGCTTAGCTCCCCCTATGTCCTGTTGAGTTGTGTGGCAGAGGCGGAGTTGATACCCGGCAATAACACATGGGAGTATTCGATGGAACTTTCCTTGCATAGTGCGGCTCATGATGAAGCTGAAACTTCCATGCGCGAGCAATTCTCCACTCTATGTGCCTTGCTGGGCAGAAAGACCTCTCGCGTGGCCATCAACGAAGCCGCTCCTGATTTTATCCTTTACAGCCTGAGTTTGCGTGGGATAGAAGAGCCCCAGACTCAGGACAACGATTTTATTCAAACCGCCACCTTTCGGGTGGTCATTCAGTTTTAAGACCATGCAAGCATACGGTAACATTTCCAAGGTTGAAACAGAGCGAGAACTTGTATTCAACTACGACCCAAAAACCGGAAACTCCGTCACGATTACTTATGAAGTGCCGGAAGACAAGGCGATAAGCTCTATCCCGGCGATGGGCAGTCGCACCCCCCTGATGTCCGGCGTTATTCTCAAAAAAGCCACCGTAAAACCCGGTGAGGGTGGTATTGCCTCTATCCGACTGGAATATAGTAAACCGGATGAAGCAGAGGAGGAAGAGGAGGAATCCGACAATGATAATGAGGATGAAGAAAAGGAAGAAGCTGGTGAAATCATTGAGCAAAGCCTTGAGGGTTCCGTCAATGACGAGCCACTCCTGTCGCACCCCAAGTCACAATCCGGCATCAATGATGCTCACCGCGAGTATCTGAAAGCGGTACAAGATGGCGTACGCATGTGGGAACTTGTTACCGAGCTGAATGAAGACGGTTCGCCTAAGCTCGATAAAGACAAGCAACCTGTGCAACGCCCCTTGAAAAAGTTGCTCAAAGGTCTTTCTGCCAATGGGCAAGCCGTGTTGAAAATGATAAGAAACGGCATCCATTCCTACCGCAACCCCGGCGCAACCTACCGAATTGTGCGTATCGTCAGTTCAAAATATGTGAATCTGGACGGACTGGGCAAAATTGGTTCTCCTGAGGGAGCTCCTACCCCAAAAGACCGTAATTGGTTGATGGTAGGCAAATCATTCTCCCGTTCATCCTCGGACAAAAAACGCAAATGGCGTGTAGAATCCATCTACGAGCTTTCGGCACCCGGAGGCTGGAATAAACAACTCTATGGCGGTTGATATGGCGCGAGATATACCCAGAGAAGTGAAAGCCGGAGAGGTTGTATCAGCAGCTTGGCTGAATAGTGTTGTTGCCTATCTCCGTTATCTGAATGAGCAACAGCTGCGTCGCCGCATTCTACGAGGCGTTGGCTATCAAGCCAAGGAGTCCGCAGGTGGAACTTCTCTCACCATAGATAAACAGGCTATCGCTCGTATTTGTTCGGATAATTTGGATATTCATCGAAACGAGGATTTTCAGCTTCGAATCAAGCCAAAATACCAATGCGAGATTGATGTTGAGAGTGGCCATTGGGACAAGATTGTGCAAGTCCATATCGGTCGGGTAACTGACCACCATGGGCACGAGCTGGAAGTGAAAACGCTAGAAAAAGATGAAGACTCGACACCTGCGCCTGTAGCAGAGGAGCCTGTCCCCAAAGATACCGTATGGGATGCCGAGCAATGGGTGGATATTGGCGTACTGAAACCAAAAGAAAAGTCCGAAGATAACGACTCCGGGGATACTGCTACACCAGCCGCAGAGCAACCGGAAGAAGAGGAGAACGAAAACTCGACCAAAGAAGTGTTCGTGCGATTAACTCTATCCGGTACAGTTCCTCAGAAAGCAGTATTTGCCACAAAGAGACAGCCGGACACCAGCGATATATACATACCTATCGGCAAGGTGAAAGCCGTCGTTGCGGAAGAGTTCCTGCGTATTTACTTGGAACAGTATCAGCAAGGGCCGATTGAACTGGGCGGGGAATCTGTTGGCATGCCCTTTGATGTAAGCATGACCAAGACCGTGAAAGAAGTTACCGAAGAAGAACAAGCTCCCGAAGTGGTCTACAACATCAACGTAGAATCCGGGCGCGTATTTCTTCCTGACCGTAAATTTGCCGTGATACCACGCAAGGAACAACTACAAGTTGAAGAATTGGGCGGCTCCACTCGCTATGTGACGCTTACGCTCATGCGAGACGGTTCCGGCAACCTGAAATACAAGTATTCGTTGGAGCCGGAAAGCTCTATCGGAACCAAAATAAACGCCATCGAAGAAGCTCCGACAACAACATGAGTGACGATATAGCAGAGGGATTCATCGACCTGCCGGAGGGTGAAGTCAGTTCAGTCGAAACACTTGAGGTGGATGTTTCGACTGTTCCTCAGTATTATCCCGGCGTGGTAAAGCCCGGAGTACCAGCTGACCAACCAACGGCATATCGTATACAACATGGAGACATCCACATGATTCCCGGAGTTTTCGGCAACTTCAACAATGAGCATGGCTCAATGGATGCCGACCTGCGCCATGAATGGATGCGCCGATGTGAGTCGGAAACGCCGGAAGATGTCAACGATAAGCCGGATATTCAGGGCTGGACGTATATCAGCGATTACACGATTCACCCGAATACGCCCACACATGATGGCCCTCATGCCTACTACATTCATGCCCGCATCCGGCATGACAACCGATTACAATTCGGGGCTTTTGCTGAAAAGCACACAGGAAAAAGCCAACAGCAAATACCCTTGTACAGTATTAGCGAAAACGAGGAAACGCTGCTGCAATCTCAGCTATTGCACGGCGATATTGTTCCACCGCTCCGCATCGCAGGAAAAGCTGAGGCTGAGCAAATGTTGCTGCATAATGGAAAACTGCTGTTAGCCGCAGCTCCCAAGTTAATTGGGTGCCTGATGAATGTTGGCAATGCCCGTGTATCACTCACCTATAACAAGACCACGACATATTTCCTCAAGACCTACTATGGCCATATCTGGATATACTGGGGAGCCATCATAGACAGAGTCTTGTACATAGTGGGCATTCCTCTCTATCAGGGAACAGAGAAAGGAACACTTGTCTATTCCCCGGGTACAGATGGCAAGGCGACCCGCATATCGGTAAAGTTGCCACCAACAGAAGATGACCTCCGCTCTCATTTCGGGGGTAGCGTATTCGTTGCCGAAGAATCCGTGCTTCCTCCTAATCATGGTGCCTTTTATCGAGCAGTGGAAATGCTATGGGGCATCTCAACAGAATATCGCGGTGGCTTTGAGAGCAGCATGGTGAAAGTTGATGATTTTCTCTCACAGTATGGCGATAGTGAGACTTCCATCCCCTTATGCAAGCGAGCGTTGGCGGTAATAAAGCCCGGTGTGGATGACCTGCCATCAATGACTCAGCTGACACATGGTGACATTTATGCGGACACCTCTTTGCTGGGGTATGATGGAGGCGTATACCATGCCGAAAATAAATTGCTTATTCGTAACGAGCTTGATGTGATGACTTCCTTTGTCGAGCATGATATTCAGGGAGGCTGGCCATCAGAATCAGGCGCAAGTGGATTTATTCCGACCATGACCCGATATGACCGTTTGGGGCATATTCGCTATGCAGCACAAGCCTTTTATGCCGGACAAGTGGGGCGAAATTACTTCATCCGCACTGTTGGTTGTCTTCGCCCTTATGGTGCATACGATTTGAACAGCCTCCTCAGCGGGGTAGATGTGGCTTTAACACGAGCAACTGAGCCGGAAGGTGGTGATGATGATTCCTACTGGGGCGGTGGAGGAGGAAGTGGCGGCGGTGGTGGCGGTAGTGACGATGATGATGATGATGACGATAACGGAGGCATCGAAGATGTCGGAGATGTGGGGATCTGGTGGCAAGCCGGAGATGGCATGAAAATTACAGCCAGACGTGATGCCAATGCAACCAAAATTCGCTATGTATTTGAGGTGGAGGTGACGGATTCGTTTTCTCACACTCAAACATTGCACTTTGATGTGAAGCCGGAGTTCAGTGTAAATGATGGCAAGAGCTATACTGTAGACAATGGTGCCGTAACGCTTTCCATGTGGTACTACCTGCGTAACAATGGTACTCAGGTGGAAGTTTGTAACCTGACATCCAAGAGCAATCGCGGTGGAGCTTGGATAGACAACACTCACCCGGAAAGTGTGAGAAAATTCTCTATCACAGGCTTACGCAATGTGCGAACCCGCGCCAAGTTTGCCGTGAAATATCTGACCAACTACGCAAATCCGAAAGCGGTGAAGCAGGATAGCAACATCATTCAGCTTATCAACACCGGCAAG
Organism: Akkermansia sp.; assembly: GCA_045576695.1. Lineage (GTDB taxonomy): Bacteria > Verrucomicrobiota > Verrucomicrobiia > Verrucomicrobiales > Akkermansiaceae > Akkermansia. The sequence continues at coordinate 5,240 of JAZNGY010000171.1, forward strand.
AAAAAGACGGTGCGAGTCTCTATCGTGTACTATGATTCCAACAACCGTAAACACCGTAAGCGAGTCAAAGGCACGATGCGCATCTATACTATCGCCTTACAAAAAGCCAATATCCGGAATATTCTGCGCAATTATCCAAGGCTTCACACCCCGGAATTGAAATATACCTTCACGCCGGACTCTATCAGCGGTAGTACGACAGGTACAGCCGGGGCTCCGACTGTGACCTGCCACTCCGTTACGGCAACACCTGTACCACTTTCGACTCAGGGAGAAACAGAAGCGAAAGGGCCATTCCCCATGCACGTTTCCGGCTATTACGAAGAAATGAATACGACTATCTCGATTGCCAATGCTTGTACAGGTTGGTATGAGTTCCAACCATCAAACCGCCATAGTGTGACCATTTCCGGCTCTTTTAGCATCAATTCTCCGTTTCATCGTTTTTGACATCCCGGCAATGTATTATGGCAACAATCATTGGAACAGTCGGCGTATTCGGACTTGATGAAGACCAGCAGGGTATCCTGTTGGAGTCTCAGGACATCGATTATAAGCCTGACTCTAAAATACAGAGGGACTACCGAGGCAAAAAGGTAGGTATCATTTTTTACGATGACCAGACAGATGTCAGCATGAAAGGCTATATCCCACGAGAAAGTCCGGCTGACATTAAGGTCGCGCAGACGCTTGTTCTGACCAACGCTGCACCAGACCACGGACTCAGCACCGTTTCAAGCGGTACTAACATCGTGACCGGGGTGAAGATTGGCCTCAAGAATGAGGACTTGGCATCGTTTGAGGTATCTTCCACCATCTACGACTTTTGACGATGAAGATGCCCACCCATGATGCCCTGAACTTCGTTCGTAGCAAGGACGGCGACCTTGATTCCCTTATGCTCGCAGCATGTCTGACTGCGCTGGGCATTCCTTTTTCGGAACGCCCGGCGTTCAGCGTGTCCGGCGATACAGAGCCGGTGGTAAACTGGCTCTTTGACGAACAATCACTTGATGGCAAGTTCAAAGCCTCCGAGATGATTGCAAAATGGAATGACAAGGGCTGGATTACCCGCGCAGATAATGACCATCCGCTTGCTTATATGGCAGCTGCTATGCGCAATCTTTACACCCTTATCAATCACCACATCGGCCAAGCTCCCAACGTGGAGCTGGTGAAGCGAGGACATAAGACGCTCCTCATTCCTGAGGGTACGCCTGAATCCCAGCTTGGCCTCCTTATTAACAAGTTTACCCGACACTAAAACCATGCCTATCACTATTCACACACAGTCACGCGAGGACAGCAACAACCGCGCTATGCTCGCACCGCCCACCCGTACCACCAGCGGGGTAACGCTTCGCCCTATTTCTCTTGGTTCGCTCGAAATCCTGCGCCAGCTCAACAATTCTCTGGCTACCGCAGAAGCCGATATGGGGGAAATCGACACCCGCACACTCACCGAGTTCCTGTGGGTACACGGAGCCCCAATAGATGAGGTGCTCGATACGGTCTACAATCATCCGACTCAGGTCGGGTTGAAAGCTACGGCATTTGCCATGAGTATCAGCCCGGCAGAACTGCGGGGCATTACCACGTCTCTGGCTGCTGACCGAGCCGCTATTCAAAGCGCAAGTGCCGAGCCGATTCCTGACCCTGATTCTCCGACCTCCCCAAACGCGCACACCCCTCGCTCGTAGCATCGCTGATTTTCACAGTTGCACGAGCGACGGGGTGGAGCGAAGAATACATCCTGTGGATGCCGCTACGCCGAGCTTTGCAATATGCGCACGCCGCTTGGATTAGCGAGGGAACAAACACCGACTGGCGCAACGCATCCGAGGAAGAATCAGGCGAAGCTGCCGCTCTCTATCACCGCCTCAAACACCTGACCAAACATGGCTGACGTTACATTCACATTCTCTGGCGATGCTTCCGAACTCAATGCCGCTCTTTCTGAAATCAAACAGGAGGTAAGCAAGACTAAAGAAGCAGTAGGCGGCATGGCGGGTAAGTTTGCCATTGCTTTTGCCGCCATCCAAGCCGGCATTGCCGCAGTTAAGAGCGCATTCAGCAGCCTGGGGGAAATCTCCTCGGCTGCTGCCGCTATGGAGCAGACCTCTCTTGCCTTTACGGTGATGATGGGTGATGCCGCTACGGCTGCGGAGTATGTGTCTCAGTTGAAGAAGTATGCGGCTGAAACTCCTTTCGAGTTCGGGGATATTTCCGATGCCGCCAAAACTCTGCTTTCTATGGGTACGGAAGCAGAGAAAAGTATTGAGGTGATTAAACGCCTGGGCGACATTGCCTCGGTATCAGGCAAACCGCTGCGTGAGCTCGCGTTCCTCTATGCCAAGGCTCAGAATGCCGGGCTGACGAATGAAGTGGCTGAGTCCTTGGAAATGCAAGGTGTGCCGATTCGCCGCATGCTCGCCGAGATGAAAGGCATATCCTTTGAACAGGTGTTTCAGGGCATCTCTAAGCGTCAGTTCGGGCTCGCGGATCTGGACGCAGTACTTGCCAAACTGACCGGGGCTGGTGGCTTGCTGGAGAACATGACTCAGCGGCAATCTCAGACATTCTCCGGCATGCTTAGCACGCTTACCGATGGCTTCAATGCCTTGGCTGTGGAGCTGGGTACTCCCATCAATGCGGCCATGATGCCTGTCATGCAGGAATTGACTGCCTATCTGGAGTCCATTACACCACAGGTACAGGAGTTTGCTCAGGGGATTGCCTCGTGTTTTACCGGGATAGTGGATGTCATATCGCCCATTATCTCGGGTATCGGCTCTTTGGTCGAGATGCTGGGAGGAGCCAAAACTGTGGTTGCGTCGCTGGCCGCAGCCATGCTCATGTATGTGGGGAACAGTAAAGCTGCAACCGCATCTACAGTATCGCTCCGAGGCTCGATGGCCTCGCTTGTAACCACAATAAAGGGACTGAACATGACCACCTTTGTTGCCCGGTTCAAATCGGCTATGACCGGGATTCGGTCGGCAATGGCTGCTTCTTTGACCGGAATGAAAGTCATGTGGTCTACGGCATGGACCACGATGGCCACCGTAACCCGCGCTGCGATGGTTGCGGTGAAAGCGGCTATCGTCAGTACAGGTATCGGTCTGATTATCGTTGGCATTGGTGAAGCCCTGGGCGCTCTCTATTCTTGGTTCATGGGGAACTCGGAAGCCGCCAAGGAAGCCGCTCAATCTGCCCGCGAGTTTGAGAAATCGCTCAAGGGGCTTAATAAGCGAGCCAGCAAAATCACGACTCACGAGCAATACGAAGATTTTATCGAATCCCTTGATGAACAGATTGCTGACCTACAATCTCGCCGGAGAGAAGCAGAGCTTGAGGATAAAGACGAGCTGGTGAAAGCGCTGACGAGGCAGATTCACACTCTCTATCGTAAGCGCTCCGAGTACAGGCGTACCATCCCTCTGCAGATTGAAGCGGCTGAGGCTGCAGAACGTGAAGCGGCAGCAGCAAGGGCTCAGGCCGAGGCTCAGGAGGAGTTGCGGAAGAAGATTGAGGCTACACAGCAGAGGATGGTTCAACTTTACAAACAGAATCGAGAAACGGAACGAGAACGCTATTTATCTGAGCTGGATACTGAAACGCAGATACGTTTACGCCTGAGTGATGCCGGAGGCTTCCAGTCCGTGGAGGAATTGGAGAACGCTATCAAAGATATGGGGCACCGTATAGGGAGTGCAAATGTTGGAGATGATGAGCGATATGAACGCCTTATTAAGACTCGTAATAAGATAATGGAGTTGCGTCGTCAGCAGAGCCAACTAGAAGAGCGTGAGCGTAGGAAACAACAGGAAGATGCAGAAAAAGCCCGACAAACTGCCGAGGAAGCCACTCGTGACTACGCCGACCGCATGGCTTTGTTGCAAGCCGAGATTGCTCAGGATGAGAAGAAACTGGAAATCCTGAAACGGCAGCAGCGTATTGTGGAGCTTACCGCAGACTATCGCCGCAAGGGGCTGGAGGATGCCGACCAACTTGCCCGGCAGATGGTGGAGGCTGAGCTCAACGCCGAAATTGCCCGAGAGAAGAATCGAGAGAAGCAGAATCGTTCCGCGACTCGTATGTCCTCCGCATGGATTCAAGGCTCACAGGCAGGAGTCGGTGGCGGTGGTCGTTCCTATCTCATAGGCGGTGGCCCAATGCTGACCGAATCCAAGAAACATACGACTCTACTCCGGGAAGTTCGTGATGCTGTTCGGAAGCGTCAACAGGTGAAAGTGACCGGGAACGTGGAGGCTGTACTGGGAGATTGATATTGATGTAAGTTATTGAAAATAAGTGCAAAAAAGTGCAAGAAAAAGTAAAAAAGTCCTTGCATATTGTTCGCAATCTGCTATACTTTCACCATAGATAAAAGACTAACGCTTAACGTATTAAATAACCATGAGTAACACAGCTAACACCACCGCCACCGCCGCCGCCGACTGCAACCTGAAGACCAGCGTCCTCTCCAACTACAAGTACCACTTCGTAAGCTTCTTGAAAGGGATGGACAAGCTGAATGAATACATAAGCCAGTTGGAAGCCATCGATAAACGCGAGGAATTAACCAAAGGGCTTATAAGCCAACTGGATAAAGAAAGCGCAGCATACCTTGCTAAGGATTTTGAGTTCGAGCGTGACTGCGCCCATGCCAACATCGAGGACCAGCAATTCTTCTTGGCAAAGAAGTGCGAAAAATTGATTGTAGCAGCAGCCAAGATGGAGGAAATCGGGCTC
>JAZNGY010000172.1:0-4581 GCA_045576695.1 Akkermansia sp.
GAACAAGCCTGACATTAGCTCCAAAACCCCGCAGAATCGCGCGATGGGGCCATTTGGCTATATCCTACCGCCCTGCCCATTACAATGAGCAGCAAAAGCAATTTAACGGCTTGTATGCTCCATACCTCTGCATCAAGCCACTTTAAACATTAAAAATTCAACATTCAACTTTGTTTATACTCACGTTGCTCGTAGTGAAGAACTCGCTGCGCTCGTTGAGGGAAAGAGAGTAGGGGGCTTTCGCCCCAGTTACGTGTCATGCCTGACGTACGAAAAAATCCCGCCCTTCGGCATAAAAACCCAGGGCGGGGGCGCAATGCGGGGCTTGATTACCCCTCTTGAACTTGATGTTCCTTACTTGCGGCCTGTCTGGGCGCCTGAGTGGGCGTACCAACGAGAAGCCCCTTATCAGCGAGAATCACGACGGCGGCGGGCAGCAAGAGCTGCGAGTGCCAACAGACTCAGGGTCGCAGTGGAGGGCTCGGGAACGTAGTTTACTTGCCAGCCCACCATTTCTAGGAATTTCAGGTCAGTTGCGCTGAACTCAGAGTTTGCTGTACCGCCGGGCCCCAGAACATTGGTACCATCTCCATACGCCAGGTGCTCCATGGTATCCCCCTCGAGCATGACTGCTGCAATATGAACCCCGATTTCGCTCTGCAAGCTCAATTGGCGCTCCGGGTCATATTGAATCTCATCCCCTGTATAACTGTCAGGATTAAGCGGATCCAACCCTTCACCACATTCCCAGCCGGCAGCCTGCAATTCGGGCAATGTGGAATACTCTGCCACAATCTTGCCGTCCTCGACACATACGATATCTTCTCCATTCAATGTGAGCAGGCTATCCCAAGTCGAAACATAACCGGAAAGCATCGCCACGCTGTTGCCCTGTGCATCATACCGCTGGGTGTACATTCGGGAATCCATACCCATACCGTGCCCGATTTCATGAGTTGCCACATTCTGCAGTTCCAGTGCAGTGCGGGCTACTTCGTTGCGGTAATATTGCCCCTGGGCATCATAGCCAAAACTCGTTTTAATCGGGTTGAGAACAATCGCCATATCTATGCTGTTATCAACAGCGGCTAACAGGTCATCCTCCCAATACGAACCCTGTATTACCCATGATGGGTGGTAATAATCCGTTTCATTATTATCTCGCCACACCCACTCCGGCACACTGTAGATATTGGCCTTTGCTCCGTATTGAGGTTCAAAGTTTGTCACCACAGTGCGCACCGAAGCATAACCGGCCATCGAGAGCGTCATCTGACCACCGGGTGTCGTTGCGTCATCCAGGAAAAAGCCAATTCGCAATTTTCGCGAATGCTTCTCGCTATCATAAGGGGTCGATATGGCAGATGTCCACGTATTCACGGCACTTATCATAGCCTGTTTCAATGGATCGTTCCAGTAATACGTACCACTGTCTTTCACATGACCGCTTGTTAGTCGGTTCGTATCGTACCACGAGGTTCCGGTAGGGGTTCCGAACATCCCCTCTTCATCGTTGCCGAAAAAATACAAATCAAACACACTATTCGACTTACTGTCTACCTCCAGTGCACTTGCAGTTGCTCCAACATACCCCCCAAGTACAACGACATGGAGAAAAATCGATGACAAATACCTGTTCATGCCCCTACTTAAAGCATGTTTCGCGCAGCATGTCAACCACATAATCCGCATTTCCGACGCTCTTTGTATGTTTTCATCCAACTTCCCTCGCTTTTTTTGAAATAAGTACTTGTCAAAGCAGCCGTACAGGTGTACGATATTATCGTACACCTGTACGATGATGAAAGAGGACGCCAAAGAAAAGCTGAAGCGCATAGGGCAAGCCTGGCTGAGCCGGGGCGGGATACGCAGTCTGAAAATACGGCCGATATGCGAGGAAGCCGGGGTGAGCCCCGGCACCTTCACCTCGCATTACCGCACGCTGCGGGAGTTCAAGGAAATCATCCTGAGCGAATGGTATGAGCCGCTGCGGGAATCGGTTGAGCGCGAGAGTCTTGCTCATGGCAGCTCTTTGGAAGTTCTGAAGGCCGAGCTGCGGGCGTCCATCGGGTTCATCTGCCGTAATTCCGCGGTACTGGTGCAGCTGTATATGGACGCCGCAGCGGGCGAAAAAAGCGTTATCGCGCTGTTTCAAGAGACGCGACTCACCCACCTGGCACACATACGCCGAGCAGTTATACAGGCCAGTAAGGATGGTTACCTGCTTGCAGCCGACGGAGATGCACTATTATCCTACCTGATGGGGGCCATAGGTCTGCCTATCATCGTCTTTCAATCCATGAACGGCAAGTTACCGCAAGAAATCAAACTATTGGAGCGATTGAAGCACTCGGCCGGCGAGGTCGCAACTCTGGAACGAATGGAATGGGCCATCAACGGAATCCGCTTATGAAAACTTTACTGAGAATCATCGTGTTAGCACTTATTCTCGGCGCTGGAGCTTATTTCGGGCTGAGGCAGGCACCCGGCAACACTCAGGGATTGACCCTGAACGGCAATGTGGATATACGCAGCGTCGATGTCTCCGGCCGGGTGGCGGGACGCCTGCAAACGCTGGAGGTCGATGAGGGGGCCATGGTCAAAGCCGGTACAAGACTGGGACAACTCGACCCTCAACCCTACGAAATAGCCCTGCGACAGGCCCGGGGGGATGTCGCCGTGGCACAGGAAGCCATCACCACAGCAGAACGCAATGAGAACGCAGCACGGGCCACGCTCCAACTGTTGCGGGCAGGTTATCGTCCGGAGGAAATAGAGAAAGCGCGAGCGGAACTCGCCGCGCAGGAGGCCTTACTAGTCAATGCTCAGCAGGAATTCAAACGCCAACAGAGCCTACTGAATAACCGAGCCATATCTCAGCAGGCGTTTGACGATGCGCAGAAAACACTCGACACACAGACATAAGTCGTTGCTGCTCATCGTGCAGCCCTGAGCATGCTGAAAGCCGGCTACCGTCCGGAGGAAATAGAACGCGCAGAGGCTCAACTACAGGCTGCAACCTCTGCCGTTGCAGAAGCCAGGGCACGGCACGCCGCAGCCCTCGTGCGAGAGGAACAGGCTGAGCTCAATCTGGCAGACACCCGGCTTACGGCTCCCTCAGACGGCATTGTGACCACTCGTATAGCTGAACCCGGCAGCATGCTCCGGGTCGGGGCTCCCGTGCTGAGCATTTCTCTGCGCTCGCCGATTCGGGTGCGTGCTTATGTGGACGAAATCCATCTGGATGCCGTAAAACTCGGCATGTCGGTAAACGTGAGGACAGACGGCGTTGTTCATAGCCGGCAAGCACAACCTGGTTGCCCTTTACCGGAGTCTCGCAGCCAACACGGCTTTCCGGATCTTGCGCTAAGCAAGCATCGAGGATGGCGTCAGAGATAGCATCTGCAACTTTGTCCGGGTGGCCGCAGCCCATTGACTCGGACGTGATGGATTTGAAGAAAGAAGAAAAATAAGTGTCCGTACTTGGGGACACTTGTCAAAAGGCAAAGAAAAAGCCGCTGCCCCATGATAGAAGCAGCGACCTTTGAAATAACTTGAGGTTTCTTACTTGCGACGACGGCGGGCAGCAAGGCCGGCAAGAGCAAGCAGGCTCAGCGTGGCTGTGGTCGGCTCCGGAACGGAGGGAGCCACTAACTCAGGAGCAGTTGTGCCCATGATGGCTGTTACATCGTTCACGCCGGCAATCACGCTGTCAGAGGTGAAGATGGTCAGGCCGGCAATCTGGCCGTTGAAGGTTTCACGAGCACCGCCGGAGTTACCGGAACCGATGGCGAAGGTCTGATCAGTAGCAGCGGGAGCAGCAAAACCACCCAGATTGCGTGTAAAGTAGTTGTTGTTGGCAGTACCGCAAATGTACTTGGCACCATTAGCGGCAGCCTCACCACCCTTGAAAGAAATGCCAACAAGGGTCCAAGTGTTGGCAGTCAGTCCGACGTTTGCAGTGTCTTTATCGGCCACGCCCTTGGCGGTGTATTGAAGACCGGCACCGTTAGTGCAGAACTTGAAGCCATTTTGCTGAGCACCATAGCCGAAAATGGCTTCCACACCATTGGTGTCGCTCATATTCACCCATGCGGCGATGGTGATGTACTTGTTGCTATCCTTCAGGGCGCTGTTTACTGCATCAAGCGTAATCCCGCCGATGTAGGCACCATCGCTGAAGCTGTATGTAGTTACGGACATATTGTCCACTTTGGTGGCGGTGTTCGATGTGGCGGCGGATACCAGCTGATCCATAGTGGCGATTGAGGTCAACTCAGCCGCAGATGCCACGGAAGCCAGAGCTAAAAGAGCTACGAGGGTCTTTTTCATGATTGTATGATGTTTATTATGAGTTAGAGACGTTCGGGCTGGAGTACTTGTTCCTCCGCGCGACGTGATGCTGAGGCGCCTGCTCCGAACCTGCTAGAGCGAAGTATACAGTCAATTATAATTTGAGCAAAATCTGTTTTTTTGTAAAAAATCGATTTTGTGGTTCGGCATTGCCCAAAATTGAGCAATGCGGTAGCTAGACTTGGGAGAAGGGGAAGTGCATTGCCACTTCCCCCTCTCCCAAACCCT
>JAZNGY010000173.1:0-3542 GCA_045576695.1 Akkermansia sp.
AGTCGGGATTTCCCCTCGAACTTCCTTTTCCACGGTTCGTTACCTCCCCGCAGTTGTTCTTCAGGTCTGGGATTCCGCATCATCGCGGCTCCGCGCGGACTTTCACCGCAGTGCGCATATCGCGTCGGTCGTACTGAAAAATGCGCCCTCGGATGAGGGCGCGTGGAGTCAGTAACATCACTTACCGTGAAAATCAAACTCAATGCTGATAGCCTGCAAGCAAAAATCCTGCGCGCCATCCACATACAGACAAAAGCCCTGCCCCACACCGGGTATGGGCATTTGAGAAATTCGGATTGACCCGGTATAGGGGTAATGCAAGTATTCGCGCTGCGGGTCATAAGCCTCCCACCGCTCGGCGCATGAGGCACGGTAGCGGAATGCGGGGCTACTATCCAACAAGCGCAAGCGCACACGTCCTTCTTGGCGTACGGAATTGAATGAGCGTTCGCTCTCGCAGGGCATGGTGTGCAGCTCTGAGCGGTAGGGTACCCCTATGCTAAACGGCGCCCCCGCCGCGTATGCAAAAGCCCCGTCTTCTGCTACCGGCACGGCATGTAGCGTTTCGCCCTCTACTACGCAAGCCTGCATACCGGCCAGGTGCGGGGCGCTGTAAACGCCATCCGCAGTAGGGGTAAAATGCGTGCGGGAGTCTGTAAACGCAGTCTCCTCCGTAAGGCGTTCTATACCGACAACGCCGCTGTTTATATAGCGCACCACCATCCACAAATCCTGCTCGCCGGCATGGGCAGAGGTAAGAGAGGCAATGTGCAACACCTCTCTGCCCGGGAACGCCACACGCTGCCATGCCGTTACTTGGTGCTCTGCATTGGTGGTGAGCATAGCCACGCTGCAATCTGCCATAAGCACCCAAACATGAGCACTACTGCCACGGCATACCACCCATTCTTTTACACCGCTGCGGAAAAGATGCTCTGCCAACAGGCTGGTATCTGTAGAGGTAAAGCCATCTGCCTCCAGTTTGTAAGAAATCTCTCGCAAGCGTTTACCGCCACGCTGCACAAAAAGCACCGTATTTTCCACGCCCGTTGCCGGTTGATTTTCGCTGCCGACGGACGATTGGCGTTGAAACGCCGCATTCGTTGCCGTGAGCGGGCTGCCATCCGGCGAGCTGAGGGTCCATTCACTCTCTGCCGTACCCACCAAAAGGCTGCGTGCCGGGCATATCCAACAAATGGCGCTCTGATTATCCGTGGCTAGGGATAAATGCAGAGCATCGTCATCTGCAGAGCCTACATAAAAATTACCGAAATCGCCCACGGTACTGCCGAATAAGGTAGTGGGTAACCCACGTATACCACCCAGCCACAAACGCCCTTGGTGCACACCGGAGAATCGCGGAAACCCATTGCGATGCCCGAAAGCACCAAAGCTCCAATGGCGGGTACTGAAGCCTGTACACCTTTCACAGTATTGGGAGCGCAGCTCGGCACGCACCGTGCGGGCATCAATAAACTGAGTTATCTCCCACTTGTATTCGCGCATGGCGCTCTCCACACGAAAAAAGATGTGGGCCGACATTTGATCCGTAGACGCAGCGCGGCACACCAACAACATGCGGCAAGGCTCGCTCTCCGAACCGGAAATCGCCCAATTTTTGCGCTCGGAATATGAGGTTTGGTCCAAGGTGCGAATACAGGTCCACTGCCAAAGGGCCGGATTCAACGAAGTTGCGGGTGAGTCATAACTGCGCCAGAGCTCCCAAATGGCATTCCACTCGCCATTGGTGCGCACCTCCCAATCGCGGCCTACCTCGTAAGGTTGGCCATCGGCAGTCAACCGCAGCGCCCCCATCAAAAAGAATTCGGGATAATCTCGCGCAGATTTGCTGCCGTTGAAATCGGTGGGCAGGTAGTTTTTATATGCAGTGTAGAAATAATGCAACTTAGTTGCGTTATCATATTCTTTGCAAACAGTACCGGCAGCCACAGCTACGGTTGATAAATCCGGTGTTGCAATAGCCGTCACCTTGAATGGCTCGTTCATGAAATAGGTGCGCGAAGGTACTTCTACCTCTGTCAGCACGCATTCATTACCCGCCATCTGTGGGGCAAAATCGGGGGCCGGGTACTCTGTTTTCAGTTCAGCATAGGCACCATTGGGCTCCATCTGCACACGTATCGAGGTATCTTGCAACAGATAAGTTTCTCGAGGAAACGGCGAGGGATTCAGCTCCACGCAGCGCCAATTCGAATCGGCACGGCGTTCTAAACGGTGCGGGGCACGATGCGGGCTCGTCACATACACCACATCGTTCACTTGGGTAAAGTGCAGAAGCGCCACCTCATCTGCCGTGGCCCACGGTGTGGGCAGCGCATAGGGCTGTGCGTCTTCCCCCGTCACCAACACACCCTCGCGGTATACGCGCATACCACCGGGATAAAGCTCCAGCATCAGCGCATCGCTCTCAGAAAAATGAAACGGTACCAATCGCACCGCCCCGCTCTGTTCTGCAGCAGCCCCTACCCATTGCGTACCGCGCCGGCGTCTTATCCCGCCATAGGGCAGCACCTCAAAATTGCATAATTTTGCCGCGCCTCGGTGGTATGCCTGCAAATCAAATCGAGTAGAAAGCCACGGGCTGAGCTCGCCCGCGGTAAAGCCGGTGATATATTGTACGTCTTGCATGGCATACACATACCACACACCGCCACCTTTTGCAGCACCGGTATAACATCCGCAGGCACTTTTCATTGCGGCGCCTGCCGCCTATGGCCATCATCCATCAAACAGCGGGAGTGCCTTTTAACGTTTGGGGCGATTGCGCTTCACCATGCGATAGCGTTTCAGCGTTGCTTGCGGATTCGCAAAAACTGCGCGGGTCCGGGCTTTCCTATCCTGCTTTTCTGCCTCGGTTAAACGAAAATCTGCATCAATGGCGGCATACGCCACCTCTGCACCACGCTACTTTAAACATTAAAAATTCAACTTTCAACTTTGTTTATACTCGCGTTGCTCGTAGTGAAGAATACGTCTGGTGACGTATCGTGAAGAGCTCGCAGAGCGAGCAGTGAAGAACGCCTCTGGTGAGGCGTAGGGAAGAACTCGCTGCGCTCGTTGAGGGAATAACGAAGAAAGCCGTCAACCTTTCGGTTAACGGCCTTCGTTATTCCTGGCGGCTATCTACTCCCGGAGAGCTCCGCTGGAGCTCGTAGGCCTCGGCGTAGCGCCTTTAGGCGCGAAGACGGGTCGCGGGGCCATGGCACAGCAGAAAACGCAAATCTATCTCCCTTGCCGTGGCATCACGCTACTTTAAACATTAAAAATTCAACATTCAACTTTGTTTATACTCGCGTTGCTCGTAGTGAAGAATACGTCTTGCGACGTATCGTGAAGAGCTCGCAGCGCGTGCAGTGAAGAACGCCTCCGGTGAGGCGTAGTGAAGAACTCGCTGCGCTCGTTGAGGGAATAACGAAGAAAGCCGTCAACCTTTCGGTTAACGGCCTTCGTTATTCCTGGCGGCTATCTACTCCCGGAGAGCTCCGCTGGAGCTCGTAGGCCTCGGCGTAGCGCCTTTAGGC
>JAZNGY010000174.1:0-4455 GCA_045576695.1 Akkermansia sp.
GGGCAAACCGCCAAGCTGACCGGGGCCATCGGGCATCCAGGAGCATGCCAGAGAGTCCCTGATCATGATCATCTGGGAGATGTCCTTGTTGCTGAACGTGAGGTTGTGCATATTTTCGCAGAGGTGGATCTTGTCGCAGATGATCTCAATCTTAACGTCTTTGTCGAGCATGCCGGAACCCACCAAGCCGATTTCGCGGTGGTGCTGGGGGCTCATCTGGTTGCAGAAGTGGGTGAGGTGCTTCAGACCGGCTGCTTTGGCCTTCTTGAAGTCGGCGTAGCTCGCGGCAGAGTGACCTGCCGAGCAGGTGATGCCGATGGCACTCGCCTTGGCGATGAAGTCAACGGCCCCGGGCATTTCAGGTGCCATGGAAATGTAGAGCACGGGGTAGATGTCGTTGAGCATGCTGACTTCCTCGAAGTCGGCAGGGCGGACGAAGGCGGGGTTCTGAGCACCGCACTGGCGAGGGTTGATGTAGGGCCCTTCGAGGTGTACGCCGGGGGTTTTGGCGCCGTTGGGGGATGCGGCGTATTCCTTCACCACGCGGCAGACATCGGCCAGCGTGTTGGTGCCCAAAGTGAGGGTGGTGGGTAACCAGGTGGTCACGCCTTCCTTCATCTTGCAGTCCGCTATGGTACGAATGCCCCCCACCTTGCAGCCGCAGGTGTCGCAGCCACCGGCACCATGGGAGTGGATGTCGATGAAGCCGGGCATGAGCATGTTGCCGCCGGCATCGATCACCTTGTCGGCTTCGGCCGTCTCGCCGGGCATGAGGACAGCCGCTATTTTGGTGCCTTCAATGAGGACGGAGCCCCCCGCGATGTCCACGCCGGGGGAGATGATACGAGCATTTGTAATGAGCGTTTTCATGGTATTTGGATAGGCGTTTGCGGAGGAATGCGGAATTTCCCTCCTGTTTGCTGCCTTCATTCTACATGCAAGCGGCTCATGTGGCAAGATAAAAACAGGTCAGGTGGTCAAAAAGATGCTTTCTTATTTCCTCAGTTCCGGAAATTGTCCGGATTTTGCAGGCTCGACACGTTGATGTGATCGGTGCGCCTCAGTTCGTCATTCCGCGACTATTTAGCACATGTGTCCCAAAGATTATGGAAAAATAGTCCTAAACAACATAAAGGCATAGTATTCTGTGTGAAAATTCGTAGTGGGGTATCAAACGCCTCACCATCGGCAGTAAGCTTTCATTTGTTTCTCTATCGGCGTAAGTCGCTAACTTTCAATTTGTCAATCGTAAATTGTCAATTGTAAATCCACGTGTCCCAAATCTTTGGGACACGTGTGGCGCCACAAGGGTTCCTCCCGGAGAAGGAAAAATCACCATGCACACCTCATTAGCCGGCAGCATGCTGGGAGGGGCACCTCCTTGTTCTCCGCTTTCGGATAGCGGCGGAATGTTCTCAGTAAGAATGATGAGTAATTTCCAAGCAAGTGCCTTCACCGTATTGCCGGGAACACGGACTCAAAGTAAAAAATTCATCTACACTCCAAAGATCATCATCCTCCATTTCGTCGACAGAGAGTTCAGAGCGGATTACCGGGCAGAAGTTGTGCTCGATAAAAGAATTCACCACATGGCGAATGGCAAAGATGAGCCAGTCGCGGTGGGTGGAGGGGCTGTCTACGGCACGCAATTCCGGCAGTCCGAATCGCGCCATCCCTTCGGTTTCCAGACCGGATTGACTCTCTGTGGTGCAAGGCAGTAAACGCAGCATGGCGAGCACGGGCTGTTGAGCGGCAGCGATTTCGTTTGCGGGGATATATCCTGCACCAAGATCAGCCGCGACAGCCTGTTCGCTCCGGCAAAGCTCCTGCACGGAGAGTGCCAATCGGAGAGCAGTAGACAGGGGGAGTTCCCCGTCTGAGTTCTGACATCGGAGCTGCACCTGCCAGTCATGCGGCATGAGCTTCTCCGTGGTGCAATCTGACCTCTGCAGGTCACACCCATGACTCTCCATGGGCAGCTCGATTGCCGCGCCTTTCATCAGCACAGTTGCACAAAAGCTTGTCTGTGCCATACTGAGCAGAGCCCCGCGCTCTGCACCCTGCACACGCAGAATATCCAGCAATTCCGGATGGGCTGTTCCGGTGGAGAAACGGCTGTCCATTGCGACATCCAACGGGGTAAATCCGGTAAGGGTACGGGCATTGATATCCGCCCCATCCTGCAACAATCTGCGGGCAGTACTGATGTCGGCTGCGGCATCTTTCGTCCCCCGAAAGGAACAAAGCAGGTGCAGAGCCGTCACATGGTCACGATTAAAATCGGGATGGGCTCCCTGAGAAGAAGCCCCATGAGCCAGCAGCAAGTCAGCAATGTCCTGTCGCCCCCCGGCAAGTGCGCTCAGAAGCGGTGGATAATGCGTGCCGGCATCCGGCGGCGCACCATGCTCCAGCAACAGACGAACCGCCGACAGATTTCCGTCTGCCACGCATTGCTCCAACACACCAAGAGCAAGAAAATGAGGCGGCGTCAATATGGCCGGATTGTCGGCTCCGGCGTTCAGCATGGCTGTAGCCACCTCCCGGCGTTCTTTCTGCAACGCCATCAGAAGATGTGCGGCTACGTCATCCTTGCAGGTCAGTAGGCCGTTCTTCAGTACTGTGCGAATGCAGCGTGCGGCAAGCTCCGGCCGATTTTTGTCTATGGCCCTTCTCAGCTTCTCCCATATCCCATTGTCGTTCAGCAACCTATCGTGACATACCGCCCAAATCGTCAATACCAGAAATCCCAGAGAGAGAAGCAGCAACAAAACATCTTCACCGAGGTCTTTCCCCGGAAGGGTAACCATATGCGCGACAGCCACCACTATCCCCAATACCCAGATGGCAATGGCAGCAAGATGTACGAACTTCATCATTTCACTAAGCTCATTATATCACGACTTCTTATATGCGTAAAGATTTGAGACACCCCTTCCGGTGCTTGTTTCTTCTACTGACGCACCAGCTCAGGCTTGATGCTGTTCTCGGACACAATCTGCTGGATCGTCTTTTCCCCTTTCAGGGCAGCATTATAGCGCCCTCTCTTGTGAATTTGGGTCATATTGATGAGTGTGTTGTGTTTTTTTGAGCTTATTCTACACTCATCCAGACTTTTGCGCAAGCTAAGCTGAATTAGCTCTGTGTCCTAAATTCGGGTGGCTGCATAGGCAGTTCAGCGGCACATGTAGTATTGCAGCAAATTGTGCTGGTAAGGAAAAAAAGTAAATAGGCGGAGAGACGCAATTTCATAATTATCGGAAAGTTTTGAATTAGTAGATTCTGTATGTATTATAGTACTTTTTAATCCTGATTCAAGATTCTTCTCCTGAACTGAAAAAAAACATTCGTTATTTTCCGTTAAGCACAACTAGAATAAACAGAAACTTTTACTAGGAGGGGAGTGCTGACTTCGGCTTATTCGTTTCTTTAGTCGTTTGCTTCTCGTGTGAAGTGGAAGCACAGTCCCGTGATTTCGCCGTAGCGTTGGACGAGGAACTTACTCACACCCCAGGGGATGAGGTCTTCGTTAATCTTGACTTCTATCGTTTTAGGCTCACCTGTGCTTTGGATGGTGAAGCTTGCTTCGATGTACACGTTCATGGTATTATGCTTGTTTATTGGTTAGTTGTTAGTTGTGGGAAAATAGCTTGCCAAGGACAGATAGTATTCGACGTCGTCCCTCTCAATGTAGGCAGAGCCGTAATGGGGTGTATCTGTGTTTTCTGGATTGAGATAGTCAGCTGCTTCCTTTAGCTCTTCCATGGTATCGGCGAACAATCCCTCCATTTGGCTGATGATTACCACAAGCCTTTCGTGGATGCTTTGCAGTTCCTTGTGCTTTATCTCAATTTATTCTCAATAAGTTATGATGCTTGAACGGATAGCAAACGGATAAGAGCGGATAGGCTTGTAGCCAATTTTGTCCAGAAGCCCCCTCGAAGCACACCTCAAGGCAAGAAATCTACGTAACTGGGGCTTCGAGTCTCGCATCCGTTCGCGTTCTACTCCCTCACAAGGAGGTACAGGGTTGAGCCTCTGCTAAAGCTTTGGCTTCACAAGTGCCGTTATGACTTTTGTCGAACTTTTTTCTGAGCGAAAAACGCTCTTGTGGTAGCAAAAAGAGCCTGAGCCGAAAATGCAAAAGATCGATTATTAAGAGGGGAGAGAGGTTTATCCCCCGGCGAGGGGGCTTCATGGGGGTAGAACCCACACGAGTCCCGGGGAGTCACAAGTCCGTGAAAACGGGTAAAAAACAGCCTGATTTTCGGCTGATTTAGGCTCTTCGTCTAACATTGTGGAATGACCAGATGGCGGAAGAGAAAAAGACGGAGAAAAGTAATAATAAAACGCACAAAAAGATTGAGCATGGAGGAGAAAACTCCTACCATGCCCTGTGTTGTGTTTTTGAAGTACTTGAAAATTACAGGAAAGGGCGAGGATAGTCAAGGCAAATTT
>JAZNGY010000175.1:0-3283 GCA_045576695.1 Akkermansia sp.
CAGTCGGGATTTCCC
Source organism: Akkermansia sp. (assembly GCA_045576695.1). Lineage (GTDB taxonomy): Bacteria > Verrucomicrobiota > Verrucomicrobiia > Verrucomicrobiales > Akkermansiaceae > Akkermansia. Next base: position 16 of record JAZNGY010000175.1, read on the forward strand.
CTCGAACTTCCTTTTCCACGGTTCGTTACCTCCCCGCAGTTGTTCTTCAGGTCTGGGATTCCGCATCATCGCGGCTCCGCGCGGACTTTCACCGCAGTGCGCATATCGCGTCGGTCGTACAATAAAACCGCCACCCCGAATACCGGCGGGGTGGCGGTGAAAACGGTGTGCCTATGCGGCTGGCTTATGCCTTAAGCTCATTGCCGAGCTCAATGATGGAGTACTCTCCCTCGTGCAGACGATATACAATCTGCAACACATTGCGGCGGGCGTTGCGATACAGCACAAAGGGCTTGCCGGAGATTTCAAGCTCCATGATGGCATCCTCCTTGTACATGGTCTTGAGCACGTAACCCTCGCGGGAGATGCGCACAGGCTTGGGATCCTCGGGGGCGTCATAGTCCTCGTAATCCAGTACGTCTTCCTCGTACACCTTCTCATCCAGCTTGCGGATGCTTTCGGAGCGGTGGGGGCGGAAGCGCTTCATGAGGCGCGTCTTATGTTTGCGCATGCGGCGCATAATCTTGGTGACGGTCTCATCAATGGCAGCATAGAGGTCGGAGCCCACAGTAGATGCCTGAATAGTGATGTGGTCTGCACAGAACAGCACAATCTCTGCCACTTGGCGATCTTTCTGCACATCTACTATCACACGAGCTTCTACAATACGGGGATAATCAATGTGAATGCCCTGAATCTTTTTGGTAGCGAACTCGCGAATTGCATCCGTCACTTCAACGTGACGACCGGTAACAACAATGTTCGTGTCTACATTTGAGGTCTGCATGGTTGTGTCCTCCTATTCTATGTTTATGGTTGTTTCTGTTGCAGAATCGGCATATTGAAACACCTTTCTGCAATACTCATACTATACCCGAATACGAGAAAAAGCAATAAAAAAATTATTGTGCCGGCGTTTTTTTCATACTTTTTCAGAGGGTAAATTTTTTTCTTCAAATTCCGCACCATTACTGTGATTTGCGGCTTGACAGCGGGGCATTCATGGTGCAAAATAAGCCAAATCGTTTATGTTTTATTATCTGAACAAGACCCGTACTCCCTGTGGACCGCACAGGAAGGAGGAGCTTTTTACCATGCTCAAAACCGGCAAATTGGCACCTGATACCCTGGTGGCAGAGGATGGCGGGGCTGCTTGGATGACACTGAGGCAGCTATACGAGCAACACCGGCATACCGCGCCGTGCCCTCATTGTAACCGCGGGGTAGCGCCCGAGGCGGGCACCACACCCCCGCTTATGCCATTGATATGCCCGCATTGCAGCACGCAATTACGCCCGGTATGCCCGCAGAATTTTTTCTCTAACATAGCATTTACACTAAAGAACATTTTCCGTTTCAGAGGCAGGGCCACGCGTCGCGAGTTTTGGAGCGCCGTATTAGGCTGCATACTGGGCATACCGATGGTCTTATGCATCGTTCACCTGTTTGTTGCTCTGTGCATAGAAGGAGGGGTGCAAGTTCAAATATTAATCGGCATATCGGTATTGGCAATCTGCGCAATACTGGCCATGGTCATACACATGGCGGCAATAAGCACCCGCCGTTTGCGAGACGCGGGCATGAGCCTCAAACCGGTATGGGGGCTGCTGGGGTATCCGTTGAGCATTGCCCTCACGTTTGTAGCAGATGACTTGTACTCTCATGCAGACCACAGCCTCGCTTTTCTCCATTCCATAGCTTGCTGCCTATGCTTCATAAGCTTTGTCTGCACCATGATAATTGGCGTACTGGCACTGGCGCCCTCCAAACATCCGAGCTGATTTTTCACGGACATGCAACCACTTTTCATCCTCGGGCCTACCGGCAGCGGCAAAAGCGCCATAGCAGTTGCCGTGGCACAACAACTGGGCCACGCAGAAATCATCAGCGCAGATGCCTACCAAGTCTACCGCGCCATGCCCATATTGACCGCCGCCCCAAGCCCCGAAGAGCAAAGCGGTATACCCCACCACCTTATCGGCAATATGGAGGTGCATGAAAATAACGATGCCGCCACCCACGCCCGCAGCGCACAAGCTTGCATAGAGGCCATACAGGCGCGCGGCAATACCCCCATCATCACCGGTGGCAGCGGGCTGTATGTTAAGTTCATCTCCCACGGCATCTCCCCCGCCCCGCCGAGCGACCCTGCCTTGCGTGCAGAGCTGATGGCATTGCCGGCAGAGGAATGCGTGCGCCGCCTGCAAGAGGCAGACCCCGAGGGCGCCGCCGCCACCAACCTGCAAAACCCCCGCTATGTGGTGCGCAACCTGGAGATAGTGCTACTGGGTGGCAAGCCCCTCTCCTACTGGCGCAACAACTGGCAGCCGCAGGCGTGCGGCCCGGGGTTCACCATTTGCCGCGATGTGCCCGAGCTGGACGCCCGCATTGCCGCCCGTGCCCGCCAAATGTTGCAGCACGGCGCTATCGAGGAAGTTGCAGCCCTGCCCGCACAGCTATCCACCACGGCAGAAAAAACGCTGGGGCTCTCCCTCATACGCCAATACCTCGGCGGCGAACTCACTCGCCCCGAGCTCGAGACCGCACTCGCCCTTGCCACCCGCCAATACGCCAAACGCCAACGCACTTGGCTGCGCCGTGAGCCTTGGGCCACCCCCCTGCAACTCTGCCCCGCTACCCCCCAACAACAAGTCGTTGACCGTATTTTATATGAGTTGCGAACCGGGCGCCTCTAAAAAACGAAAAGTTTGTCGATGCGCAAGACGAAACCGAGGCTTCTTTTTACGGTGCTCTGTTAAAATTTACAGTTGATACATCTATCAACCCCGTGAATAATAATTTGAAGTACGAGTTACGAGATTCAAAATACGAAGTAATAGTTAGGCATACAGCCGTAATGACAGCGGTAACGCATGCGCGGCTTTGAAACACTGCGCCGCAGGCGCCTGACTCTGAACTTCGTACCTCGTATATCGTCATTCGTACATTCAAACTCCGATTTAGTGTTCATGTTTCTCATGATGCCCACGCGTTTACAGTTTGTAGATGAAGTCGGAGGCCAAGCGGTCTTAGGAAGACAATGTCATAAATCAACTCCTTGGCTCACAGAACGACATGGCTACGATCCGACTTCAAACTGTAAACGCGTGGGCATCATTAGAAACATGAACACTAAATCGGAGTTTGAATGTACGAATTACGATATACGAGGTACGAAGTTCAGAGCCCCGTGATAGCGGGGCGATAGATGATGAGCCCCGGGTGCAGCCGCGTCAGCGGCGGAACCCGGGGTAAGATGAAAATAAAA
>JAZNGY010000176.1:0-55730 GCA_045576695.1 Akkermansia sp.
ATAGAAATCTCTGGCTGACTTACAAGCTTTATGAACTCGTTTCTCATTTGATTACTGCTTTTGATGTTCCATGGCATAAAGGTATTATGCCATATGTCTCTTCAAAAGTGTAACCTATGTCTTGGTACTTGTGTTACCTATGTGGTGGTACTTTTCTGTTACCTTTGTCTTGGGTGCGTACCGGTAAGAGCCAGTAAGGCATCCTTGTTGGAGCGGAGCTCGTTGATCAACGCTCGGTCATCGCGGCTCAGATGTAATTGGTTGTCTTTTTATGAGAAGCCGGGGTGAAGAGAGTCCCGGGAATGCCCAGCGTGAAGGTCGGCTATGAGGTATTTTTCGCTGCTGCCGATTGTATTCTCCCAATAGCATGTTTACGCACTCCGAACAGAGAGCATAGAAAGCAGCGGTTAGATTTTCGATGTCCTCAGTTGCACGGATAAACCCGATAACGTATTCACGCCGGAAGAAGTGTATAACCTCGTTACATTCTGAAGATGAAGCATCCCCGAAATAACAACTACGAGGCTAAGATTCGTCAGCAACTACTATATCTGCGAGATAAAGGATTCATCGAGTTCATGAAATCCGGCCTATATCGCAAAATCAAAGAATCTTGAAACTTTGATTCATACTCTCCGCGAACATTGAGCCGGACGGGGAACTATTCATTGACTGTCACACGCCTTCATCACGCAACCATGTAAGGATACCGGTGAATTCGGCAATGGTGAGAACTGTTTGTAACGGGTCGTTTTTGCCGATGGAGTGGTCAAGTTTCATGTCGGCGGTGACAGCGAGGGCGGCTCGGTAGTCGGGGTTCTGATTGTAGCAGGCGCGGAAGGCGGAACGAAGCAGTTGTTGGTAGCCAGGTGAGAGTCTGGGGTATGGCTTTCCGCGCCAGTAGAGAGTTTGTGCGGTTTTCCAATCATGGCGGCGACCGGCTCGCATGGCCCGTCCTCCAACCATGGCACAGATTTCTGACTGGCGCTCACAATCCTGCACCTTCAGGCTCTGCAAAAATCCCTCGAGCGAGGCACAAGCCACGCCATCAAACACGAAAGCATTAGGCGCGAAGTTACTCAACAGGGTTGAGGGGTACACGCTCGTGCGAATATCGTACGTGTTTGAAGCGGGATTATAATCGGGATTATCTGTAAAGACAGAGTTCGCGTCCATTTCAGAACAGGGTTCCACACTCGCGCAGGCGCAGCAGACGGCCCACAAATTCATCTATCGTCAGGATTGTCTGAGTGGGATCATCCTTGCCGATGCTGTGAGTCAGGGTCGCCTGACCAGTGGCTGCCAGGGCTGTGCGGAACAGCTCACACTGGTCATAGCATGTCTGGAATGCCCGGGAAATGAGCAGCCGGAACTCCTCGGTGTGGCGACCATAGGCCTTCCCCTGCCAGTAGAGTGTCTGCTTAAGTTTCCACTCAATTTTCGAACCTTGACGCTTAGCCATACCTCCGCACATGTCGCAAAGCTCCATCTGACGTTCGCGGTCATCGGTCTTGAGCGCCTGTAGGAATCCCTCCAGACACTTAAACTCAATACCGTCCATCACGAAAGGCTTATCACCCAAATTACTGAGCACGGCAAACTGCGGGTAGTCCTTCATGCCGGAAGAAATGTCGATTATGCATTCCGAACTATTGAAGTCAGGCTCCCTTATGTCTGTTTCTGTATCATCTGTTGTTTTCATAATATAATGTATCTGTTATACTATACGCGTGGGTATAATTAAATATTAAAAACCAAATTTGAAATAGTGATTGCATAAATCGCTGATTTGTAGTATAATAAATATTCTAAAGAAAAACCACAAAGCACTCATTATGTAACCACGAGCCCAGTCTGACAGAATTTTAGAAATATGCAAGTTTTTTTCTCAAGAATTATTCAATTCTAGGGAAGCGCTGAATAAAAGCGAAGCGAAACACTTTGTTGCGGCCCTATAGTATCCCTTGTGAAATGAGCATCGAGAAAAAGTCTTATTTATAGCTATAACTCGCCTGCAAAGGGCATTTTTTCAGGTCTTTGGCGTCATTAATATTTCATTCGATTCATTCACCTTGTTGATTGAATTGTCGGACGAGCAGATTTCGGCTGTCGGCACTACGTTTACCTTCTCCAATCTCTCTCTTGAGGGGGTGAACTTATCGGAAGTCGAGACAGATGTCATCTTTGTGGATTCTTAAGGCAACACCATTTCAACGGCTTCCGAGAATGTGACGTATGACAGCAATACCGATTCATTCACGGTAACGGCATCAATCCCCGAGCCGACCACGGCTACGCTGAGCCTGCTTGCACTGGCCGCGCTGACTGTTCGTCGCCGCCGCAAATAAGTAAAGCACAAGCTAATTTCAAAGGCCGCAGCTCTTTTACAGGGCTGCGGCTTTTCAATTCAGAATTTACGGCAAGTTTCACCACCGCATTTGAGTACGGCGGTACTAGGCATCATTCTAAACAGCGGCCATCGTTGGGGCGAAACTCTTGTGTACCCAGTAGGGTCAATATTTGCTTGCCGTATGGAGTGGAGGCCAAGCCTCTTTGGCGAATTGCATCCTTGATAAAGCGGCAATAGGGTGCTTCTTCTTCTTGCATGTGGGCAAAGAACCAGAGGAAAGCCCATGCGTTCGCGTCCTCTGCGTGGTCGGCGATATAATACTGAGCCACAAAGTCAAAGATATCATCTGCGGCAAGAGCATGCAGAGCATCGGTGTATAAAGCAGCTTCTGCGCTATCTGTGCATTTTTGTTTTACATACGGGATGATGACGTGGGTAAGGTAGCTGTCGTCGTCAAACAAAATGAGCGAGGGCATTTGGGCCAAGTGTTGAGGCCCGCGCTGGGCTTGCGTGTACAGTTCCTTTGTTGCGAGAGCCCAATCTTGGGCGCAAACGATATACTGAGCCAAGATTCGCTTTTGGGTTTCCGTTAATGGTAACGCGGGGCTTGGCTCAAGGTGCTCGGCAGGCAAGAGGGAGACTATCGACACCGGCTCGGAGCCTTGACCGGTTTGGGTACAAGAACAACCAACTACTGCGTGCGCAGCAGCAAAAATAAAGAGCAAAGAGGCATGAGTATTCATACGCAATGCCATGGGGGGCTTTTTATTAACCTTGGGATGCCTGTTCAATCTCACGGATGACGTTTTTGGCCGCTTGTGCAATGTCTGCCTGCTGCAGCAGCCATGATACGATGACCACGCGGCGGGCACCGGCGCGAAGCACCTGCGGCAGGGTTGTGCCGTTGATACCGCCAATACAGAACATGGGCATGTCTTCGGCAAACGCCTGAGCCGCAGCAATATCTGCCAAGCCGATAGACGGGCGGCCGGGCTTGGTGCCGGTGGGGTATAACGGACCGAAGCCGATGTAGTCTGCCCCCTCGAGCTTTGCTTGTTTGGCTTGCTCCGGGCTATGGGTAGAGCGCCCGATAAGCACCCCTGCCCCGACAATGTTTCTCACTGTGGCAAGGCTGCCGGCATCTTGCCCCACATGCACGGCATCGGCACCGATTTCTGCCGCCATTTCAGGGTAATCATTCAACACGAAGATAGCGCCACGCTCTCGGCAAATAGCCTGCATTTCAACCGCCCAAGCCTTCACCTGTGAAAGCTCTTTACCTTTGGCACGCAGCTGAAGAATGTTGACACCGCCGTCTATAAGGGCATGGGTGCGTTCTGCCACTTGCTCTGGGGATGTATACCCCATGTCAACAATACCGTACAGCCGACAATTTGCGAGAAGTTGTTTCATGAGACAACTCTGCCATAAACTGAGCTGAGCTACAAGCAAAAACACGAGGTTCTCCATAAACATGACGCAGTTACAACTTGCACGCTGCAAGTGGCAGAATTAAGATAGGAGCATCATGGAAACATTGGTATCTAGTGGCATCATTGAGTCGTATTTCAACAAACTGCAAAGCAATCTCGTATTGGACGCCGCCATTGTAGGCGGTGGGCCATCCGGTATTGTGGCGGCATATTATCTGGCAAAAGCCGGGCACAAAGTAGCGTTGTTTGACCGCAAGCTCTCCCCCGGCGGTGGCATGTGGGGTGGCGCCATGATGTTTAATGATATTGTGGTACAAGAGGAGGCCATGCCCATTGTACGTGAGCTTGAGCTTACCTACAAGCCGTACCGCGAGGGCACATACATTATTGATTCCGTGCATGCTACGGCGGGCTTGCTTTACAAAGCCACCCAAGCGGGTGCTACCATTTTCAACTGCTATTCTGTGGAGGATGTAGTGTACAAGCAAGGGCGTGTAGGCGGCGTGGTGGTTAACTGGACCCCGGTGCTGCGCGAGGGGCTGCATGTTGACCCGCTGACGATTATTGCCAAAACTGTACTTGACGGCACGGGGCATGATTGCGAAATTGCCAAGACCGTTGCCCGCAAGAACGGTGTGAAGCTTAACACACCCACCGGTGGTGTGGTTGGTGAAATGAGCATGGATGCCGCAGAGGGCGAGCGCTCCACCATTGACAACACGAAGGAGATTTACCCCGGGCTCTTTGTCTCGGGCATGGCGGCCAATGGTGTAAGCGGCAGCTTCCGCATGGGCCCCATTTTCGGAGGCATGCTCATGAGCGGTAAGAAAGCCGCTGAGTTGATGGGGGGCGCTATTTCTGCAAATTAAGCAAGAACTACGGTATAGCTGATACATTTTTAATAAAACACCCCCGACTCAACATCGGGGGTGTTTTGTGCTACGGAGCGGGGCTTGCATGCTTTTGCAACCAACAGGCCACCGATTTCCGCAGGGCAAACGCATTAGGATTATGACACTTTCTTCAGATTGACAATTTACCATTTACAATTTACAAAGTTATTGAATTTACAAGCTCTTATATAAATATTCATCATTTTATCAGAAAATTGCAAATGGTAAATTGTACATTGTAAATAAAGAACTTACAAGGTTCGTTACCTAATGCGTTTGCCCTGCCGATTTCCGGCTTGCACGAGAGAAATCCATTTGCTAGAATAGATGCCCCATGATACGAAAACATATTCTTGCCTTGATACTGCTAAGCGGATTGAGCAGCTGCGTATCATTCAATACGGGCGCCAAACTGGACAGCATCGGCAAAGCCGAACCGACCAGGGATTGCCTATATGACGGGCAATATTATCAACTGGACGGCGTGGCGTATCATGAAATCAAAGTTGAGTATAAACAACTGAACCCTAATATCATCGGGTATTTTTGCGGCCATGACATTGATACATGCCAATGTAGCACACCTGCGCAGCAATATCTGAATGCCCCCGAGGCGGAAATCTACCTGGTGAGGCTAGACCCGAGCCGCACCGATAAACCGACGTTCATCCGCGCCGCAGATTTTGACTATACCCACGCAAAACGGGTTAAGAAAGAGGAGCTAAACACCCCATATATTCCCAAAAGTTACTTCAAGCATGGAGATTTTACCACACTGATGCCCTCTCAATATGAAGGCGCAGATGTATTGCATGAGCTGCCCACCATCCGCAGTACAGGCAACAAAATTCGATTACCGTTGGCAGTCGCCATGAGTTACGGGGTAGATGTGCCGCTCACCATCGCGGGCTACACCATAAGCCCGTTGGTCCATCTGTTCCTCATGCCATTCGAAGAATAGGGGCCTATGCTTATTGAAGCAAATAGACTTTACGCGCGCATGGATTCTTGCTAGAATAAGGGCATGATTCGTAAAGAGGCAGAACGAGAGTTACCGTATATCAACCATAATCGCGGCCTAATCACACTGAGCCCGTTGTTGGTGTTTTTTCTGATATATGTGGTAAGCTCATTGGTAGCGGGTGATTTTTACAAGATGCCCGTGGCAATAGCCTTTTTGGCAGCATCGGGGTGGGCATTCATGGTATGCAAGCCCAAGCGTTTTGCTCAGCGAGTGGAGCGCTTTTCCATAGGGGCAGCACACAGCAATATCATGATGATGATATGGATTTTCATCCTTGCCGGGGCTTTTGCCAGTGGTGCAAAGCACATCGGCGCGGTGGATGCCATGGTACACCTTACGCTTAACACATTGCCCGCCAACATGCTGCTACCGAGCGTATTTTTGGCTGCATGCCTTATCTCGCTATCCATCGGCACCTCAGTAGGCACCATCACCGCCCTTATGCCGGTGGCGGCAGGTTTGGCAACAAGCGCGGGCGTAAATGAGGGAATCATGGCCGGAGCCGTGGTGGGCGGCGCGTTCTTCGGAGATAATCTCTCGTTTATCTCAGACACCACCATTGCAGCCACCCGCACGCAAGGGTGCGCCATGAAAGACAAGTTCCGCGCCAACTTCCGCATTGTGATACCGGCAGCCATCGGCATCTTGTTATTATACACCGTAGTGGGTCTACAATATGAAACCACGGTACCGCAACAACAAACGAACTATGCCTTGGTGTTGCCATATATATTAGTGCTGGTGTACGCCATTTGCGGCATGAATGTTATCAAAGTGCTTTTTATGGGCATAGCAGCTACAGGCATAACCGCCCTGTGCATGCCTGCCGTTCAAATGCTGGATTGGGCCGGAGCCATGGGAACGGGTATTACCGGCATGGGCGAGCTCATCATCGTGACACTGTTAGCAGCCGGTATGCTTGAGCTGATACGCTATAACGGAGGCCTCAGCTACATCATCTCTCACCTTTCCGCAAAAATACGAGGCCGCCGCACGGCAGAAGTGAGCATCGGCATGATGGCAGCCATGGCCAACCTTTGCACGGCCAACAACACCGTAGCCATTGTATCCGTGGGTAACATTGCCCGCCGTATTGCAAAAAAATACGACATCCCCCCTGCCCGCACGGCCAGCTTGTTGGATACCTCATCATGCATTGTGCAGGCCGTTATACCCTATGGCGCCCAATTACTCTCTGCCGCATCACTTGCCGGGCTGAGCGCCATGGATATTATACCCCACCTTTATTACCCGTTTGCCATGGGCATATGTGCCATAATCGCCATCTGCATAGGGATTAAAATAAAAAAGCAGTAAACCGCCGCACACCACCGCAAACAGAGCCGAAACTGCGTATATGCTAACAAATAGACAGCCTTAAGAAAAATACGGCTTGCCAAAGAGGAAAAATAAGAGTATAATCTCCGCGAATCCAAGCATTCACTCTTACTATGTCCGGTAATCTCACATATAAGCAATCCGGTGTCGACACCATTGAGGCACAGTCTTTTGTCAGTGACATCAGCGCTCACGTTAAGCGCACACAAAAAAATCGTCAGCTTTGCAACGCCTTCGGCCTGTTTGCAGCAGCTTACGACCTCTCCGCCTACAAAGAGCCCGTTATCGTAACGGGAACAGACGGCGTTGGCACCAAAACCGAGGTCCTCTTCGAGATGGACATGCTGGAAACAGCCGGTAAAGACTTGGTTGCCATGAATGTGAACGATATTCTCACCACGGGTGGCGACCCCCTCGTTTTCTTGGATTACTTGGGTATCTCCAACCTTGAGACAGAGCGCCCCCGCATTACCCGATTGGTGGCCGGTATGTGCGATTATCTGGAGAGCTGCAACTGCATCCTTGCCGGTGGTGAAACCGCAGAAATGCCCGGCGTGGTGCCCGAAAATCTTGTAGAAATGGCCGGTTTCAGCATCGGCTGCGTGGAGAAGAGCCAAATGATTGATCCCTCTCAGGTAGAGGTAGGCGACGTGCTGGTGGGTTACCCCAGCGATGGTTTCCACGCCAACGGCTGGAGCTTGGTACGCCGCATTTTGGCACAGAACCCCGACCTTCTCACCGAAGAGGAGCTGCGCTCCCTGCTCGCCCCCACCCGCTTGTACCATGACGTGGTGTACGACATGCGCAAGCTCGGCATCACCCCCAAGGCATACGCCCACATCACCGGTGGAGGTCTGCCCGAAAACCTTGAACGTTTCTTAGGCGATAAGGGTGCCGACCTTGAGATTCCCTACTGGGACAACGCCCCCGTGCAGAAGGTGCTCACCTTCGTGGATGCCGAGGACCGCTTCCACACTTTCAACATGGGTATCGGTTGGGTTGCCATCGTGAAACCCGACCAAGTAGAAGCCGCATGCACGGCAGGCCCCGGTGGCACCGTCATCGGCACCATGAGAGAGGGCAAGGGCATCAAGGTAAGCGTACGCAAGTAAAACTTTAACCCACACTACATTATGTCTGCTGCAATCAGACTTCTGAAGCCTCTCTCATACTACGCTGAGAAGTACGGCTCGCCTGAGTGGGCCTTCAACAAGCTTTTCCTGCTCATGGAAAAGCAGCACAACCGTGGCCAAGACGGCGCCGGCATTGGCTGTATTAAGCTGAACATGCCCTTGGGAGAGCCCTACATCTTCCGCGACCGCAAAGCAACAGCCAACGCTGTTACCTCCATCTTCTCAGACCAGCAGCGCACACTCAGTGAGCTGCGTGGCAAAGGGCTTATCAAAGGGCTTGACTCCACCACATACAAAAAGCACTTCAACTTCGGTGGTGAAGTATTGATGGGGCACCTGCTGTACGGCACCAGCGGTGTGCAGTACGACGAAGGCAATTGCCACCCGTACATGCGCCGCACCAACTGGACCACCCGCACCCTGATGTTGCAGGGCGACATGGGTATCACCAACTTGGAGGAACTGCACCAGAAGCTTATTTCCCGCGGGCAGCACCCCGTGTTCGGCACAGCTATCCAAACCCTCATGGAGGAGGTAGGTTACTACTTGGATGAAGCCCATACCGACATCTACCGCAGCCTGCGAGATAAGAATGTAGACGGGCAAGAGATACCGCACATCATCTCCGCAGAGCTAGACCTCTTCGACATCATCAGCAAAGCCTCCCGCGACTGGGATGGTGGCTATTGCCTTACGGGTGCCGTAGGCAACGGTGACTTCTTCTGTCTGCGCGACCCGCACGGCATACGCCACTGCCACTATATACTCACAGACGAATATCTGGCCGTAGCCAGCGAGCGCGTGCCGTTGATGAGCGTCATGGAGGTAGACGAGGATGAAGTGAAAGAGTTGCCCGCCGGCAACATGATTGTGGTGAAGAGCGATGGACAAGTCAAAATCGCAGAGTATACCACCCCCGGCGAGTTCAAGCCCTGCTGCTTTGAAGACGTGTACACCTCCCGTGGCAATGACCCCGTCATCTACCGCGAGCGTAAAACATTAGGCGCCAACCTTACAGAGCAAGTAGTTGCCAGCTTGGACGGCAACTTCTCTAAGGCAGCCATCACCTTCATTCCCAACACGGCAGAAGTATCATACTATGGCTTGTTGGAGGGCTTGCGCGCCTACCGCCGCATCAAAGTGACGGAGGCTATGATTAAGGCCTATAAGGATGGCACCATGAGCGAAGAGCTTATCAACGAGCTCATTCTCCGTCGTTGGCCCCGTGCAGAAAAAATTGCCCACAAGGACATTAAACTGCGCACCTTCATCTCTGAGGAAAGCAGCCGCAAGCAACTTGCCGCCATGGTGTATGACCTCACCTACGGCGCAGTCAACGAAGATGAGGTACTCGTAGCGATAGACGACTCCATTGTACGCGGCACCACTCTCAAGATGAGTCTGTTGCGCTTGTTGGCACGCTCCAAGGCCCGCAAGATTGTGATTGCATCTTCCGCACCGCAGGTACGTTACCCCGACTGCTACGGCATCGACATGAGCGAGATGGGCAAGTTCATTGCCTTCCAAGCCGCCATCAGCCTGCTCAAAAAGCAAGGCATGTATACACGCATCATCGATGTGTACGAGGAATGCAAGCACCAGCTCACGCTGCCGCCGGCACAACGCACCAACCCCGTCAAGAAGATCTACGAGCCGTTTACGGCAGATGAGATTACGGCCGAGGTCTCCCGCATGGTTACACCGGATAACTGCCCCTGCATCATCCAGGTTGTCTACCAAAGCATGGAGGGCCTGCACGACGCCATCGAAGGCGCCTGTGGCGACTGGTACTTCAGCGGTGATTACCCCACGCCCGGCGGTTACACCACCGTCAACAAGGCTTTCATCGACTGGTATGAACGCCGCGACAAGCGCGAGTACAACCTCTGATTAATCTCAGGAAGCAGGTGCCTCGCTTCCCCCCCCTGAAAAGCAGCGAGGCACCTGCAACAGCTCAGATTTACGAGCAAAGGTAAATCACCCCCAACTCCCCTACTCCCCCCCCACCCATTCACCATGAAAACCGAAAAAGACGCAGCTAGTTATAGTGAGCTTAAGGATGAGGAGCTGATAGCCCTCACCCTTGAGGGCAAGACCCGCGCCTTTGACGAAATTACCCGCAGGCACAGTCGCAAGCTGCATGTCATGCTCTACCAGATGCTTGGCTCGGAGGCAGATGCCTACGATGTAGCCCAAGAATCTTTCCTCAAGGCCTACCATTCCCTGCGTTACTTCAACGGCCAGAGCGCCTTTTACACATGGCTATACACCATAGCCGCCAACCACGCACGCAACTTTATACGCAAGCGCAAACGTGAGCGTACAGAATGCATAGACGATGACGAAAACGGCAACCAACACGAAAAGAATGATGAGCTAGCAGACAGCTCTCGAGATTCTGACCCCGTGCGCAGTGCGCATATAAAAGACTTGCGCCGCAAACTTCGCAACGCCATACGCCAGCTTTCCCCCAGCCATCAAGAGGTGGTCACCCTTTGCGATATTGCAGGCATGGCCTACCCCGACATCGCAAAAATGCTCAATATCTCTGAGGGCACCCTGCGCTCTCGACTCCACTACGCCCACAAGCAGCTTCAGGGCATACTGGCAGATGAACGCTGAACCATTTTCAACAAAAAACACTCATGAAACTGACTGATCCCAACACCGGCCTCACCGCCGCCCAAGTAGAAGAAAGCCGCAAGCATCACGGCAGCAATATGATGACACCGCCGGCACGTGCCCCATGGTGGGTACAGCTGTTGGAGAAGTTTACAGACCCGCTCATCGTCATCTTGCTTGTGGCTGCCGTCATCTCATTCATCCCCGTTATCTTTGTCGAAGGGCATGGCGATAATTGGATAGAAAGCGCAGGTATACTCGGTGCCGTGCTTCTGGCTACGGTGGTAGGTTTTATCAATGAATACAAAGCCGGCAAGGAATTTGACATTCTCAACCGTGTGAGCGATGTAGCCCCCGTACGCGTAGTGCGCGACGGCAAGCACTGCCAAGTACCCAAGAGCGAACTGGTAGTGGGCGATATCGTTACCTTGGGCACGGGTGAAGAAATCCCCGCAGACGGCCTCGTGGTGGAATCCGTAGCACTTAAAATCAACCAAGCTTCCCTCACCGGTGAGTCCGAGCCCGTACTCAAAACCCCGGAAGCAGAGGAAGAGGCCCTGCCCGGCGCCTACCCCACCAACCTTTTGCTGCGCAGCACACTCGTATCTGAGGGCACCGGCATCTTCTGCGTCACAAAAGTGGGCGATGCAACGGAAATCGGCAAGGTAGCGAAAGCAGCCTCTGAAGACAACGGCGAAAAATCCCCCCTCACCCTCCAGCTTGATGGGCTCTGCCAAGGCATCAGTGTTATCGGCTTCAGCTTGGCCCTTTTCCTGTTCGGCTCACTCATTGTGAGAGACACCATATTGGGCAACTTCAGCCTCAGCACCGGGCAATGGTACTTCTTCTTCGGGTTGCTGGCTGCCATGGCAGTAGCAATGCTGCGCGTATGGTACCCCACCCTGCAAACCTTGCTGGGTTATCTCAAGATAAAGGTTGGTGCCCCGGCCTTGGTAAGCAAAGGCGGCGCCATGCCCTGGCTGATTTGCTTAGTAGGTGGTGGCATACTCTTCGGGCTTGTTGTGGTCGCGCTCAACGCCATGGGCTATATCAGCTATGATCCGACCACTTGGCTCACCGCCACGGCAGCTAAAAACATTTTGGATTACTTCATGATTGCCATCACCCTCATCGTGGTATCCGTACCCGAGGGGCTGCCCATGAGTGTAACCCTCAGCTTGGCATACAGCATGCGCAAGATGGCTGCACAAAACAACCTCGTGCGCAAAATGCACGCCTGCGAAACCATCGGTGCCGCAACGGTTGTTTGCTCCGACAAAACCGGCACCCTCACCACCAACCGCATGACAGTGCGCGAGTGCCACTTCCCGCAAGTAAACGAGCAAAAGGCCCAAGCCCCCATCTTCCCCTTACTTGCAGAGGGCATCGCCCTCAACTCTACCGCAGACCTCGATGAAAAAGGCGAGGTGCTCGGCAACGTGACAGAGGGCGCCATGCTCATGTTCCTGAACGATAACGGTTGCAAGTACGAAGCTATCCGCAAATCTACCCGCGTAGTAGGTCAGCTTCCCTTCACCACCATGAACAAGTTCATGGCAACCTGCGCTACCTCCTCCGTACTTGGCGGTAAAGATGTCATCTTTGTAAAGGGCGCACCCGAGTTCATACTCTCCATGTGTACCACGGCCTATGGTGCAGAGCTTAACGATGCCATGAGAGCCCAAGTACTCACCACCATCACCACCGCTCAGCGCAAAGCCATGCGTGTGCTGGGTTTGGCCTACAAAGAAGGCCATGCCGAAACGGCAGACGAAATTAAAGCCGCCTGCAATGAGCTGGTATGGATGGGCTGCTTCGTCATACAAGACCCCGTGCGCAGCGATGTTCCCGCCGCAGTGGCCACCTGTTTGCATGCCGGCGTAGGCATCAAGATTGTAACGGGCGACAACAAAGAAACCGCCTGCCAGATTGGCCGAGAAATCGGGCTTCTTCCCGCAGAGGGAGAAATACCCGCCAACGCCGTGCTTACCGGCGAAGAGTTCGGCGCCCTTACAGATGAACAGCTGGCTGCCCAAGTAAATGACCTGCGCGTTCTCTCTCGCGCCAAGCCGATGGATAAGCTCCGCCTTGTCAATACCTTGCAGAGCAAGAACCACGTGGTAGCCGTAACCGGCGACGGTACCAACGATGCCCCGGCCCTCAACCATGCGGATGTAGGTCTCTCCATGGGCATTACCGGTACCTCCGTTGCAAAAGAAGCCTCAGACATCATCTTGCTTGATGACTCCTTCACCAGCATCACCCGCGCCATTAAGTGGGGGCGCTCCCTCTACCGTAACATTCAGAAGTTCATCGTCTTCCAGCTTACGGTCAACGTGGCTGCATGCGGTATTGCGGCCTTCGGCCCCTTCATCGGCTGCAACCTCCCCCTCACTGTTACACAGATGCTGTGGGTCAACCTCATCATGGATACCTTTGCGGCCCTCGCCTTGGCCACTGAGCCCCCCAGCGATGACGTCATGAACAAAGCTCCCCGCAACAAGCTGGCCTTTATCATCACCCCCGGCATGAGCAAGTGGATTATCGGGTTTGGTCTTACCTTCATTGCGGCCATCATCACATACGTGCAGCTCATGCCCGATGCAGGCAACGCGGGATACGTTCACGCGCTTACCATGCTCTTCACGGCATTCGTCCTCCTGCAATTCTGGAACCTGTTTAACGCCCGCGTTTACGGCACAAACAACAGCTTCCTCAAAGGTCTCTTTGCCAACAAGGCTTTCTTGCTCATCATGGGCATCATCCTCGTTGGACAGGTGCTTGCCGTAGAATTCGGCGGTAAGGTCTTCCGCACCGTATCTCTCAGCATGACAGACTGGCTCATCCTGTTGGCCGTCACATGCCCCGTGCTCATTGTGGGCGAGGTTGTACGTGCCATAGGGCGTCACCGTACCCCCACTTGCTGATAGCCCCCGCAGGTAATCATCACCGTTTCAACAAACCGCCTGTGGCAAAAACCACAGGCGGTTTCTTTTAAATAGCCTCCTTTACAATATGCAAGACATACCCTTTTTTTCTGAAGGCGTAGCCGCCGGATTCCCCTCCCCGGCCATGGGCGACCTTCGTGGCACGCTCGACCTCAACTCCCTCTGCATACGCCACCCCGCCGCTACCTATTACATCCGCGCACGCGGAGAAAGCATGATCGGCGCCGGCATAGATGATGGCGACATCCTCGTGGTAGACCGCGCCATCACTGCCGCCAATGGGGATATCATCATCGCTGCACTCGATGGCGAGTTCACTGTCAAACGACTCGAACTCAACGGCTCCACCGTCCGGCTCCTCCCCGAAAACCCCGCTTTTTCCCCTATCCCCATCACCGCCGAATCCAACGCCGAATTCTTCGGCGTTGTCACTTGGGTAGTCAAACAGGCAAAGAAGTGAGCGAAATCTACAAAAACAAGGTATACATAACATCTAGCAAGGCTGAACTACTGCTTTTTGTTTAAATTTGCCTCGTTACAGTGCCAGTTATTTATCAGCAAATCTGAAACAGACCCGAAAAAACAAAGTAAGCATTCCATACAATAGCACCCTTTCTTTAGAATCGTTTATCAACCAACGAATACGACTCTATCATGTCGCAGCTAAACGAGAATGGATGCAATCACTCTATGAAACTATTCCACTAATCATTATCGAGTTATTCTATTGATAACGCATCATCCTGCCAAATATGAAGCAAAAAAATCAATAATTTCGTCCTGACGATGAGAGGGACATACAAAATTGCAGCGAGAACGAGCAACTGCGATAACATCAGAAGGAATAGAACACACATCCTCATTATAAATGAGAGCAGTGGAAAACCGGTCCGGATTGGTTGCGGCAACTTCAGGAAGGCGAGCACTCCAAAGCTCCATGGAATCGGCCGCTGCGTGAGAATCTCTCTGATCAAAAGTTTGAACAAGAGAAGTATGTTCGTTTTGTCCGTACAAAGATAATTCAACTGTTATCATGCGATGAGGCGTGGTATAAGCAACCTTTGATTTATAATCACTTTTTATACGCTTTGCTACGTCAATAACAGAGCTGTATGCCACATAACGTGACACTGTTTGTTTTTGAGCTCTATTTACTAGATGAGAAACAGACGAAAGGAAACAAGCAAAAAGTTGAATTTCAGAAGCGGCAAAAGGGATTTTAAGTGTTTTATAAAAACCAGATCCATCAACACTCACAGAAAAATCGGCCATCAGTTGATCTATCAAGATACGATTTACCTCACTTTTAACATTAACGCCTCGCACATATAACCATGAACACATCTTGCCACGATCTCTTATGGTAATGTAGCCTGGCATTTCTTCCTCTGCATAAAGAGTGACTTGCCAACCATCTGCCAAAAGCACAGGTAAAGAAAACGCTACGCCTTTATCGTGCCTACGGATGTCGCTTATATCAGCCCAGAATGAAACTAATGCAGATCTACAACTTTCCACATCAAATGTTTTAATAATTGAAGCGTTCACAACAAAGTCTCCCTATTTTTTTGAATGATAATATTCCAATGCTCTGTTGTGCGATAAAAAAAATCGTCCAAATCTACGGGAGCAAAGTCTTCAAATCCTTCTTTAATGTGATCATTTACAACTCTGTTTTGATCAAAATCAAAGTAGCATACATTTTCATGCCAACCTGGCACGATAGTGGTATTTTTATCAAAAAATCGCGTTTTCTTGGCCTCACAATAATCAATACCTCTTATGCGTTCTCCCTCCAAAACAAGAGCACATGCATAATTGTAGGGATTAGACTTAAGTCCATGAACGTGGTACTTTTGATCAGAGGGCTGAAATAACGCCGTTGTCATTCGCAGATGCATACAACGAGCAACATGTACGGGATTACCTCTGGTAGAGACACGCCACTCGGGAACAACTCCACCTACCGGCTCTTTTGGCTGGTCTACATATTGCTGAGTTTGTTCCAACGTATAACGCAATTGTCTCTGATACTTCTTAGCCATGTAATTATTTTCTGCGACAATATTAAAACACAACGCATAAGAAAAATCGAGAAAAATTCACCTATAATTACAGATTTTCCGCGATATTTCTCAGCCCTCTCAAATTTTTCGGTGTTGTCACCTGGGTAGACAAACAGTCAAAGAAGTGAGCACGCTCACAGCAACTCATAATTACCGCGACCGGTAAAACGCAAGCAACCTAAATCTCTCAGCAACTGTAACTGTTGGCGTATTTTTGCTTGCACATTGCGATTCTGAGGGTGCTTGGCTGATAAGTAATCCTCAAAGCGATACACATCAGACAAAGTAAACACCTTGCGTTTCAAACGCTCTACACAGCACAGAACATCCAGCAACCACCCGCGCATATCTGCCTTCATTGCATGAGTGCGCAAAAACGTAGTGGCAGCAAAAGCATCCATAACCTGTTGGCGAGAGTTTTCCTTGCCATCGAGTATATAATAAATACGCCCTCTCTCCGGTATACTTTGCAACAATATATTGCACCCCTGCCACCCGGCACGCTTATCATGCTTACCCAAAGGCTTGCGAGGCGCGATGATAGATTCCGTCACAAAATGAGCAGGAGTTGTAAACAATGTACGAACCTGTTCGCCGTCATGAGCCATAAAGAAAAAT
Source organism: Akkermansia sp. (assembly GCA_045576695.1). GTDB lineage: Bacteria > Verrucomicrobiota > Verrucomicrobiia > Verrucomicrobiales > Akkermansiaceae > Akkermansia. Next base: position 16,426 of record JAZNGY010000176.1, read on the forward strand.
GAGGGAGCGGTATCGCTGCTTATCCTCCGCACCATTGCTTGATATTCACCGTCTACCACGGTACGGCCCATCTTCCCCGTCTTGCTCTTCAACTCATAATCACCGGAACATTTAGGGCAATAAAAATCGGCAACAGGTTTATTGGGCACATACTGACACAAGTCTCCTCCGCAAGACGGACAATACCCTTGCTCAGCCATCCAATGCTCCGTTATCACTCTATTCCTCTGAGCTTTGGACTTATACCCCCTCCCTAACTCTGTGTTTAACCGTAAATCCATATTCTTCAAAGCATTTTAATTATGGTAATACGAAAGTCAAGATATTACATTGTGAATTGCAAGAATCAATGCGACACATTCGAATAAAAGTGGAGGTTAAGCTGAGATTCTGTTAAAATGAAACGAATATACTTTGGCGAGTTGCCACGCAGAGCTTCCATCAAGTAACTTTCTTGGATATTTATTCATCCACATGGCCAGATGATCTAAATCACTCTGAGTAAGTGTGGATAGGTCAGTCCCTTTAGGTAGGAAACGTCTGATAAGCCTGTTCGCGTTTTCATTGCTACCACGCACGGAAGCGAATAAAAACTTGATGATGTCGAGTGGCACCGGGAAAAGGAAGGATGATTAACGGCGTCCGGGTTTTCTGAGTTTATCAAGGGCGCGTTGGAGGGCACGGGCGTCGGCGGCGAGGGCTTTGGCGCGGGCGATGGGGTCTTTGATGAGGGCGGATAATTCTACTTTCTCTTCGTATTTTTCTTGAGGAGAGAGGCAGAAATCGGCGTCGATGGCGCGTTTGGCAGCATAAATGTCCATAGGCCTGCATAGTAGCATGGCCATGGGTATGATGCGAGATAAATTAGGTGTAATACGCCTAAAGGCCGGGGGAACCAAAAACCCCGCGCGCGGCGGGGTTTTTAATTAAATTAACGCAGGAAGAAGCGCAGTATTTTTTCTGCGAACTTGGAGTAGGGGTGATAGCGGAAGGGGAGGTCGAGCCAGTTGGCTTTGGAGAGCACGGATTTGTGGTGCGAGAAGGTATCGAACCCGGCTTTACCGTGGTAGGAGCCCATACCGCTGTCGCCGATACCGCCGAAGGGGAGGCCATGGACGGCGAGGTGAATAATGGTATCATTGATACACCCGCCACCAAAAGAAAGGTGCTGTGTGAAGCGGCGCTTGGCGGCAGAATCCGTTGTGAAGAGGTAGGAAGCCAAGGGTCGCGGGCGGCTGAGAACAAACTGTTCTACCTCCTCCCACTTATCCCAAGTGAGGATGGGGAGCACGGGCCCGAAGATTTCTTGCTGCATGGAAGAGGATGAGGGCGTCACGTTATCCAGCACGGTGGGCTCGATGCGCAGGGTAGCGGCATCGCCCTTACCACCGACAACGGGGGTGGCATCTTGCATGAGGTCCATCAGGCGGTCGAAATGGCGTTTGCAGATGATGTGGGTAAACTCTTCATTTTTAAGAGGTTCATCGCCCAGCATTTCCGTAACGGCCTTGCGGTACTCTTGCACGAAGGCATCTTTTACGCTATGGTGAATGAAGAGGTAGTCCGGAGCCACGCAAGTTTGGCCGGCATTGAGTATTTTGCCGAAGGCGATACGGCGAGCAGCAACGCGGAGATTGGCAGAGGCATCAACAATACAGGGGCTTTTGCCACCGAGCTCGAGCGTGACGGGGGTGAGGTGACGTGCGGCGGCCTCCATAATGATATGCCCGACGGAGGGGCTGCCGGTAAAGAAGATGTAATCAAACTTCTGCTCGAGCAGCACGCCGGTGGAGTCTCTGCCGCCCAGCACTACATGCACGTATTCTTTGGGGTAAAGGCTACCCAGCATCTCGGCCAACACGGCGGAGGTGGCGGGGGTCATGGACGAGGGTTTCACAACACAGCAGTTACCGGCAGAAAGCGCGGCAACCAGCGGGTCGAGACACAGCAGAACGGGGTAGTTCCATGGGCTCATGATGAGCGCCACGCCGTAGGGCTCGGGCACAACGCGGCTGACGGAGGGGAACTGAGCCAGCGGCGTATGCACGCGGCGGGGTTTGCTCCAACGGCGCAGGCAGCTGATGGTGTGATTGAGAGAAGCGGTGACCATGCCGATTTCGGTCATGAACGTCTCCATGGCGCATTTACCGAGGTCCTTTTGCAAGGCTTCGCAAATACGGGGTTCCCATTCTTTAAGGGCAACGCGCAGTTTTTTAAGAGCCGCACGGCGGTACTTTACGTCGCGCGTAACGTGGGTATTGAAAAAGCGGCGTTGAATATTGGCTATGTCGTGCATGGTCAGAAAGCAGCGTTAAGGATTTCAAGCACCTGCGCCTCGGTCGCGGCACGGGGATTGACAATGAGCGCGCCGTCATTCACGGCAAACTCCGCCACTTTGGCAAAGTCGTCTTTGCTTACGCCGGCAGCGCTCAGTGTAAGCGGCAAGCCGCAGGCGGCGTTCAGCTTGGCACCCAAGTTTTCAATAGCGGCAATGGCAGCCTCTGCTCGTTTATCTGCCGGGGTGGCCATGGCGGCATCCATACCCACCAACCACGGCAGCAGCGCAGCATAAGCCCCTGCACTGTGGCTGAGGTTGTAACGCATCACATGCGGCAGCAAAATCGTCATAGCCACGGCATGTGGCACATGGCATACACCACCTAAAGCATGGCCAATGGCATGCACGGCACCCACCATGGAGTTAGAGAAAGCAATACCGGCCATGGTAGAAGCCAGCGCCATATTAAAGCGGGCCTCGCGGTTCTTACCGTTCACGGTAGCGGCCTCAAGGTTCTGCGCAATCATGCGGATGGCAGCCGTACCGTATGCAGTGCTTAAGGGGTTGGCTTGCAGGCAAGTACAGGCTTCAACGGCATGGCAAAGGGCATCCATACCGGTGGAGGCGGTAGCCTTGGGCGGCAAGCCTTCTGTCATGCGCGGGTCAATCACGGCCACATCAGGCTCTACAAAGGGAGAAAGGAACTCCATTTTAACGCCGTTGGCATCGTTACGAATCACGGCGACACCCGTGCATTCGGAGCCGGTGCCGGCCGTTGTCGGCACCACAATAAAGGGAATATGTTTACCGTTGGTAACATTCTCTAAACCGCTGATGGAGAAGATATCATCCGTATCTTGAGAGAGCACCAAACGAACGCCCTTGGCGGTATCAATAACGGAACCACCGCCAATGGCAACTATGGAATCGCAATTCTGCTCGCGATAGAAAGCGGCAATTTGATTCACTACTGCCAAAGAGGAATCTACAGGGATATCGGTAAAGGTAGCAGCGGGGGCTACCCCCTCTGCAGCCATGGCAGAAGTAACCAGCGCCATGGTACCGATTTTTGCCAACACGGCATCGGAGAGCACCAGCGGGCGCTTGGCATTGAGGTGCTGCAGCTCATTGGGAATGCGCTCCAACGCAAGCTCCCCGCACAGCAATTTTACGGCATTTTGAAATTCAAAGTAAGACATGGCGGTAAATTAAGCAGAAAAACGATATCTAAAGGTAAGGAAGCCCCAAGTTATGCGGGCGTAGGTACGCAGGAAACACACCTGCGGTTTGGGGATATCCGTCATGATACGGCGGTTAATAAAGTTGGGGAAGAGGTAGGCCTCTACAATATTAACCAAGCGGGCTAAGCGCATAACATCTGCCACCTCTCCGGCCATGGTAAAGGCGTGGGCTGCGTATGCCTGAGCCAGCCCCATTTGCCCCGTAAACAAGCGGAACGATAGCGGCATGGATTTGATGTGCAGTGTGCAGGTGGCTTTATCGAGCGAGCGCACGCGGCGCAGCTTGCCGCCTTGCCAAATAACATGCAAAGAGGGGCCATTGTGCCCGGTGTAGATGGAGTAGCTGAGCCCCTCGGGCATGCGGGCAAACTCCTCTGCCACGCGGGTATCTTGCTTTTTCAACTCAACAAGAGCAGCATGCACCACACGCAGCACAATGCCTACTGTCAGTTTTTGAAAAAAACGTTTCATGTACCTTATTCCCCACGTTTGGCAGAAGCACGGCGCAGGCGGTCCATCATGGCGCAGCCCAGACCGATTTCCGGCAGCTCTTCGGCAATAATCACCTGCACATCCTCATTTTCATCCATGGCGCGCATCACGGCAAAGAGGCGCACGGCCGCCTCAGCCAAGCGCCCGCTGCCGGGAGAAAGCGGCATGGTTTCTACCCAGCAATCCTGAGCAGCGAGGGGGGAGTCGCCCTCGTAAGTAATAAGGCCGTAGTTAACGCCCTCCTCGGGGGTAAACTCTTCCTTGGGATTCCACAAAATGAGGGGTTTGCAGGGGGCATAGTGGCTCTTGAGCTGGCCGGGGGCATTGGGCAACGCTTCATCCGTAGCAGCCTTACCCTTACCCGGCTTAAGCACGCGGCAAATACCACGCAGTTTTTCGCGGGTGATGGGACCTTCTCTCAACAAGCGCACGGCAGGTTTGCCTTTTTCATCCAAACAAGGCATAAGGATGGTACTCTCGAGCCCCTCGGAGCAAGCACCGGCGTCCAAAATCAGGGGGATAGCGCCCCCCAGTTCTTTCATAACAGCCCCGGCACTTGTAGGAGAAATGTGGCCGAAGCGGTTGGCACTGGGTGCAGCAATGGGGCGCCCGAGCGCACGCGCAACACCGCGCATAACCTCGTGGGAAGGTACGCGGCAAGCTACCGTGGGCAGGCCGCTCGTCACAATATCGGGGATGATGGCTTTACGCGGCAACACCAAGGTAAGAGGCCCCGGCCAAAACTCTTTGGCCAGTTTATCAACCAGCGGCTGTAACTCCTCCGGCACATCGGTATAATCTTTAATAGCCTTAGCGTTAGGAAAATGGCAAATAAGGGGATCAAAGCTCGGGCGGGCTTTTACGGCAAAAACATTGGCCACGGCCTCCGTGTTAAGAGCATCTGCACCAAGGCCATACACCGTCTCGGTAGGGATGGCAACCAAGCCGCCTTCCTCCATAATGGCAGCGGCATCTTTGTATACTTTACGGCAGTCCTCCAGCGGGTCTACCTCAATCACACGCGTTTGCATGCGTGCATGTTAGCGCAAAGTTAGAGAAATGTCAAGGAAATCACCCTCCGAGCGGCAGAAAGGCAGCAAAAGTAAAGCAGATACAGTAAAAAACACAAAAAAAGGCAGCAAAAAATGCACCGCAGAATCGATATTGACTTGACTAAAGGGCTTCAGTCTGATACTCTGCCGCCCGTTATGGCAAAAGTTCCTGTTATTCAGCTCCGCAAAGGTCACGCCGTGAACTACAACGGCGACATCTGCATTGTACGTGAAAGCCAGCTCAAAACTCCTCCCCGCATGGCTTCCTACGTTCAGATGACCATCCGCAGCATCGCCTCCAAGAAGGATTACAATCTGCGTCTCACCTCCAACGACTTCCTTGAGGGTGTTATGCTTACCCGCGAGGAGATGGAGTTCTCCTACGTAGACGGCATGGGCTACCACTTCCTCAACACCGAGACATACGAGGACGTATGCGTGAGCGAGGATATCGTAGAGCCCGTTAAGGATTACCTCATCGAGGGTGAGACTTACGTAGTAATGTTCACAGACGAAGTACCCTGCTCCATCGAACTGCCCGCCGCTATCACCATGGAGGTGGCCGAGGCTCCCGAGGGCGTGAAGGGCAACTCCGCCAACAACGTGTACAAGAGCGCCACCATGAGCACAGGCTTGGTAGTACAGGTTCCCCTGTTCATCAATGCCGGTCAGAAGATTTCCGTTAAGACGGAAGACGGCACCTACTTGGGTCGCGTAAACGACTGATCAACAAATCTCACAAGTTAAACTTATTCCGAAAACGCCTGCAAGTGAATTGCAGGCGTTTTTTGTTGCGCAAGCTACTACCGCTATTCCTATTTATCAAGGAAAAGATAAAATCATACTGACTCAATAAGGAATTGACGCACGCGGACACGAGGCATAGAATGAAGGCATGAAGACGATATGGTGTTTTGTATTGATGCTGTTAGGGCTTGGGGTGGCTCAAGCGGCACAGCTGAAAGTGGCCAGCCTGCATCCGTTGCTGAGCGAAATGGCCCGCAGCATAGGTGGAGAAGATGTAGAAGTGGTGGACCTTTTTCCCGCTAACGGAGACTTGCACACCTTTGCCCCCGGCAGCAAACAAATGGCCGCAGCGACAGGTGCGGATATGTTATTGGCCTGCGGTAAAGGTATAGAACCCTATTTGGCAGAATTAACGGAATCCATGTCTGCCGATACGGTGGTAGTGGGGTTGGGACGCGACATACCGAACGTATACCTGCCAAACTCTAACCGAATTGACCCGCACTGGTGGAATACACCGGAGAATATGAAGCGGGCATCTCGCACCTTGTTGGCCGAGTACTGCCGCCGGATGCCGGAAAAACAGGCGGAGTTTACAGCCCGCCAAAAGAAATATGCCGCATCTATGGATACCCTGACCCGCAAGGCAAGGTTAGCTTTCCGCAAAATACCGCAAAACCGCCGATACTTGGTAACGGGGCATGCCGCACTGTGCCATTTTTGCGAGGCGTTCGGGTTTACCCCCATCACCATACACGGTATCTCCAAAGAAAGCGAGGGCGACACCGCCACACTGGCAACCTTGCTGACAGACCTGCGCAGCAAAGATGTGCGCTGCATTTTTACCGAGGTAGGCGCCTCGCCCAAGATTCTGGAGGTAATAGCAGAGCAATTAGGCGTTCCCACAGCCCCGCTGGTGCTGGATGGCGTGTTCCCCGGGCAGCAAAGCTATGAAAAGCTCTTCATGCATAACGTCAACACTATCAGCAACAATCTCAAATAAATGAGCCCGGGCTTAACATTTGGGTTGACCGTAGCCGGCGTTCTGCTGGCCGGTCTGCCGCTGCTTCATCTCACAGCGCCGCAACCTCAAAAGGTGGTGGCAAATGAGATTTTGCAAGAAACGCCCAGCACAACACGCATCTTTGCACGCGTGCAATTTACCGGCAAGCCCCATAGTTGTACCCTGCGGTTCGGTGATGATGATATTGCCACTATGCCACAAGCCACCGCCTCCCCATGGGAGACGGAACTGGACATACCGCAACATGAAACAATAGAATTGGAAGCAGAAGTACACTGGGAAGAAGACAGCCCGGAAAACGCTGTAAGCATCACCCTGGAGCCCCCGCAAAAAGAAGCCCGTACGGATACGCGGTGGACAGGTGAAGACGGGGCTCTGTTGCACGATATTTTCATCTTTTCATGGTAAACGAGCAAGAACACATTTGCTGGGGGCACAACCACAGCGGGCATCATCACGGTGGGCATGAGCTCGCCGTCAAAGATATTACTGCCGGCTATGGAGACGTGGTGGCTTTGGAGGATATCAGCTTTTCTCTGCACTGCGGCCATACCTTGGCACTCGTAGGCCCGAACGGGGCCGGTAAATCCACCCTCATCAACCTGTTGGCCGGGTTGCAAAAGCCGATAAAAGGTCAAATATTATGGAATGGAGCCCCGCTGCACAACACACGGCACGAGATAGCCTACATGCCGCAACGCAGCGATGTGGATTGGAGATTCCCCATTACCGTGCGAGAATTAGTGGAAATGGGGCGATATCCTGCCCTTGGACTGTGGAGAAAACCGAATAAGCACGACTGCGAGATTGTAGAAAAAGCATTGGACGCACTGCAACTCACCCACCTGCAAAAACGCCAAATCGGTGAGTTATCCGGTGGGCAACAACAGCGCGCATTCTTGGCAAGAGCCTTGGCACAAGAAGCCCATATCTTGCTGTTGGATGAGCCGTTCACCGGGCTGGATGTACCGGGCATGGAGGCATTGGGCGAGTTATTGCGCTCTCTGGCAAGCGAGGGGAGACTCATCATTGCCTCTCATCATGATTTAATCAGCGCGCCACGCATCTTCAGCCACTGCCTGCTGCTCAAAAAACAGCGCATCGCCTTCGGACCCACACAAACGGTACTCAGCCCGGATAATCTGTTGACGGCATTCGGACAACAACACCTCACCACCACAGCATGAACGAGTTCATACAATTTTTAGGGGAACCGATTGCACAACGCAGCTTGTGGGCATGTGCCGTCATCGGGTTTGCAAATGGATTTGTAAGTGCACTGGTTGTGCTTAAGCGCTCATCGCTGCAAATAGGCACCATATCATGCGCCTTGTTGCCGGGCATAGCACTGGCCATTCTTCTCTTCGGGCTCATGCAGGTGAGCATCCTCATCGGTGCCGTGCTGGCGGGGCTTATGGTGGGGTTGGGCTCCATTTTCATGTCGCGAACCTCAAAGGTGGATCAAGACACCGCACTCTCCATCATTCACACCACGGCCTTTGCCATCGGTTACATCATATTGGTGCAACTTGGTTTACAACAAAAGGTGGACGACTGGTTGTTCGGCAGCATTATGAGCATGGGCAATACGGATTTATGGATAGCTTACGGCATCAGCGCCGTGGCCGTACTCAGCATTACCGCCCTGCGCAGGCCGCTTCTCATCTATTTATTTGACAGCAAAGCGGCAGCGGCCATGGGCATCCCCACACGCGCTTTCAACTACGGCATATTTGCGCTCATTATCTTAGTGCTGGTATCATCACTGCAAGCCGTGGGGGCGTTTCTGACACTGGGGCTACTGGTAGCACCTGCGGCCACCATGTACCTACTTACCAACCGCGCTTGGCTCATGTTCTGGGGCGGCGGTCTTATCGGCGGGTTGGGCTCTGTTGCGGCGTTTTTCCTCTCATACCCGCTGGGCTGGCATTTGGGGGCAACCATCATTGTTGTACTGGGTGTCTGTTTCTTGCTGGCCTATATTTTCTCCCCCAAGTACGGATTATTGCGAAAGAACCGCTGATTTTGCTTGCAGGACACAGGCTATTTGTGCTAGACTGAGTGTGTATGAAAATAAATTTCTCTCAACAATCAAAAAAAGGGTTCACCTTGATTGAACTCTTAGTTGTCATTGCTATCCTCGGGTCTTTGGCAGCTGTATCCTACCCGCTTATTACCTCATTTATGAAAAAAAGTGACATCACCAAAGCCAAAAAGACATGTGATGACCTTACAAGCGGTATTAAAACATATCATCAAGACCACACCGACCTGCCGATTGACTGGGAAAAGTTGGAGGGCGAGTCTACAGTTATTGAACTGACCACAGACGGTGAGAATGACGCAGACTTGGTACACGTCTTGTTCAATACCGAAAGAGGGAAGGAAGTAGGAGCCGGCACCAAAGCATACATGTCCGCAGACTCCGTCAAGGACAAGGCTGACGGTTTGTTTATGGATGGTGATGTTGCAGCTCTTTATGACCCCTGGGGCAAACCGTACCACATCATTCTTAACACCGACACCGAAGGCTCTCTGACAGACCCGTTCGACAACAGAACTCTTCAAAACGTATGGTGCATAGCTTACAGCACCGGCCCGGATGCCTTGGGAGAGCACCACTCTTTGCAAGAAAGCAAAGTCATGACAAAGGCCCAGCAGAAAGCTAACGCCAAGGGTAAGGGCAAAGGTAAGAAATCTTCAAAGAAAGATAAGAAAAACAAGAAGGGTGAAGAAAGCGAAGGACCCCTTCAATACCCCGCATATACCGAGGAGGAAAACGAAGCCATTGAGGACAACGTATACTCCTGGAAGACTGTAGATTAAACAAAAGATAAATGAATCCGTTCATAACAGACGACGTACGCATTACGGACATACGTCCGTTGATATCGCCCGCCATTCTGATGCAGGATTTTCCTGCCAGTCACGAGGCCAACAAAGTGGTATTTGATGCTCGTGAAGAGTTCAGAAAGATACTGAAAAAAGAAGACGACCGTTTGGCTGTCATGGTGGGGCCCTGCTCCATTCATGACACCGTGGCCGCCATCGACTACGCCGGCAGACTGGCAGAGGCACGCAAGAAGTATGCAGATGACCTGCTGCTCATCATGCGCGTGTACTTCGAGAAACCGCGTACCACAGTAGGCTGGAAAGGGCTTATTAACGACCCGTTTATGGACGGCAGTTTCAACATCAACAGCGGGTTACGCATGTCACGCGGTCTGCTGTTGAGATTGGCAGAAATGGGAGTACCCGCAGCTACAGAGTTTTTGGACGTTATTACGCCGCAGTACATCAGCGACCTGATAGCATGGGGAGCCATCGGTGCCCGCACAACGGAAAGCCAGGTACACCGCGAGCTTGCCAGTGGTTTGTCCATGCCCATAGGGTTCAAGAATGGTACTACGGGGTGTGTGCAAGTGGCGGTGGACAGCATAGTATCAGCCGCACACCCGCACTGCTTCCTTTCCGTAACAAAGCAAGGCGTATCAGCTATTGTATCTACCAGCGGCAATGACAGTTGCCACGTCATTTTGCGAGGTTCTTCCGATGGGCCGAACTACTCTGCCGAGCATGTGGCCCGCACTTGGGAGATACAACAGCAAAGCGATATCGACAACCGTATTATGATAGACTGCTCTCACGGCAACAGCAACAAGCGCTGGCAAGATCAACGTTTGGTAGCAGAATCCGTTGCAGCTCAGCTTGCAGCCGGTAATGATCACATAGGTGCCGTGATGATTGAAAGCAACATCTACGCCGGCAACCAAAAGTGTGGTAACCACGGTGCGTTACAATATGGAGTCAGCATTACGGATGCTTGCGTAGACTGGGAAGGCACCGTTGCCATGTTGGACACACTGGCAGAAGGCGTGCGAGCCCGCCGTGCAAGCAAGGCCTGATAACGCTGAAAAAAGATATAAGAAAGCGGCTCTCGGTGAATACGGAGAGTCGCTTTCAGCTTGATGAATACAGGCACAAATTGAGCTTGATTGAAAGAGAGTTAAGTATTACAATACTTGCCGACAAAATGGATTACGCACCGCTGATAGAAAAACGCCGCCAACGCTTGGAAGAACTGGAGCAAGAAATTGCAGACCCGGCATTGTTTGACGACCGCACCCGCGCAGAAAGCATCATGCGCGAGCACCGCCGCACCCAATCGTTGATGGCTACTTGGGCTGAGCTCTGCTCCGCTAAAGAGCAAAAAGAAGAAGCAAGTGCCTTAGTCTCATCGGAGGACGCAGATTTGGCGGAAATGGCAGCAGAAGAGCTTGCCGAACTTGAGCCACGCATAGCCAAGCTTGAGGAAAATGTGCAATACAGTCTACTGCCGCGAGATGAGACAGAAGACCGCGATGCCATTATCGAAATACGCGCCGGCACCGGTGGCGATGAAGCCGCCTTGTTTGCTGCAGACCTGCTGGGCATGTACCAACGCTATGCGGAAAGCCGTGGTTGGAAGTTCGAGATACTGGATGCCAGCCCCAACGCCATCGGCGGCTTCCGCGAAGTAACGGCGCGAATCAGTGGTGAAGAAGTGTTCCGCTACCTTAAATATGAAAGTGGCGTACACCGTGTACAACGTGTACCTGCAACAGAAACCCAAGGGCGCATTCACACCTCAACCGCCACCGTAGCAGTTCTGCCCGAAGCTGAAGAAGTAGACGTGGAGATACGCCAGGAAGACCTGCGAATAGAAACCTGCCGCTCCGGTGGCGCCGGTGGTCAGCATGTTAACCGCACAGAATCAGCTGTGCAGATTTTCCACTTGCCTACCGGCATCATGGTGCGTTGTGAAGAAGGGCGTTCTCAGCTCAAAAACAAAGAAACCGGCATGCGTATTTTGCGTGCGCGACTCTTTGAAATGAAACAACGAGAAGCCCAACAAAGCTACTCCGCCCGGCGCCGCGCCCTTATCGGCTCCGGTGGACGCGAAGAAAAAATACGCACATATAATTTCCCGCAAAATCGTCTTACGGACCACCGTATCGGTTACACCTCGTATAATTTGGATACCGTTGTGGCATCGGGCGCCATAGAAGATATCATCGCCCACATGCAGCATGCAGAAATGCAGGAACGTATGGATGAGCTCAAATAACGCAGCATGAAAACCATACAAGACATTCTGACCTCAGGCACTGCGTATTTGGAAGCACGCGGTATAGATGCCCCCCGACACTCCATGCAAAGTTTGCTGGTGCATGTGCTGGGGTGCAGTAAAACATGGCTATACTTGCACCACGATGACCCGCTGACGGAAGCGCAGTTAACACCGCTGCGAGAGTTACTCAGAGAGCGCGGCAAGGGTGTACCCCTGCAGCACCTGCTGGGCACTACAGAGTTTTACCGCCGTGAGTTCCGCACCGATGCAAGAGCCCTAATCCCCCGCCCGGAAACGGAGGAACTGGTAGAAATGGCATTACATACCGTAAAACCGCACCACGGCATGCGTGTGTTGGATATGGGATGTGGCTCGGGCATTATAGGCATTACCATGGCGTTAGAACTTGCCCAACACAGTCCCGAGGTGGTGATGGCCGATATTTCGGAGGCGGCACTGGCGCTCACCCTAGAAAACGCGACAGCATTGGGAGCCAAGATACGCACCTACCGCAGCGACCTTTTCAGCGCATGGGAGCCAAAAGACGACAATCCGGTTATCCCTCCGTCAGATTTTAATCTTGTGTTAGCCAACCTGCCCTACGTGCCGAATGGCGAGAACGTTTCAACCGAGGTGAGCCACGATCCCGCAACGGCACTGTACGGCGGGGTTGACGGCTTGGATATCGTACGCCGGTTTCTGCAAGATGCGATACCGTATTTAGCGGAAGGGTGTTTGGTGATGCTTGAAGTAGGGCACGACCAAGGTCACTCCACGGCAGAGATTATGACAAGCCTGGGGTATACAGAGTGTAAAGTATTAACAGACATGAGTGGTAAGGCCCGCTTTCCCATGGGATACGCACCGGCAAAGCCGCAAGAAATCCCCCCATCAGAAGAATGAACGAGATAGAATATTTCATCTTCATACCGGTTAAAAAGTTCATAGCAAGACTGGCCGGTGTATGTCGTTTTCTACTACCGGTCATTCTGATAACGGCAGCAATCGAGTTTTTGATGTTAATGTGCGGCTTTGGTATGGGACTCGTCTTCGGCGATATCTCTGACAACTTAATGAGTTTAACCATAGCCTTGCTGAGTATTCCCATCTTGTGGTGCCACGATGTTTTATTAGCCAAAAGAGGTACCGTTTTTACGCACTTTATGTGTGTATTTGCCATTATCTTATCTTTGCTTCTCTGGATATGCACCCTATATACCCTCTGCACCCAAACATTACTTCTGCCCAAGCAAAGTGAATTAACGCTCATGATACCGAGCATATATTTTCTGGCAGCCATATTCAACATACAAAACATGTCCGCCGCCCCGCTCAAATTAAAAATCACGGTATTGAGCTTTTTTGTATTGCTATTGGCAACAGCCATTTTTCTGGTAATCCCCCCTGTCAGCCTGTTACTCAAACTCATTCTAACTTGTCTGGGTCTACCCCTACTCACTAAGCTTAAACAAACAGCACCGCTCATCATAAGTTTGCCACCGCGCGAATGAGTAGAAACTTGCCAGCTTGCACAGAGTATGATAAAATAAAGCCGCGCAGAATATGACAACAGATAGCAAACAATACCGCATCTTAGAGTTGCCGGAGGTAATCACCGGTATGCTTGCGCTGGTTATTGTTTTGTGGGAGGCTTTCGTAGCAGGCTTTGCAAATGCCAACGCAGAGAGCACCATGTTTAAGCAAGGCTCTCACCTGTTATTATGCGGGGTTGTATGGTTCAACACCATAGCAGTCATCATTCACGTTATTACCGAACTGCGCCACCACAACGCCCCCGGGCGTTTTTTATGGATGCAACTTCTTACCGGGGTGATAGCATCTTTTGTATTCTCCGGCGGCATCTGCGGTTTTCTGCCGGAATATTCGCTGCGAGTCAGTTTAATTTTGAGTTTCCTGCTAGGCATATACTCATTCATCAACATAAGAGCCCTTATTAAGGAGAAACGCGTTGTCGGCAAAAAAGCAACCCACAGCAGATGGAGCCCCGCGGTAGTGTTCTTTACCGGTATGCTTACCATGGTTATGGTAAGTACGCTCATTCTGATTACACCGGGCGCCGGCATTGTTCCGGTTTCATTTACTGATGCTTTCTTTACATGTGCCTCAGCTATCTCCATTACCGGCCTCACCAGCGTGGACATAGGTAGCACCTTTACCCCCTTGGGCAAACTGGTGATACTGCTCAACATACAGGTAGGCGCCATCGGCGTGATGACGTTCTCTTACTTTGTGTTGATCTTGGTTGGTAAAAAACTGGCAGTAAGAGACCGCTTAGCCATATCCTCATTGCTAGACCAACAGGGTGTTAACATTATCCCTACCCTGATTAAGGTTGTTATTTTCATTACCTTCGTGGTAGAAATCATCGGAGCCATTCTTTTATACATATTGTGGCAGGGTGTACCGGGTATACCACAAGACCTGCTTTGGTTCCGCGCCATTTTCCATGCCATCTCCGCCTTTTGTAATGCCGGCATCACGCTTTTCCCGAACAACATGGCAGAGGCTTGTGTACAGCACGATAAATTGGTGCAGAGCGTCATGATGCTGCTGACTCTCGCTGGCACATTGGGATTCGGCGTTTACTTAGAATGTTACACACGCTTGCGCAACAAATTAAGCGGCAAACGCAACGCCGTACGATGGAGTACCCACACTTGGCTAGTTATCCGTGCAACATTATTCGTCATGGCCATCGGCACAGTTGGCTTGTTCCTGCTTTCAATACTTGAGCCCTCTGCCCACGCAGCGGCATCCGATCTCAACATTTGGGAGAGCCTTTGGAACACCATAGGCCGCTCTGCCGGCTTTAACTTATCAAACATCAGCGACTATGGCCCGGTATACCAGATATTCTTATGCGCGCTCATGTTTATAGGCGGTAACCCGGCAGGCACCGGCGGTGGCGTATATGCACCGCTTTTCATTATTTGTTTATTAGAAGTAGTACGCGTATTGCGAGGGCAGCACGATTTGGAACTGCACAAACGCCGCATTGCACGCAACACGGTAGAACGAGCCATGGCAACGGTAGTACTCTCCACATTCTGGATAGTGGCATGCACCATGGTGCTCATGATATTGGAGCCGGCAATTGCAAACTCCGCCAACGGCACGATTAAACTTCTGTTTATAGAAGTGAGCGCCTTTACAACAACCGGCTATTCACTGATTAACCCCGGTGATTTAGGCGTTGCCAGCAAGTATTTTATCTGCG
This sequence comes from Akkermansia sp., assembly GCA_045576695.1. GTDB lineage: Bacteria > Verrucomicrobiota > Verrucomicrobiia > Verrucomicrobiales > Akkermansiaceae > Akkermansia. The sequence continues at coordinate 31,608 of JAZNGY010000176.1, forward strand.
CCAATATGCTATTCGGGCGCGTGGGGATGTTTACCTTCATGCTCATCTTCATCAAACAGAAAGAACCGTCCCCCATTCGATATCCCGAAACAAGACTCCCGCTTTCCTGATTAATCTTTACCCCCCATCATTATGAAATTCGTCATCATAGGCTTAGGCCAATTCGGCAGGGCTCTTGCTCTTTACCTGACAGACAGTGGCTACGAGGTCACCGTACTTGAACGCCAAGAAAGCGCAGTGGATGAGATTAAGAACAGCGTTACAGATGCCCGAGTGGGAGATGCAACCGACATCCGCGTGCTGCGCCGCCTGGATTTGGTGGGTGATGATACTCACGTGATTGTCGCCGTGGGTGAAAACTTTATGGAGCGCAGCATTTTGCTTATTGCTCAACTTAAGGAGCTGGGTGTCAAAAACCTTTATGCACGTGCCGTTAATGATTTACAGGCAAGGGTTCTGCGACTCATCGGCGTAAAAGACCTGTTCCGAGTAGAAGACGTAGCAGCTCGCCAGCTTGCAGACAGATTCATCAACGATGGTTTGATGCGACTTCGCAAGATTGATGCCACGCATTCTCTTGCAGAAGTGAAACTCCCGGACGAATGGATTGGGAAAACACTACTCGGGGTAGATATGCGTAAAAAACACCGTATCAACCTCTTAACCATTCGCCGAGGAAAAGTAGATGTAGCGGAAGAATCCAATGATGTGCTGAGTACCCCGGAGCAACCCGTTATCGATATGCCTGAGCCCACGCTCGAATTCAAAGAGGGCGATGTGCTGGTGATATTCGGCAAAGATGACAACCTGCAAGAGTTCGTTAAAAAGTATGACCTCTAATATGACATCTCGCGTTACCATCCCCGAAAAAACATACGCAGGCTACATCTTTGACTTAGACGGCACCTTGGTAGACAGCATGCCTACCCACCACCGTGCATGGCGAGATGCGCTGCAAAACAACGGCGCTCCATACGAAGCGTTCTTGTGGGATGAGTTTGTGGCCCACGGAGGTATGGCTGCCCCCGATATCGTAGCCGAACTCAACCGCATTTACGGCTTGAATATGGACCCCGAAACCGTGGCCGCAGAAAAACGAGCACGCTACGATAAATTATTGGAAACAGAGTCCCTGCCCATCATCCCTGAAACCGTTAATCTGGTACGCAACCTCAAGCAACAGGGAATCCCCTATGCCATAGGCACCGGCAGCGTGCGCCATGGCGCCCTCATGACCATGCGAGCAGCCGGTATTGCAGAGCTGTTTGACATTATCGTCACCCCGGATGATGTACCACCGGGCCGAGGTAAACCCTGCCCCGATATTTTCTTGCTGGCGGCAGAAAAAATGGGCATTCCCGCGCCGCAATGTGTTGTTTTTGAAGACGCCCAACCCGGGTTAGATGCCGCTGTTGCGGCCGGCATGGCAACCGTTACCGTAAGGCAGCTCAAGCCGTAAGCCTGTCGCCACCATATAAATCAGACTGAACGGCGGCCCCAATAATGGCCGCCGTCAACTTTGGCTGCAGCTTTTTAGCAACGGAGTCAGCGAATATTGATGCTACGTCAAACAAAATAATACTTTATTGACAACAAAGCCCTGTCCTTTATTGAGAATAATTCTAAAAAAATGTGACAACATGCAAGTCTGCGCTTGCGTTTGGGGGGCGAATTCGCTACAATAAAAACGCAGCGCGGAGATATGATTTCCGCAATAAGAATTTCAACCACACAATCCGCACAAAGATGATTAAGGTAGCCATCGTAGGATACGGCAATATCGGTAAGTACTCAGTAGATGCACTGCGTGCTGCACCTGATATGGAGTTAGTAGGTATAGTACGCCGCGCCGGCAGCGCCCCGGTACACGGCATCAAAACCGTGACCGACATCGATGAGCTGGGGCCGGTAGATGTTGCCCTGCTCTGCACCCCGACACGCAGCGTAGAAGAAACAGCCCTGCCCCTGTTGGCCAAGGGAATCAACACGGTAGACAGCTATGACATACACGGGGGTATTGTTGCCCTGCGCCGCTCACTGGGTGAGCAAGCCAAAGCCAACAACGCCGTGGCTGTCATTTCTGCCGGCTGGGACCCCGGCTCGGACTCCGTCATGCGCACCATGATGCTTGCCATGGCCCCCAAGGGCATTACCTATACCAACTTCGGCCCCGGCATGAGCATGGGGCACAGTGTAGTGGCTCGCTCCAAGGCAGGGGTGAAAGATGCGCTTTCCCTCACCATCCCCACGGGTTCCGGCGTACACCGCCGCATGGTATACGTAGAGCTTGAGGACGGTGCAGATTTCGCAACGGTTGAGGCCGCCATCAAAGCAGATGACTACTTCTGCCACGATGAAACGCACGTGCAGGCTGTACCCGGCATTGATGCACTCAAAGATATGGGCCACGGTGTGTACATGGAGCGCAAGGGCGTATCCGGTACCACGCAGAACCAAATCTTCAAGTTCGAGATGCGCATTAATAACCCTGCGCTTACCGCCCAGGTAATGGTATGTGCTGCACGCGCCTCCATGAAACTGGCCGCAGGTTGCTATACACTGCCGGAGATTCCACCCATGGATTTCTGCCCCGGCGACCGTGAGACGCTCATTGCTCAGCTGGTCTAATTACTGCTTAACAATAGTTCAACCGGGATGGCGACAATGCCATCCCGGTTTTCCGTGCCTGAGTTCCGGCAGCAAATTCATTAATTTTACAAATTCTGATTATAACTTCGGAGCCGTTGATAGAGATTATTCTTTAGCATATAATTTTTATAGGATTTAAGACACAGCCCGGCATTGCAACGCGAGGCGAGCTGTGTTAGTATAGGGGCGCTATGGATAATGAAGCGTATCAAGCAGGCACACCGCTCTTTCGCGCCATCACAACGGGAGACATCACGGCAGTTCAACGGTTATTGACAACGGGAGAAGACCCCAACGAGTGTTACGGAGCAGACGAAGAACCGGCCCTGCTCGTAGCAGCGGCAGAACGCCGAGAAGAAATTGTACGCCTTTTGTTACAAGCCGGAGCAAACCCGAACCACGGTGACATGTGCGGATACACCCCACTTATGGCCGCCGTATGTGCGAACTCGCTCAACATAGTAGCCATGCTTATAGAGGCCGGCGCGGACCCACACCGCCACAGTGGGTGCAGCGGAGCCAATGCCCTGCAAGATGCCGCCATCGGTGGCCATGCAGATATTGTAGAATTACTGCTGAAACACGGAGTAACCCCCAATGACTCCGAAAATGCAGAGGGCATGACCGCCCTGATGTGTGCCGTGCAAGCGTTGGATGCCGAATCCGTTCAACTGCTCCTCAAGCATGGCGCCTCACCCAACACCTACAGCTCTAAGGGAGACACAGCGATGGACCTTATCACCGCAAGGCTTGCCGAGCTTTGGGAGCCAGCCAAACGCCGCAAGGCACAAAGAATCCAAGCTCTGCTGCAAGCTGCAGTTGCATAAGGCGAAATCCGTAGGGAAATGAGGCCACGGCACTGTATATCTTAACGCCGGGGCCGGCATGTGTCACCCCTCCACAAATTGCCAACTTTGCAGGCTGTTGCATCTGTGAGCGTAAAGAATATAAGCACAAACCACTTATACGCTCCACTTTAACAAGCTCATCTTATCGATGAGTTAACGCGCTTTCATGTGTTGGCGAGAATATCTCAGAAACGAGTTTGTGGAAAGCAATAACAAATGCAGCCACTAAATATCAAGAACTGAAACACCTTCTATCCCCCCCCATGTTCATACACCACTTTTCTGTACCTGATGGCAGATAATGCAAACCGCCGCTTCCGGCAAAGCAGTTGAGCGTGGGGTACAACGTTTGGCGCGGGTGTAATCAAACTCGGAGCTCGAAATATATGTACGGTCGCCGGAATCTTCAGGGACTTTTTTCTGTAGCAAGTGTTCGACAGACCATGAAGAGAGACGAATCAAAAAGGGTTCTTTGGGTGCAGTTTTGTCATGTTGACTCCATAAATGGAATCCGCCGCAACGCCCCTGATACGAATCCCACGAGTAGCAGCTACGTGCCTTAACATGCTGCCAAGTACCCTGCACCTCAACATACTAGGCATCATCCGGCTCATAAATCACCAAATCTTTAGGATGAGCACGGTTTGGCTCAATCACTACGACTTCGCGCCCGATTGAGTCGACGATGCCACCGAGATTCGGCACAACTCAGCCGGTCAGCAGGGTTACCGCTGCAAGCATCTGCAATAAAGAACATTTTGGCATGGTTCAAGGTTAACAAATCACTATTGCTCGGTCAATAACATAATTCCAAAACCGAAAACGGCCTCATTGGACAGCGCGTGCTTCTGCAATATAACGGCAAATTGCCGTGAGAACGCTAAACACCTGAGTACGCAGAGTAGTCTCCGTAGGCGCGTCATCAAACCATTTATAGTCGGAAGTCTCTACCAAATAATATCGGCCTTGATCCTCGCGAAAATTGTTAAGGTGATTAAGGTGAGGACGCAGGGCACAATAGTGGTCTCGGCCGACGGCATTTCGGGGAAGCAGTGATAAATGCACGCCGGCGCAAGACAGGCGGAAATCACATGCGCAGGAGATAGCTTCAAACTCAAACACTAAACAGCCATCGGGGAACCTAGTACGGTAATGCCAACACCGTATTTGAGGGTCATCTTCAACAGCTAGCGCGTATTGAGCATAAAGCTGTTCTGCTTTGTCGATGAATTTACGCTCCAAAGCATTAACCGCGCTTACCAATTGATTGAGATGTGCGTAATTCTCCAATAAAAAACGTTCTTTTTCGTTAAGGTCTGAGTTCATGTCCAATTGTTCTGTATGTTCGATAACGGACATCAATTGCGGCAAATGCCGTAGATTATGGCTATTAAGGCATAACCCCAATTGAGAGCGCACCTGCTGCCACAGCCGGTTATAGGTGACGGAAATCCAATGCGGGTTCCTCGTATCCAAATTCCTAACGGAAAGCACCATACAATATACAGGTTTGCCAAAATGCGCGATAAGGGTGTTGCGGTAGTCCTCCAAATCGTTATATAGGCCGGCATCTATCTTGTGCTCTATACCAATGGTGGCGTAATCGGTGCGGATAACGAGGTCCAAGCGCCCTTGCCCGGTGGCATATTCGCGCAATACGTCCGCATGGGCGGTTTGCTTCTCCTGCGGGGCAACCATGTGCAAAAAAGCATTTGCCAAAAGGCAGCCGAAACCATGAGGGTTGGTACTTTGGGCAAAATAAGCCAAAATGTTGCTCAGCATATTCTCATCCCTACCGCGATGCACAATATCAAGAAATGAGGGCGGGCTAAGAGACGGCTCCGGTAATTGCAAATACCTCAAAAAGAGGTTGAGTATCTCTTGTTGTGTAAGCACGGGTGGCAAAGCGGGTAAAAGGAAAAGATGTGAATATCACTGCCGCTTCCGCAATAATTGCGAAAGCGGCAGTGAAGTATGTTGCTTGCTGCTTCAAGCAGCGGGGGCTTTAGTTGAACTTAGCCAGCATAGCCTGACGCTGAGCCTCGAGCTCTGCGGGAAGCTTGTCGCCAACCATGTTGAACAGCTCGGTCTGAGACTCAAGCTCAGCCTTCCACTCGGACTCGGAGAGAGCCATGTTGGTGTTGAAGGCGGCTTCGTCGTAACCCTCGAGACCCTCGGTGTCAAGCTCGGAGAAGGCGGGGGAGATACCGAGAGCGGTCTCTACGCCGTCAACCTCACCGCGGCAACGACGGAGTACCCAGTCGAGCACGCGCATGTTGTCGCCGAAGCCCGGCCATACGAAGTTGCCCTCGGCGTCCTTGCGGAACCAGTTCACGTTGAAGATCTTGGGCAGCTTACAAGCGCAGGTCTTGGTGCCCATATCCAGCCAATGCTGCCAGTAGTCACCAACGTTGTAGCCGATGAAGGGCTTCATGGCCATCGGGTCGCGGCGTACCTGACCGATTTGACCGAAGGCGGCAGCGGTCATCTCGGAGCCCATGGTGGCACCTACGTATACACCGTGGTTCCAATCCTTGGACTGGAATACAAGGGGCATAGTGGTGGCACGACGGCCGCCGAAGAGGAATGCGCTGATGGAAACACCCTCGGGGTTGTAGTACTCGGGGTCGAGCGTGGGGCACTGAGAAGCGGGAGCGGTGAAGCGGCTGTTGGGGTGAGCGCACTTGCGGCCGCAGTCGGGCGTCCAGTCGTTACCCTGCCAGTCGATGGCGTGGGCAGGAGCCTCGCCGTCCATACCTTCCCACCATACGTCACCGTCGTCGGTAAGACCTACGTTGGTGAAGATGATGTTCTCCTTGATGGTGTCCATAGCAATGGGGTTGGACTTGTAGGAGGTGCCGGGAGCCACACCGAAGTAACCGTTCTCGGGGTTGATGGCGTGGAAGGTACCGTCCTCGTGGGGCCAAATCCATGCGATGTCGTCACCGATGATGCTGGTCTTCCAACCCTTGGCAGCAAGTGCGGGCGGGGGAACAACCATGGCCAGGTTGGTCTTACCGCAAGCAGACGGGAAAGCGCCTGTTACGTAGGACTTACGGCCTTGGGGATCGGTGATGCCGAGGATGAGCATGTGCTCAGCCATCCAGCCGTTCTTGCGGGCAATACCGGTAGCGATGCGGAGAGCAAGGCACTTCTTGCCGAGCAGAGCGTTACCACCGTAACCGGAACCGTAGGAGATAATCTCACCGGTCTCGGGGAAGTGGCAGATGTACTTCTCTTCGTTGTTGCAGGGCCAAGTTACGTCTTCTTGACCGGGCTCAAGGGGAGCACCTACAGTGTGGAGGCAGGGAACGAAGTCGCCGTAGCCGTCACGCTTGGGGTTGCCGCCGCCGTTCACCTCGTCCTCAAGGCGCTTGAGAACCTTCTCGCCCATGATAGTCATGATGCGCATGTTGGTGACAACGTAAGCGGAGTCAGTGATTTCGATGCCGATTTTGGCAAGGGGGGAGTCAAGCGGACCCATGCAGAAAGGAATCACGTACATGGTACGGCCCTTCATGGAGCCATCAAGGAAGGGGTTGAGGATGGCGCGCATCTCTTCCGGGGACTTCCAGTTGTTGGTGGGACCGGCGTCCTCCTGCTTTTCAGAGCAGATGAACGTGCGTTCCTCTACGCGGGCCACGTCAGAAGGAGTAGAACGAGCCAAGAAGCAGCCGGGGCGCTTCTCGGGGTTAAGGCGAATGTAGGTGCCTTTTTCTACCAGCATGTCGCACAGCTTGGTGTTCTCTTCCTCGGAACCGTCGCACCAGTAGACGGAATCGGGTTTGCAGAGCTGGCGGATTTGTTCCACCCACTCGGCAGCCTTCTTGTGTGTAGTACCTGTAATCATGGTGCCATTAAAATAGCACGATGCGCGGGAACTTGCAACACGAAAATTCATCATTTTTTGCCATGCGTGCATTTTTCTACCGTCAAAATCGGATTATGGGGCCGGAGAAGCAGGGCAAAATGGATTTTTCGGCTCGCACGCGCATTTTAAGATGGAAAGATGCTTGACAAAACTGAACAATTAAGGCAAACTTTACTTTGTAATGGGACACGGTAAGCGCAGACATCAAAAACGGGCAAGAGGCGTCATAGCAGGGGTACTGGCAATAAGCACAGCATACAGCACCACTGCAGAAGAGTTTATGCCATTGCCCGAGGAATCAATCACGACGAATCCGGTCATCGATTTGACGGACAGAGCAATCCGCGCGACGGGGGATATGATGATGCCCACGATGCCGGAGAAAATGACCATTGAGAACGAAGGCGGCGAGATTCTGTACGACAACAACAACCGCATCATTACCTACAAGGGCAAAGGCAAGCCGGTGCGTTTGCGCACGGATTCCGGAGTAGATGTGCAGGCTCAGAGCGTCAAGGTAGATCTGGATAAAAGGACAGCAGAGCTGCATGGGCCGCTGACAGTCTATTTGGGAGAAACCCTTACCAAAGCCGGCAGTGGCGTGTACGACTGGAATAACATGCGGGTAGACATACGCGATGTGAGAGCCAAGGTATCCGGCATTATTGTGAGAGGCTCAAGAGTTGTCTATGATAAAGACCGGGAAGGCAAGCAGTACATGCAAATTACGGATGCCTACGTATCTACCGATGACTCACAAGAGCCCGACACATGGGTAGGCGCCGGAGAATTGACCATATACCCCGGGGATTACGGCAGAGTAACCCGCCTGAGCGTGGTCGGCGGCGGGCATGACGTAGCCATACCCATCATCGGTTGGTTCACATTCTCACACTCACTCAACCCCAGAGAGGGATATTTGCCACACCCCGGTGCTAAGTCTATATGGGGTGCATATTTACTCAACCAATACGGCTTCTTGATTGGTAACAGACGGGTAAAGAACAGCATACCCACGGCAGACTACCTGTTAACCACGCATTTGGATTACAGAACCCGCAGAGGCCTGGCAACGGGTGTAGATGTGGAAAGTTTGGAGATGACCAAGAAGTATCCGGACATGACCGGGCTGCGCATTTACTATGCCGCAGACAGCGACCCGATGATTAACCCGGCAGAAACACCCCGCGAATCTACCGACCATAATCGATACGCAGTAAAATTAAGCACACTTTGGGATTTACCTGCCCCCGGAGAAGACTCCGCAAAGTGGACCTTGGGTACAAATGTGGAGATTCTCAGCGACCAGTACATGTTGCGAGATTTCTTTGAAGATGAGGGCCATGTAAACGAGCGGCCGGACAACACGATACGCCTGACACGCAGAGACACAAGAAGTGAGGCCATGCTGTGGACCCGCTTTGCGCCCAATGATTATTATACATCAGACGAGCGAGTAGAGTTAAGCTATTACCGAGCAAGAACAGCTATCGGCAATACGGGCATCTCTTACGAGACCCGCAACAGCTTTGGCGTGATGAGCCAAGAGATACCGCCGCATGAAATGTTCATGTATCGGGCAGCACTTGAAGAGTCATCAGACCCGAATATTCGCAATTATTACATGCGCATGATGAACACATCTGCCTACCTGCGCGCTAACTCTACCCATGAGTTTACCGCCAACATCAAGGCATTGGGGTTCTTGAACATCACACCGAAAGTAGGTGTGGGTTACAGCGGTTATTACAGTGTAGAAGGCGTAGGCTCTGACAACAGATTCATCGGCTACGGTGCTGTAGACGTAAGCTTCAAGCTGCACAAAACCATGCCGAATTTCTCTTTACCATACTTGGGATACAAGGGGTTAACGCATGTTATACGCCCGTATACCACTTTGTCACATTGCAGCATTTCTTCTGCCAACCCCTTGGTACCGAGGGTAGACAACTGGTCTACCATATACGGCAACAGCACCAGTAGCCCCATGTGTTTGGATTTGATGGGATTCAGCGGTATAGACGGCTGGGGCACTTGGACCATCTGGCGCATGGGCATGCAAAACACCTTGACCACCACCGTAGACGGCGAGGCCAGAACCATCTTGAATTGGGATGTATTCATTGATGTAAATGAGGAGAACCCGAACTCCCACAGCAGATTCTCCAACCTGTACTCACACCTGCGCCTGCAACCGACACGCCGTATGAGCATACATTTGGAGACCCAAACCCCGACCATTAAGAACGGCGAAGGATTCTCCCAATACAACACCTACGTGGCTTACCAGCCAACGGCCTATCTTGAAGGCATAGTGGGGCACCGCGCCATCAACAATCACCCCATCCAACAAGATTCATCACAGGTGTATGCTCAAGCAAACCTGCGTTTTAATGAGCGTTACAGCATGGCATTCAGATGGAACTGGGATATCGAAAACGGCACCATCCCCATCCAGCAGTACTCGATTTTCCGTAAGACGGGTGCATGGTATACGGGTGCAACGTTGTTCTTGAGAGACAACGGTGGTAAAAAGGAAACCGGTTTCGGCATCTCTTTCACCTTGGGAGAAACCGGTTCTGCCCTGCCCATCAACTTCTTCTGATGCGGGCGTCCTCGCCCCAACAGTACACAAAAAAGCCGTTGCCAGGAGCAACGGCTTTTTTGTGCTATGAAAATGCAGCAATTAAACAATTTGCCAGCAGATGGTACGTTGGTAAACCTCACCGGGCAAAAGCTCAATGGTGGGGAAATGCGCATGGTGGGGAGAATCCGGGTAATTCTGAGCCTCCAGCGCAACACCACCGCGTTTGAGCGGCAGATAATCACCTGTGTACACCTGAATCCCCGGGGCATCTGTTGCAACACGCAGGGTTATGCTGCCATTAGTAAGCAGAGCCGCGGTTTTGACACCGGGCGCCGCAGGCAACACATAGTTATCATCATACCCCCCGGCAATAGCCTCGGGGGCATTACGCTCACCCAGCATGGCGGGTTGAGTCAAGTCGTACAATGTGCCGGCAACAGGCATGATAACACCGGTCGGTATATTTGCTACCATGGGGGTGTAAGCAGATGCACATACTTGCAGCAGGTGGTCATCCATAGTGCCGGCACCGTTCAGGTTCCAGTATGCATGGTTAGTGAGATTCAGCAGCGTGGGAGCATCTGTCTGAGCCACCATGCGCAATTGAAGAGTATCACCCGCTAACTCATAAATGGCTTTAACGGTTACGGTGCCGGGGTACCCCTCATCACCATCTTGAGAAACCAGAGAAAGACATATACAGGTGTCAGAGGCAGATTCCACCTGCCACACCTTGTCACTGAACCCGCTTACACCACCGTGAAGATGATTGGGCCCATTGTTGGTAGCAAGGCGGTATTCTTTTCCACCCAATTCAAACACGCCACCTGCAATGCGGTTGGCAACACGCCCGCAAACAGCGCCGCAATAGCAGGTATCCTCAAGCAATTCCTCGCCGGTCTTCGGACCGTAGAGCAAATCTGTACCCTTATACAACACACTGAGTACACGAGCACCGTAATTGGTGACACGCACCTCCAACTGCGAAGAAACGAGGGAGAATACCTCAAAGTTCTCTCCCTGAGATGTTGTTCCGAAATGCATATTCATAAATCTATTACACGAGAAAAAACATTACCTGCCATCGGTCATGCCCCGGCGCGGATGCTGTTGCACTCGCAGAAATTGCAGCAAGATGATACAGAATGAGTACGCCCGGCCATTACGAGTATGATAATTATTTTTTCATGATGAGTTCTATTTTGCAGATATTAGCTAATAAATGAAATTCAATTTCCTTTTTTCTCCCATTCCGTTACTTTACCGTTCTCAAACTCAACATAGGCAGAGGGATACGGCACATAGGCAGTATCGGCATAAGATGAAACAGGCACATACCAACCGGGGCCACCGTATGAAAAACCGCCCCAAGTTGACATCACGGTAACCGGCTCATAACTCAGATAAACCCATCGCTCCGTTTTAACACCATTTTTTTCGCCGTACACTGGCTTTGAGTTGGGGGCACCCCACGCCAAGAAAACGGCATCAGAGTTCATACCGCTTTCTATACGTCCTTGTTGAACCAGCTGCTGCTGGTGAGACGGCAAAGAATTATAGAGATGCGGATTTTCTGCTATACGGTCATAAGGAGTAGACGCCACGCACGCACCCAGCAAAGATGCAAGTGCTGCAGCTATACAAAGTTTTAAGTTTTTACCGAAGAGTCGAACCTTCATGCAAGTATGACAATAGCACAAAATTTATGGCTTGCCAAGGAAAAAAAAAAGTGATAGAGTCATGACACGTGGTATGAAGACATCTACATTGTTACTTTCGTTAGCGACGGTTCCGGCTCTCATCTTGACAGCCGAAGCAGCAAAAGCCCCCAAAGCACCGCAGGCATTGGCTGATTTGCAATTACCGGTGGGCGATGCACAGGCCGTAGGTATCATTATTGAGCCCTCCTTTTCTAAAGAACTTATCGCCATGCACTCAGCAGCAATTCAAAAGCTGAGCAAGCTGAGCGAAGAGCAAATTCAGCAATTCCAAAAAAGCTACAATCCGGACATGCCGATGCCCTATGTGGCAGAGATGTGGGAATCTGAAGCAAACTATCAAGCATACGTAGCAGAATGGGGTAAGCGCAATATTCAGACAAGCCAAACAGAGAGAGTTGTAATCTCCCTCAAACCCTTGGCAGACCAGCAGTGGAAACTCCTCGCCACCGCCCACAATCTCAGAACCGGGCAAACAGCCCCGCTGTCTTTGTGCACACTGAAGTACAATGCAACGAATAACACATGGGAATCTTCCCACGGTGAACTTACAGCAACAGACTTCAGCGCAGATGAAAACTACGTATTCCGCGCCCAAAAAGGCACAGAGTGGCAGCTGGAAAAGAAAGACAGCATTACCCACATCACACAAAAATTGCGCATGGCAAAAACAACGGATGGCAACGCACTTTTCATCTCATTCATCAGCGTAGAGCGTTCTCAAATCAGCGGTCAATTACTTTCACAACAAAGTTACACGCTATTGTTCCCGCTTGGCGAGCAAGCCTCCGGCAAGCGTTGATACGTTAATAAAACACGCATTACAACGGGGGTCTGTGCGAGCCATGGGCTCCCTTTTCGTTATGAGAATCATAGCAGGCAAAGCAAAAGGCTACAACATACAGGTGCCACAAGGCGAAGTTCGCCCCACGCAAGACCGGGTGCGCGAGGCACTCTTCAATATACTGCACCCCATTTTGGAGGGCGCGCGTATTCTGGATTTATTCTGCGGCTCGGGCTCGGTAGGGCTGGAGGCCTTAAGCCGAGGTGCGGCCACGGCGCGCATGGTAGACGCCTCCCGACAATCATGTGCCATGGCACGCAAGAATCTGGAGAAGAGCAATCTGATTGGAGGCAGCGTAGTGCAGAGCGATTGTTTGCAATTCGTGAAACGAGACGCCGGTAAATACGACATCATCTTTGCAGACCCCCCCTACGCAAAAGCGGCAGGCGACCGCGATATGATAGCAGAGCTGATGACAGACCGCTTGCACGAGCTTTTAACAGATGACGGCTACTTCATTGCAGAGGCCCAAGTAGGCTATGGGGTGGGCGATATTCACACCCGCGAGTTCCCCGGCTGGGAGCTTGTAGACGAGCGCACTTACGGCAAAAACACCATTCTTTTCTACCGCAAACAACAATCATGAAACGCTTTATCTTCCTGCTCCTCTACAACCTGTTTTTACCCATATTTTTGATTGTATCCATACCGGGTTACCTCATTAAAATGAAAAAGAGAGGGGGCTTCGGCACCGGTTTATCAGAGCGATTCGGCATTTACAAACGCCCCAAGGCAGAAGAGCCGCAAGGTGGGCTCTACGTGCACGCCGTGAGCGTCGGTGAGGTGTTCATAGCTCTTAAATTCATACGCGAGTGGCAAAAGACGCACACCGAACCGGTAGTACTGGCCACCAGCACGGCAACCGGCCACCAAGTAGTGAGAGATGCAGCCCTGCCCGGCGTGCGTGCGCTTTACTCGCCCTTAGATGTACCGGGGTTATCGGGCAGATGCCTGGCACGCTTCAACCCACGCGCTGTGGTGTTGATTGAGGCAGAGTTATGGCCCAACTTTGCAGAGGCCTGCCACCGCCGCAAAATCCCCATGGTTATGCTCAATGCCCGTCTATCCCCCCGCAGCGAGGGTCGCTACCGCAAGGTTAGGGGTATCACCTCCTTGCTCTTCTCGCGCCTCTCTGCGTTGGGCGCGCAAAATGAGCGTGATAAAGGGCGCTTTTCCGGCATCGGCGTGAGAGAAGAAATCATCAATGTTACCGGCAGTATCAAGTTCGACGTACTCGGCGATACCCCCGCAGAGCCGCGTGAGGATTTCAAAAACTTACTGCGCACCATGAGCAGTGGCAAAGCCATTGCGCTGGCGGCTTCTACCCATGCGGGTGAAGAAGCCCTCATTGCTACTGCCATTCGAGAAGCCGGGGCTTTCCCGCTTATTGTCCCCCGGCATGCAGAACGCCGCGCAGATGTGGTAAAAGATCTCACCACAGCGGGTTTCTACCCGGTATTGCGCACCGAAAAGAAATTGCCGGCCCCCCTGCCCGATAATCTTTGCTACATTGCCGACACAACGGGCGAGTTAAGAGACTGGACCGCCTTGGCAGATGTTGCCATCATCGGCAAAAGCTTTTTGGCACGTGGCGGGCAAAACCCGGTAGAGGCCATTGCGGCCAAAGTTCCCGTCATCTTCGGCCCGGATATGACCAACTTTGCAGACCTGGTAACACTGCTCAATGCAGAGCAAAGTGTATGGCCTTGCGAACAAGAACAACTGGCGGCTACCATTAAGCAGGTGCTCACTAATAAAAAGGAAACAGATGCAAGAAAAGACCGCGCCTACCACGCTTTACGCGTACATTCAGGCGCCACAAACCGCAGTGTTGCCCTTGTTGACTCATTTTTTTCAAAATAAGCTCGACAACCCGGCAAAAACATGTTAGCTTATCCCTCATAGAAGAGATTCATCTCTCCCTCTCGAATCAATAATTTAACACACCATAGTAAATATGAAATTATTTCATAAATTGGCAGCATTGGCAATTCCCGCAGTGTGCCTCGGTTTGAGCTCATGCGGTAATTCATTCGAAAAGACAGGAGACCAGCTTGTTTCCATCGAGACAGACCTCGCTCAGCGCATGCTTGACTGCGAGACGGCAGATGATGTTAGCGGCATTGTAAAATACATTGATGAGGCCACCGCAGAAATCAAGGAGCTTACGGCAGAAACAAAAGCAGAAAAGACCGACCTCATCAACGAGTATAAAAACTTGACCGGCCGCGAGTTAAAAGAATTAAACGAGCAAGAGGTTGAAGGACAAAAGGCGGGAGCCTTATTGAAGGACGGCGTGCAGCACATGGCCAAAATCAGCGGAGCTAACATGCAAACAGTTGGAGAAGCGTGTCTCAAGCACGCAGAAGCCATGATGGAGCTCGGCCAGTTGCTCAATGAGATAGAAGCTGAAGCAAAGAAATAAACTAATTCACACCCAATCAGGAGATAGGATTATGAAATTACATCACATTTTCGCCGCTGTTGCAACGGCAAGCATTTTGGTATCTTGCTCTAAGACAGAAGAGTCTTATGTGGAAGATGAATGTGCCTTGAAGATGGAAGCAGCAGAGATCTTGCTGAACTGCCACACATGGGATGACGCATTTGACGCTGCCGATGAGCTGCACGCCATCGCTGATAAGATTAAGGAGCTCCGCGAAGAACAAAAACGCAACGCGTATGAAATCGAGGAAGCAGAGCTTTCCATGACCTTAGCTGAGCACAAAGAAGCCGCAGATCGCATCAAAAATCTTCGCAATGAGGCAAATGATAAGCTGAAGCGAGCCAAGGAGCACATCCACGGCAATGACGCCGGTAACTCTAGTTACCTTCAATTTGCAGTAGACCGAGTAAGACATTAAGCTCGATTCATTAAGATTTATTTATCTTCACTGACAAGGTGGCACGTTCTATCACGAACGTGCCACTTTTGTTGTAAGCAAGCCTTGATTCCGCCATTGCAGGGTGGTGATACAGGCTCGCGGCGGAGGCCTCGCCCCGAACTTCAAATACCCCAATCGGAATTCAAACAACCGTATCGGCAAAAACATTATGCCAAATTAACAGATTGACACAGCAATTTTAAATGATATAATTTGCGCTCGTTCAACGGCGTAAAAATTGCTGTTGCGAATCATTATACCAATCAATTCTGTCATGTCAGTAGTCAAGTTTTACAAAGAGGAGCACCAAGTCCCCTTAGAGATGCACAAGGTGCGCGTGGTGCAAAAGCTTTTCTTGCCCAGCGTGGAAGAGCGCGTAGCCAAACTGAAAGAAGCCGGCAACAACACATTCTTGCTGCAGAACCGCGATGTATTCATGGACATGCTCACGGACTCCGGCGTTAACGCCATGAGCGATAACCAGATTGCAGCCTCCATGCAAGCGGACGACTCTTACGCAGGCTCCGAAACATTCAACCGTCTTTCTCGCGTGATTGAGCAGGTGTTCGGCACCAAATACTTTTTGCCTGCCCACCAGGGGCGCGCTTGCGAGAACATTCTTGCCGAGACCTTCGTAAAAGAGGGCGACGTTGTCCCCATGAACTTCCACTTCACCACCACCAAGGCCCATATCACCCGCAAAGGCGGCCGTGTGGAAGAGCTCATCATCGCCGAGGGCTTAGACCCGAACCTGGATTACCCCTTCAAGGGCAACTTTGACATAGCCCGCCTGCGCGCCTTGATTGAGGAAGTAGGCCCGGAGCACGTACCCTTTGTGCGTATCGAAGCCGGCACCAACCTTATCGGTGGGCAGCCGCTGAGCATGCAGAACATGCTCGATGTAGCTGCCGTATGTAAAGAATACGGCGTCATGAGCGTGTTGGATGCCTCTCTGCTGCAAGATAACCTCTACTTCATCAAGACCCGTGAAGAGGCGGCTAAGGATATGAGCATTGCTCAGATTATCCGCAAGATTGCGGATGAGATGGACCTCATCTACTTCTCCAGCCGCAAGTTGGGCTTTGCCCGCGGTGGCGCCATTGTCTCCAACAATGAGGAGTACATTCTCAAGATGAAGGCGTTCATCCCGCTGTATGAGGGTTTCCTTACCTACGGCGGTATGGAAGTGCGCGCCATGGAGGCCATGGCTGTGGGCCTGCTTGAAACGCTCGATGAAGAAATCATCAACCAAGGCCCCATCTTCATTGAATACTTGGTGAAAGAGCTTTCCGACTACGGCATCCCCATGGTGAAGCCTGCCGGCGGTTTGGGCGCACACATCAACGCCTCCGAGTTCTTGCCCAACATCCCGCACGAGCAATACCCCGCAGGGGCTCTTGCCACGGCCTTGTACATTGCCGGTGGTATCCGCGGCATGGAGCGTGGCTCGCTCTCTGAGCAGCGCAACCCCGATGGCTCTGAGAACTATGCAGAGCTTGAGCTGGTTCGCCTTGCCTGCCCGCGCCGCGTGTTCACGCTCTCTCAGATTAAGTACTGTGCAGACCGCGTGAAATGGTTGTACGACAATCGCCATCTCATCGGCGGTCTTAAGTGGGTAGAAGAGCCGGCCGTGCTGCGTTTCTTCTTCGGCAAACTTCAACCCCTCAGCGACTGGCAAGAGCAACTGGCCGCCAAGTTCCGCGAAGATTTCGGCGACAGCCTGTAATATCAACGCTGCTTTAATGTTTAAAAACCTCTGCCCCATCCATCGGGCAGAGGTTTTTGCTATATTAAAACGCGCTGTTAAACTTTTCGGTTGGTGAATTCGGGTGGCTGTGCTCGCAGCATGACATCAAACAGCCCCTCAACTTATTTATTGTTGGGCTCTCCGGCTTGAAATAACGGCAGGGATTCCGCGTTTCTCTATATATGATTCTCTCTTTATCTCGAACTTTTATCACAATGCGTCATTTTGTCGCACATGAATCAGTGCGACAATTTTGCGCATTTGCGTCATTTTGTCGCACTTGCACACACAAGCAAAACGCGCAGAAAAAAGTTTACATTTTTATTTATTTGACTGTCAGTTAATTAGAACACACAAGTTCATTTTCACAAAAAGTTGGCACGGCATTTGCTGTATATAAAAGTGTACACGTGGCACACAAGCCACCGCAAGATTTAACAACAAACAATAGAAACAAACAACAATGAGCAAAATACTCGGAATCGACCTCGGAACCACCAACTCCTGCATGGCAGTGATGGATGGTGGTCAAGCCACCGTATTGGAGAACAGCGAAGGTGCACGCACCACGCCGTCCATCGTAGCCTTCACCAAGAACGGTGAGCGCATCGTGGGCCAGGCAGCCAAGCGCCAGGCCGTAACCAACCCGCGCAACACCATTTTCTCAGCCAAGCGTCTTATCGGCCGCAAGTATGCCGAGCTGACGGAGGACGACAAGAAGGTGCCCTACACCATCGTAGAGGCAGCCAACGGCGACGCCCACATTCAGGTAGAAGTAGGCGGCGAGACCAAGGTATACTCCCCGCAGGAGATCAGCGCCATGATTCTCAGCAAGCTCAAGGCAGATGCCGAGAGCAAGCTCGGCGAAACCATCAGCGAGGCCGTTATCACCGTGCCCGCATACTTCAACGATGCCCAGCGTAACGCCACCAAGGCTGCCGGTGAGATTGCCGGCCTCAAGGTGCGCCGCATCATCAACGAGCCCACCGCCGCAGCCCTTGCCTACGGCTTGGACAAAGGCAACAACGAGCAGATTGCCGTATACGACCTCGGTGGCGGTACCTTCGATATCTCCGTGCTGGAAATCGGCGACGGCGTGTTCGAGGTGAAGGCCTCCGACGGTGACACCCACTTGGGCGGTGATGACTGGGATAACGCCATCATCAACTGGATTCTTGCCGAGTTCAAGAGCCGCGAAGGTATGGACATCTCTAAGCAGACAGACGCCCTGCAGCGCATTAAGGAAGAGGCAGAAAAGGCCAAGATTGCCCTCTCCTCCACCCAGCGCTACGACATCTCCCTGCCCTTCATCACCATGGACGCCACGGGTCCCAAGCACATCCAGATGGAGCTTACCCGCAGCAAGCTTGAGCAGCTTACGGAAAGCCTGCTGGAGCGCACCACCACCCCCGTACGCAACTGCATCGCCGCTGCCGGCCTGAGCACCAGCGAAATCAACGAGCTCGTACTCGTAGGTGGTATGACCCGCATGCCCGCCGTGCAAGAGATGGCCAAGCGCCTTGCCGGCAAAGAGCCCCACAAGGGTGTAAACCCCGATGAGGTGGTAGCCGTAGGCGCCGCTATTCAGGGTGGTGTTCTCACCGGTTCCGTAACAGACGTGCTCTTGCTGGACGTAACACCGCTTACACTCTCCATCGAGACCATGGGCAGCATCGCCACCCCGATGATTGACCGCAACACCACCATCCCCGTGCGCAAGAGCCAGGTGTTCTCCACCGCTGCTGACAACCAGCCGGCCGTAGACATCCGCATTTGCCAGGGCGAGCGCAAGATGTTCAACGACAACAAGCTGCTGGGCAACTTCAAGCTCGACGGCATCCAACCCGCCCCCCGCGGTGTACCTCAAATTGAGGTGACATTCGACATCGACGCCAACGGTATTCTCAAGGTAACCGCCAAGGACAAGAACACCGGTAAGGAGCAGAACATCTCCATCCAGGGTTCCTCCGGCCTCTCTCAAGAGGAAATCGAGCGCGCCAAGAAGGACGCCGAAATGCACGCCGAAGAAGACCGCAAGAAGGCTGAGGACATCGAGGCCATCAACAAGGCAGACTCCCTGGCCCACAGCGTAGAGCGCCAGATTAAGGAAATGGGCGAGCAAGCCCCCGCCGAAGTCACCCGGCCCATCACCGACAAGGTGAACGCCCTCAAGGCCGCTGCCGAGGCTAAGGATGTGGAGAAGTGCAAATCCCTCACCCAAGAGCTCGAAGCCATGCTGGCCAACCTGCAGCAGGCTGCCCAAGCCGCCGCTGCCCAGCAAGGTGGTTGCGCCGGTGGTAACTGCGGCCCCACCCCGCAGCAAGACAACGGCCCCCGCCAAGCCAAAGGCAAAGTGGTAGACGCCGAGGTTGTAGACTAAAGATTAACCGCAACATGCGCCCGGGCCCTTCACCCGCGGCGCATGCTGCCCCCACCATACCATTTTAACCAAAACAATACAAGATACCATGATCAAACCCATCGGAGCACGCGTACTCGTAGAGCGAGTTGAAGCAGAGACCAAAACCGCCGGCGGCCTCTTCCTGCCGGACAGCGCTAAAGAGAAACCCCAGGAAGCCATCGTACGTGCCCTCGGCACCGGCGGCCGCGACAAAGACGGCAAGGAAATCCCCTTCAACGTAGCCGTTAATGACAAGGTTCTCATCGCCAAATACGGCGGCACAGAGGTTACCGTCAACGGCACCACCTACGTCATCCTCAACGAGAGCGACATCCTCGCCATCATTGACTGATTCCCCCCACCACTTTGTAAATTGTAAATCGTAAATTACACATTATATTATGGCTAAACAACTTTCTTTCGACGAAGCCGCTCGCCAGAGCCTGCTTGCCGGTGTTACCAAAATCGCCAAGGCCGTTAAGAGCACCCTCGGGCCTGCAGGTCGCAATGTCGTTATCGACAAAAAGTTCGGCTCCCCCAACATCACCAAAGACGGCGTAACCGTTGCTAAAGAGATTGAGCTTGAAGACCCCTACGAGAACATGGGCGCCCAGCTCGTGCGCGAGGTCTCCAGCAAGACCAATGACATCGCCGGCGACGGCACCACCACCGCTACCGTGCTTGCAGAAAGCATCTACCGCGAGGGCCTTCGCAACGTAACCGCAGGTGCCAACCCCATCTCCCTGCAGCGCGGTATCAACAAGGCTGCCGCCGCCATCGTCGCAGAGCTTCAGGCTATCTCCAAGCCCGTGGACTCCTCTAAAGAGATTGCTCAGGTTGCCACCGTTTCCGCCAACTGGGACTCCGAAATCGGCGACATCATTGCCGAGGCCATGGACAAAGTGGGCAAGGACGGCACCATCACCGTTGAAGAGGCCAAGGGCATTGACACCAGCCTCGACGTTGTAGAGGGTATGCAGTTCGACAAGGGCTACCTCTCCCCCTACTTCGTAACCAACGCCGACACCATGGAGGCCGTGCTCGAAAGCCCCTACATCCTCATCTTTGAGAAGAAGATCTCCAACCTCAAGGATTTCCTCCCCGTGCTCGAGAAGGTGGCCAAGTCCGGCAAACCCTTCCTTATCATCGCAGAAGACATCGAGGGCGAGGCCCTGGCTGCTCTTGTTGTCAACCGCCTGCGCGGTACCCTCAACGTGGCTGCCGTTAAGGCCCCCGGCTTCGGCGACCGCCGCAAGGCCATGCTTCAAGACATCGCCATCCTCACCGGTGGTCAGTGCATCTCCGAAGACCTCGGCCTCAAGCTCGAGAATGTAGACGTAGACCAGCTCGGCATGGCCAAGCGCGTGGTTGTTACCAAAGACACCACCGTCATCATCGAGGGCGCCGGCAAGTCCGCCGACATCTCCGCCCGCGTCTCCCAAATCCGCAAGCAGATTGAAGACACCACCTCCGACTACGACCGCGAGAAGCTCCAGGAGCGCCTTGCCAAGCTCGCCGGCGGTGTGGCCGTCATCAAGGTAGGTGCTGCTACCGAGACCGAGATGAAAGAGAAGAAAGACCGCGTAGACGACGCCCTGCACGCCACCCGCGCTGCGGTGGAAGAAGGTATCGTTCCCGGTGGCGGTGTTGCCCTCATCCGCGCCCAGAAGGCCATCTGCTCCCTCGAGCTCTCCGGCGATGAGAAGACCGGTGCCACCATCGTTTACCGCGCGGTAGAGGCTCCCCTCCGCCAGCTCGTTGACAACGCCGGCCGCGAGGCTGCCCTCATCGTTGAAAAGGTAAAGAGCCTTGAGTCACCCACCATGGGTTACAACGTTGTGACAGATGCCTACGAGGACCTCCTCACCTCCGGTGTGGTAGACCCCACCAAGGTTACACGCTCTGCCCTGCAGAACGCTGCCTCCATCGCTGGCCTCATGCTCACCACAGAATGCCTCATCGCCGACCTCCCCGAGAAGAAGGGCTGCTCCTGCGGCTCCCACGGCGGTGCAGACGCCATGGGCGGCATGGGCGGTATGGGCGGCATGATGTAATCTGCCCCCACCCCTCTCACCATTCACTCATAACACCCCAACTACCCGCTCAGCGGGGGCGAAAGCCCCCGCTGAGTTTTTACTTCATATAAAGGGGAGAATGCGAGTCCTACGCTGCGAGCAAAGAAACACGCAAACAAAGCGTTAAATAGATATTTTCAGCCATGTTTTACATGAACATACGCATATACGACTACGTTACAGAGAGCAATACAAAGAGCATCGTTTAAACAAAGACAGCGTGCTCAATCAAATAATGGCGGAAAAGCCAGCGATTATTAAGAATAAGACGCGTGTATGAATCATCAAAAGGACTACGCGGATACAAATTACTGGCTCGACAATCCCCACACCAACGTGACTCACAATTTAACCCAAATACTCGCGCTTCAAGAAATTGTTCAATACTATGTTTGCAAGAAGAAAAATAACTATTTGAAAATACCGCATCCCCATAATCAACTTTTTTCACTAAAACATGTATATTTCTTTCATTTGTTTCTAAAAACAACACTAGCACAGACCTCCATCGATCCAGTAAACCTAATGCTTCCAAATTTTCTATAAAGACTTTGTTTTCGAGCAATTTTAATTCTTCACCAGCATCAAACTTGCAAAAGCGAATCAATTTACTGCCAAAATCAACTTTTGAAGGGTGGCGATAACGCATATCGCACTCATCAACATCCTCTAAATAACAACACTCATTCTCAAATGCCGTTTGCAATATCATTTCAATATCAAACGGCAAATTAGAAGGTATGGAGATAGATTTCAAATATTTTCTGAGAACATTGATAGACACAGAATTCAGATAAGTGGTATATCCAGAAAACCAATCATCTATCTCGTATATAAGTGCTTCACTCAAAATACTTCGAGCTAGTTTACATTTATCGTCAATCGCCGCAATGGGAGAAAAATACTCTGCCAGAGCATTGTAAATTCTAGTTCGTGAGCGTCTCGATTTTTTTATATAATCACGATTCAAAAACTTTGATAAAAGATCTATATCAACCCCAAACGTATATGGAATTGGATGTTCCGGCATGTTTGGAAACTCTTTTTCGAATGATTCTTCATAAACGCACATGCCACGAACCTACCGGAAAACAAGACTCCCGGCAAGCCGAAACTCGAAATTTATTTCACATGCCAATCCCTACGAAAAGAGGGAGGAAATTACTCTATAAGCCCAGCCTCTTTCATAATATTAACCAAGACTTGAGCCATATCTCGGTCTATTTGGATATTTTGGCAAGCCTTTCCTTCTTTTTTACGTTCAGTAGAGCTAAAGGTGCGAATTAGCAAAATAGGAGAATCCCCATCATGAAAAACATGATAATCGGCCTCCATGGGTGCATGAACAGAATAATGAGACAACGGTTTACCTTCCGTAAACAACTCTGGGGTAAGTTTTGCCATATAATTTACTCTCTACTTTAAATTGAAAATTAACTCATAATACTCCTACAAAAACGCTCGATTCTTAATGATTGTAGTTTTTGCTTGAAGCAGTCCTCTCTTTCCATTCGCTATAGCGGAGGGCGTGGCCGCGGTAGATGAAATTGCCGAGGGAGTCAACGACGATGATGTGGGGGATGGCTGCCATATCTGAGGGGCAGCCCGGGAGGGGGAATTTTTTGAGGGTGGGCAGCATGATGGCGGCAAAGGGGGCATTGTATTTGGAGAGGTAGGCGAGGGCCTGCTCCGGGGTATCGTCTAAGGAGACGAGGATGACCTCGAGGTGGCGGTTGGTCATCATGGCGGGGTACTCAGCAATGATTTTGGGAGTAACGGCGCGGCAGGGCGAACACCAAGACGCGGTGAAGAAGTACATGTAGTAGTCTGCGAGCGGATTGGGCTTGTGGGTGGTGATGAAGGGGGTGTTCTCGATGGCATGAGCCATGGGTGTTGGCGCGAAAGCCTTGGGCTCGGGGGCAGCAGATTGAGCCGAAAGAGAGGCCGAGGCAAACAGAGTTGCCGCAAGGAGAGAGAGAATTTTCATGATGGTCAATTTTATCAAAAAGGCAAAAAAAGTCAAACAGAAAACGCAAGAAAGCGGGAGAATTTACGAATGACGAAGTACGAGGTACAAATTAAAAATAAGTGGCTTACGCCGCTGCAAAATTAACGCAGATTTCCGATCATGAAAAGGGGCATGATACCCCATTCGGGGGGGGATATTTGACAAAATGTTCCGATTTTTAGTGTATAAAGGGTATTTTTTCAAAACTTTATTAAACTTTTCGGTTGATAAATCGGAGTTTGAATGTACGAATGACGATATACGAGGTACGAAGTTCAGAGTCTGGCGCCTGCGGCGCAGTGTTGCAAAGCCGCAGGCGCCAGACTCTGTTTACGGGCAGATTTGAAACACGTATTGCCTCAAAAAAAACAGTCACCGAAAAGTGGATGCCTCAAAATTGCGGTCACCGAAATTCTAGCGGATAATTGACTAAAAAACAAGGCAAATCCACCATTTTTCTGCCCCAAAATGACAGCGAGCGTAGCGAGTC
>JAZNGY010000177.1:0-12195 GCA_045576695.1 Akkermansia sp.
CCCTAACCCCCGCGCCCTTCGGGTTCCGCTTCGGCGCGCCGTCTCCGTCCTCGCGCTACTCGCGCTGTGGAATGGTCGCCGCGCGCCTGTCGCGTGGAGTTTGTCTGCTGATGTTTAGCCGCTTACGCTTGCCGTGCGTAGATGTCCGTGTGGTGCCCGTGTGGTGCCCGTGTGGTGTTTTCCCCTACCCCTACGCCACTTCTTATCCATGCATTTTCGCGTCCTCGCGTCTGGGGGGTTTCGAGCTCCCCCCATCCCCGAGTCCGCGGGGCTATCGCGGTGCCCGTCAATTGGGGTACGTCTCATCGAGCAGACAATTTAATTACATCTGCTGACGTTATAGCATTGTGTTAACATCCATCATTTGTACGGCTGCCCTTGCTATTCCCGTTTTGCTCAGGGGGGTGCGCCTAAAAGTTCTTACGGTCTTCCGGTCTGCTGTTTAGGGCGCACCCCCGTCGCAAAAACGGGGCGGGCCCCCCCAGCACGGGCCCGCGGGCTGGCGCGGTGTCTGACCTCGTTCCCGCCGCGCCGTAGGCGCTTGTCCTCTCGGTTCCGCCTTGCGGCGGGGCACGGCGCTTCGGCGCCTCTCCCTACGGTCGGCACAGCGGTAGTCGCTACGCTCCGTTTTTTTTCGGCTGGCGCGACGTCCGTTCAGCTGCAGGGGTTTCCCAAATTAAGCCCCGCTGCGGTGCGGTGGCCCTGGACGGGGCTAATAATTTGGGAGCCCTCCCCTGCGCGCTGAGTGCTGTAATGTTGGTTTTCCATCAACATCTGTAACCCATCCATATCTCAGACCGTTTTTGTCCCGCGCGGGGCGCGGGGGTCTTTTCCCATCGGGAGGATTCCCGATGCGATTTTCCTTGCCGATGGTGCGCGCTGCGCCCCATCCGCATGCCCGCCCGCCACCCCTCGCGGGCGGGCGGGGTCATGGGTGATAAATTGCCCATTTCCCACTTTATCGCCCGTCACGGGCGTTAAACTTTGCTAAATATATATAACACCCTCCAACGCTCTTCCGACCTCTTTGTAAAATTTCTTTATGTTAATGGGGGTCAGCTCCCGACCAACTCCCAGTTACCTCCCGATTTGGCCCGAAAAAAAAATTTTTGTACCTTTGCGGACGTTGAAGAATACCCTGTATTTCGGAGACCCCAACGGCCTAGGGGAGTGGCCTTTTCTGCTAAATATAAAATTGAATTACTATGGCAAAATCAAAAGTTGGTGGAACTCGCGCGTATATCCGTGGCCGTGTCGGTTCGGACGTGTACTCCATCGGTAAAACAGGTGCTGGCAAGAAACAGCAGGTTGTACGCTCACTCGCTGAGCAGGTTAAGAATCCTCAGACGCTCGCACAGATGCGCGGACGTATGATAATGAGCACTGTTATGCAAGCTGTTTCAGCTATGGCGATGATCATCGACCACAGTTTCGACGCTTATCCCGTTGGACAGCCCAATATCAGCGCGTTCATCAAAGAGAACTACGGTCTTATTAAGGAGGATGTTGCTACCAATCCGGCTACCGGTTATAAATTTGGTCTCAACAAGTACCAAGAGAAGGGTATCAAACAGGGCGCTTGGGTGATCTCTATGGGTCAGGCGGCTGGCCTGCCTGCTGCTGCTGCTGTGCTTAGCGCTGCTGCTCTCACAATCACTCTTGGCTCTGATGCTACTGTCGGTGGCCTAAAGAGCGTTCTCAACCTCGGAAACGAGGATTACTTTACGCTGTGCGCTATCCCTGAAGCTGGACAGTTCGTGTATGTTCGCGTGAACATCAACAAGAGTCTGGCTGACACAGAGGCTATCGCAGCTGGTAATATCGCTAGCCTGTTTGAGTTCGACGGTAACGTGGCCGTTACTCCCGCTCTGAGTGGCTCAACGATTACTCTTACTCCTGCTGTCTTTGGTGCCAACAACGGTATTATCGTCAGCCGTAAGGATGGTAGTGCTTACAAGCACTCTACTTGCGTGCTTGCTAATCCAACTGATCCTGAGTGGTCAGCTGCTGTTGCACTCGCAACGTACCCCGAAGGCTCTCAGCGCTTCCTGAATGGTGGTGACGAAAATATTACTCCGTCTCAGTCGGTGACTCCAACTCCTGATCCGAGTCCATCGCCTACACCTTCTGGGACTCATGCTCTCACGCTTACTGCAGGTGATGGTATCACTTCTATCACAGCTACCGTTGACGACAGTGCTGTCGCATCTGGTGCAACCGTAGAAGCTGGTAAGACCGTAAACGTAACTGTTGTTGCATCTGATGCAACGGCAACCGTTAACGCTCTGCTGAATGGCTCGAACGTCTCACTCACTCAGAGTGGTGCTAACTGGACAGGTACATTCACCATGCCTAGTGCTGCAGCACAGTTCATTGCTTCTGTCGAGTCGGATGAAGCGGGTGACCAGAACTAAAGAGTTTGACCTCTGATGTTTTGAACAATCGGGGTGGGCTTAGCCCCACCCCTTTTTTCTTTCTCTAAGCTGAATAATCATGGCTAGAAGTTCAATCCCAGGTGCACGCTCGCCACTAAGAGGCAAATGTGGTGATACGGTCTACCAAGTGAGGCGCGTAGATGGCAAAACTACGCAGTTCCAAAAGGCTGCTGAGGAATCCCGCGTGAACAATAACACGGAACCACAGGCGAAGGCCCGAATGGTGATGGGGCAGATACAACGGATGTTCCATCTGCTACCGGACATCATCAAGGACGCGTATGTAAAAACCCCTCGGGGAACGCTCAGTTTTCAACACTTTGCCAAGTTGAACTATGACCGGCTGCGTCAAGATCGTGATGAGAACTGGGATAACTATGGTCTGTTTGACTGGCGACCAAAGTACGACATGACTGCTCCGGCAGGAGTGTGGCAACTTGCAGACGGTGACCTTCCCGATTTCTCGTACGATTCTCTTAAAACGGAGGTGGCCGGATACAACACCCTCGAAATTCGATGGCTCAATGTAGACCCAGGGCAGACCGTCCGTGAATTCTTTTCTAAGCATGGTTTCGAACCATCTGATGAGTTGTGGCTTGTCTACTACATTCAGAGCACGGATGATTATGTCCCGCGCGTAGAGGTGGCCAAGTTCAAGGTATCGCCATACGTTAATCCTGATGGAACACTTGAAGATGAAGTTACAGACGATTTCTTTAGAGCTGTCTCCAGGCAAAGTGCAGTTGCTCTCCTCATGTTTGAGGATGATCATACCCTCTTTCTCGGCATCGGTGCGTTCCAAGATGATGATTATGTCGTAGCGTGTTCGGGCTTTATGGTGGTGCGCAGGGTCAATGGGGATACCCATTTTTCTAGCTGTAACTTCTCATGGATTATCAATCAGGTAAGCCCAGTCTATGGGCGATGGTATAAGATGTTGAAGCCCTCAGAGGCTTTCGAAACGTGGTATAATAACGATGGTACATGACAAACGTGTCGAATCATTTGTGGCTGTTGGCTCCTTTCTTGCGGCTGTGGGCTTGGCTTTCACCTCTCTGATGATTAGCGAAGACCACGACATTGCCGCCGGAGTCCTGATGATGTGTGCACAGTTCTTGATGTTGACCGCAACGATCTTCGGTATAGATTATAAGTTGGGTCAGCGATTCACTCAAAGCACAAAAACTGATGATAAGACGAAATAAGTTTTTCTTTCTCACCTCCATGCTGATCATGATGTCAGCGTGGGGGTCTTGTTTTGCGCAGACAAAACAGCGCCATATCAACCTAACCAACTCCACCTATAGTGTAGTGTATGATCCTGTGCAGGGTGTTCCCCTGAGGGTATCTTGGCGGCTGCGTCCTGAGGACTTTGCAGTAACTCGGAAGCGAGTTACCAAGAACTTCAAGCAGGACGCAAGATGTCCAAAGCCCCGGATTAAAGATGCGGATTACCGCAACTCCGGATATATGCGTGGCCACATGTGTCCCGCCGCTGACAGGACAGAGACCAAAGCTAAGATGAAGGAAACATTTCTGATGTCGAATGTGGCCCCAATGACAAGTACTCTGAATTGTGGTGCCTGGGCCACCATCGAGAGCCAGACGCGCAAGCTGGCTATCAAGTACGACTCTGTTGATGTTCTTGTAGGCACTGTCTTTACCGGTGCTGACTCACTATATATCGCCAAGGGGAGGGTACATGTTCCCTCCCTCTTTTTCCGACAAGTGACAACAGCCAAGAATGACTCTCTCTTAGCTTTTTGGCTAGTCAGCCAAGAAGGAATCTTTATCGCTCCAGCATGTATTACAGCTGAATCCCATCGGGAGCATAAATAGCAGAGATCTTTTTTTTGGTGTATATGGGGGGGGTCAATAGTCTTGTTTGTCAATCTCCCGATACTGCGTTACGATACGTTTTCGATTCACCCCGCCATCGTGCGGAGGACTGACTTGGTTATTTGTATGTTTATCGCCCAAACAAGCTTGTTGGGCGATGGGTTACCCTGCTGATGATGAGACAAAAAAAAATGCCGACAGAGGCCTGATGCCCCTGTCGGCAGTTGGTAGGTAATTACGTGGGTCAGTCCCTCCAATAGAGGAAAATGAGAACCGAAATGAACATAAATGTTGCCATAGCTAATACTTTTTGTTTCGTGTCCAAAAGTGCAGCATCGCTCCCAGTACGAGAGCCACTACTATATAGAGATATTTCATACTTCATGCGTTTCTATACATACTGCTTTCTTACCTCGTACGAGGTCTTGCTTAAATCCCCTTGCCTGGTAGCGAGTGGGGAATGTCAAGGAATGGTCTTCACCATCCTCCGTCATCCATGTTACAGTGGTCTGAATTCGTTTCATGTTCGTTTCCCTTTTATGAGTTTTAATTTATATCCATACTTAACCGCTTTGGGCGCTACAGTGTCGAACTGTCTAGAGTTGATTACAAGACTTGCGCCAAGATAGTTATCATCGTGCTCATAGCTGATGCCGGTGTGGCATAGTCCCCAGATCGCTCGAGCACTCTCTCCATAGAAGGAGATTTTGTCTCCATCTTGATACCCCGTGAGGGTATCCAATACTAAAGATACTTCCATCGTTTACTTTGGTCTTCTGTTAGTGTCAATACTGTATAGCTTCTGACCGCATTCGTCAGAGTCGCAAACCTCCCGCAAGGCGCACGCCTTGCAGGGGTCTAAGAGTTGGACTTGGTTCATCATTTTGTTTCCTCCTTATATCTTTGATTTATCAAGATTACTAACATTGGGGTTTGTACTGTTACCATATGGCCTTTTTTGGTTTCAACTACCATGTTAGTTGTTTGTACATACCACGCATTGAAACATGTTTTTTGGTGGCGGTTTGCTATCTCAATACATGATTCAATTTCTGCGCCTGTAAGATAGTCGTAGTCTTCGCTATAAATTAATAATTTAAAGCTAGTCATGTTTTCACGTTTTTCGCAGTGTAATACATGCTCCTTGTTTCGATGTCCGTAGTTCCAGATGCTAATAGCGATTTTGTTCACTTCATCAAGAAATTCATTGAGTTCTTTTTCCATGTCTGTTAATGTTCGGCACTCCCGTTCCCGAGTCTTAAGTGATTACAAATTATTGTTGTTTTGTTCTCATCGCACCTTTGCGATGTTTCCTTGTTTTCAGTATGTCAATGACCTCTTTCTATATGCAAAGATACGACTTTTTTCCCTGATTTCCAAGTATTTAGACACCTCTGTGTCGATACAATTGGGTTATATAGCGATACATTTTGCCGATTCGTCGATGAAATTTGCCTGTTTTTTGTTCCACGTGGAACATTGCAGGAAAAAAAATCTTTCTGAATTGTGTATGACATTACAGAATTTTTTCCTATCTTTGCACCCGAAACAAAGAATGATATTCTATGGATAGAATGAAAGCTATATCGGTCCGGTTCACAGATGAAGAGATCAAGGCTCTAGATCTTCTGCAGACCCACCACCCATATTATACACGCTCAACGGTAGTTCGTGCGGCTGTTTCTTTTATGCTCACCCGCCTATCTGCCGAAGAGCAAAATATTCTACTTTGCGATTATGGAACAAACTTCGAAAAGCCAAGACTTGCAGTCACCAAACTCACCATCTAAGAAAGAGCCCAGGGGCATACGGAATAACAACCCTCTCAACATACGGAAGGGTAACAATTGGTATGGTGAGCGTCATCCACAATTAGACAGAGATTTTGAGGAGTTCCAAACAATTGAGTTGGGTATTCGTGCGGCTTTCAAACTCATGAGGAACTATATCACGGGCTTTAGTGGCAAGTCCACGAAGTTCAACACAATCCGCCTGCTGATTCGTAGATGGGCGCCACCAACCGAAAATGCAACCCAACGCTATATAGATTTTGTCTGTAAGCAAGTCGGCATCGACCAGAACAAAGTTATATGGTTCAACGACCGCGCCCTGATGATTGGTATCTGTAGGGCAATGGCTTTCGTGGAATGCGGCAAGTGGATAGACCTTTCCAGGTTCGAAACAGCGTATGATTTGATATAATTACACCATATGAGACAGATTCCATTGCCTATAGGTAAAACGCTAGTCCAGCGATATGCTGACATTACCATAACATTTCACGTTGTGGGCTATGATGAAAAGAGTGGCCACAATCTTTGGGAGGAAAAATGCCGAAGATTCGAAAGCAATCGGCCAGATTATTCTAATCTAATTATAGGTCACGAAGACAGCAAGCAGTTTAGAGACGTTCTGATTAAAATGGCTGACAAAGCCAATAATAATGATATTCTTTCTAAAACTTAATCCTATGGTTAAAAAGATTGTAATGTTAATGACGTTGATTTTGGTCTGCTCTTGCAGCCCTAAAGTGTGGCTAACATCAGACTCTGATGTCCTGTTGGAGTCAGACCGTGCCACCGGTAAGTGGTCCATGATCTGGACATGGAAACTGTCCAAGGGTAGAACGGTTACGGACACCATTCCGGTTCGTATAGAGCAACAAGATGTGATCTTTAAAGTCGATTCCACGGCGGTGGAGCAGAAATAAGAAGAATACTGTAATAACCAAGAATGGGCCCTATCGCTGAGAAGCGATGGGGCTTTTTTATTGCTCTAGGCCTACTGCAGTATGTATTACAAAATCGACGGGGTATAGTTTATTTTCGGTCTGTTTTCGGTACGTTGCGGACTGATTCAAAAATTGATAAGAACTTAGAGAGGTTTTTGGAGAGCTTTAGAGTAAGATTTAAAAAATACTAAATCGGGATTAAATTTCGATAAAAATAACCCAATTGTCGATGATGGTATTTTTCGTATTGATTTATTTGTTATCTTTGCAACCGCGTAGGATAGTCGGCAACTGGAGGCAGACCGATGAACGTATCGCGACCGAATGGACAAATTACATGTCTGTTGAGAGTTCGGAAAGGGATAGCTACCCGATCCGGACTCTTTCATCAAAAACAGATATGCACAGCAGTTCTTCATAATGATTATTCTCGTTTTTCATCGTCCACGGTTTAAGACGTAACACCGACAGACATGTAAATCATGAAGAGGTTTTATCTTTATGTCCCCGATGGGGATGCCATGACGTGTGAATCAGTTGTGGTGTGGTTGTTTGCAGGTTCGTCTAATCGCGAATTTGCAAAGTTGTGTTTAATGGAGCAATATGCGATGGACACGGGAGGTTTCCTACGTCAGAAGGATGAGGACACATTGCAATGGCTCGATGATCATGCAGGGCGGTTGTTCGAGGGTAGTCTATTGCCACAGTTACATTTGCGTTGCGTGAAGATGTCGGTATCTGATTGCTACCGAATGACCATTGACGGTACTCTTGAATGGTATTGCAAGCGATATGCAAACCAGCGTGGATTACTCTCGATACTATGGAGCCAAGACACAAATTTTATGCGAAAGATGTACCGAAAAAAAATGTCATACAACATGTCCTGCGGGACACGTAAATACCTAAGTCATAGTTTAAGAAATGATAGTCTTGTAGTGCTCTTGCCGATTGCCCTGGTATTCGGCATTGCACTCGTTGACCGTCTCGGTGAATTATTGTTGAACCTATTAATGTTTTGAATCATGGTGCATCTAGATTTTAACGGTATCGTTTACTGCGATGAGATTGGCGACCATTGTCGGGTCTGCGATTTCATTGGCTTGTATAATACAAACTCACAGTGCGGCAACTGTCCATTGACTAATTTCGGAGAACAATTTGTTAATGCTAAATTATATAATTCGCTTTGAGAAGAATTGGGATCAGTATGTTTGAAGAAGAAAGAAGATGTTACAAGTGTAACTTCTGGAAGCCAGATCACTATGGATTGATGGGCTTCTGTACTCTACACAAGTCAAGTGCGTGGGGCGATAGCTTACCTTGCAGCGAATTTGATGATAGTGTGATTTTTTAATTTTCGGGTGTGAATCACCTAATATGTATCATTTTTAAAACTTAATGCATTATGTTAAAGTTAGAGTTAATCGGAAACCTCGGGGCAGACGCGGAGATCGTGACCACCGATGGAGCCAAGTTTGTATCATTTAGAGTAGCCCACAGCGAGAAATGGACGGGCGCAGATGGTAAGGAACAATCTACGACCATGTGGATTGATTGCATCATTCAGAACGCAGATTCAAAGGTCGTGCCGTTCTTAAAGTCAGGTACCAAAGTCTTCGTTCGGGGATATGCTAGTACGCGCGTGTACTCTTCGAAGAAAGATCGGTGTATGAAAGCCGGATTGACGTGTAAGGTTCTAGAAGTCGAGTTATGCGGAGGGGTCAGTGATGAAGTTCCAAGACAGCTTATTGAGCCGAACTCAGGAGCACTAGTTGACGTGACCAAACACTACTGGGCGAACATCGACACCAAGTCGCTAAAGAAAGATGATGTCTTCGAGCTCATTGATAAGCAAGGCAATCGCTATCAGGGCAACAAGGCGGGCTTCGTAGTTCCGGTGAAAGAGGAAGAGACCCAGGAAGAGCCTAAAGACTAATTCCGGCCAATGGCAAAAGTTCCTAAACGATGTGTTAACCTCGATTGGCTTGAGGTTTACTGCTTGGAGGATAGTCAGCGTTACCCTTGTGACGCTGACTATTTCCGCAGGCAGGGCTACTTCGTGCGGGAACGTGACTATGGAACTAGACAATACGCACAGGCATTCACCATCGAAGATGCGCACGGTGATCCTTGGATTGAAGTACGCAGGGCACCCAAGTCAGGCGATACTGATTACTCGGGTTATGTGCCTGAGTCATGTAACTTGCGACTAGTTAACCGCTATTGCTATGCAAACGACCCCATCCAACAGCTAACTAACTTCATGCTCCTGCACGGATATATCTTCAAAAAGATCTTCCGTATCGACATTTGCTACGATTTCATAAAGTTCGATAGCGGTGATGATCCTGAGAAGTTTGCTCGAAGATACATAGCCAGGCAATACCGGAAAGTGAATCAGGCCAAACTGTCATTGGTGGGCGATGATACGTGGGCCGATTTCTCATGGCAGTCTCTGAAATGGGGCAACGAGAAGTCGATGGTGTCCACCAAGATGTACGACAAAACCTTGGAGTTAAAGGCCAACAAGACCGACAAGACCTACATTAAGTATGCGTGGTGGGAATGCGGACTAGTCGATCACCCTGTCGAACTGTACAAACTAGACGATAAAGGCAAAAAGACCTACCCGCACGTTTGGCGAATAGAGTTTAGCATGAAGTCCAAGGCCCGCAACTGGATAGTGATTGAGTGGCAAGGCGGCAAGAAGGTGAAGAAAAAGCGACTGCCCCATTATCTTTCTATGTTCGATAGCAAAGACAAGCTATGGCAACGGTTCGAAGAATTGGCCTTCCATTATTTCTCCTTCCGCAAGAAGGAGTACAAGAACGTTGAAGCCTTTATGTTTCAGCCTACGAAGGGCGAGGGGGCGAACAAAGTCACCTTGGAAGTCAAACGAAAGTACGATTGCCCCGATAAAGTCCTGTTTAAGTTCAACTTCAACCGCGAGTTCCACCAGCTGGACCAATTACC
The DNA here is from genome assembly GCA_045576695.1 of Akkermansia sp. Taxonomy (GTDB): domain Bacteria; phylum Verrucomicrobiota; class Verrucomicrobiia; order Verrucomicrobiales; family Akkermansiaceae; genus Akkermansia. The sequence continues at coordinate 9,982 of JAZNGY010000177.1, forward strand.
GAAAGAGACCAAGAAAAACAACGACGAAGCCATCCTAAGACGTAGGCTCATACATTACCAAGAGCACCACATGGACCCGAAGATTCGGTCGGCATGCCAAACGATCCTCGACAATCTTACCCGGGATGAATGGCTAGGACTGTGCGAGCATCGTAGCCAATTCGAGTACGAGATATTGCAACGAGCCCTCGCCCGAAAACTAGCCGGCGATGATGGCTCCGTCTGCGAGATCATCCAAGAACTGCGAGAACTACTCAAGGATGGTTCTATCTTCTAAACACGAGACGATGGCCGCGAAAAAGTCGCGGTACAGTAATACCGCGACGCGATTCCAGAAGACAGTTAGTGCAATACATAGTGTTTATGCGGGTTTCAGACGATTTTCCCTCGCGGACACGGGCACGATCACGCGCACACCCACGCGGGCGCACACGATAATCCCTGTTTTTGATCCAACCACCATTTACCCCAATCACCACCCCCCATGCGGCGTGGTCGTCGCGCCCACTGGCGTTTTCTGCCTATCCCGTCGTTTCTTTGTTACGCAGAGATCTTTTTTTTGGTGTATAAGGGGGGGGTCAATGGTCTTATTTGTTAATCTCCCGATACTGCGTTACGCTGCGTTTTCGATACACCCCGCCATCGTGCGGAGATCAGGCGGAGGTTTTTTGATGTTTATCGCCCAAACAAGTTTGTTGGGCGATGGGTTACCCTGCTGGTCCGGATGCTTGGGGTTATTTTTTGGCTTTTTTTATCGACGTTTGGGGTGTTTTTATCGACGTTTGGGGTGTTTGTATCGACATATAGTTGGGGTTTTCCTTGCTTTTTTGCGTTTTTTTTTGTACCTTTGTACTATAATTATTAAAGGATATTGTTATGGTAAAGTTTAGTGATTTGTTAGGTTTTGACGGTGTTTGTGATGTTCCCGTTTGTGATGGTCATTTCGTCATTTGGAGTCGGTCCGGTTGTTGTGATCGCGTTCCCGCTTCCATCTCTTCTCTTAGTGATGTTTGCCGCGAGTGCTCTGAGTGGATGCTTTGCTCTGATTTCGCTGAGTCCGTTTCCTTCTGGTGCGGTGGGGTCTTGGTTGCTCGGTGCTCTGCCGGCATGTTGTTTCGTTCTCGTGCTTTTGTTCTTCCTTAGTTGCTTGGCGGGGGCTGCAAAGAGCCCCACGCGGCCGGGGGACACCCCCGGACCCCCACACGGGGATTATCCCCACACACCCACCCTTAACCATGCGGCGCGGTCGTCGCGCCCGCAGATAAGCCGCGCGGTCGTCGTGAAGTCAGTAGAAGGGGGCTCCCCCGCCCCCTAACCCCCGCGCCCTTCGGGTTCCGCTTCGGCGCGCCGTCTCCGTCCTCGCGCTACTCGCGCTGTGGAATGGTCGCCGCGCACCCCTACGCGGGCGCACATAAAAAGCCCCCGCTCGCTGCGCTCGCGGTTTGCCATGCGGCACGATGTTCGCGAGAAGTCCGCGCGAAATAAAACCCCCACGCCCCCACTCTCTTCGGGTTCCAATTTTCCCCTCATCTGTGACTGCGTACAAGTGCGCGCCATAGATGAGGGGAAAATCTCCACCCTGTCGAGAGAGGGGGCTTAAAGGGGAGATCGGTACGAGGGATAGCCGCTATATGCCCCAAGCCCTCCCCGTATTGCATGCGAGGAGAGCTTGGGGCATATAGCCGCTATCCCCGACATTTCCTGTCGGCTGGCGCGATGCGTGTTCGCTACGCTCGATTATTCTTTACATAACGTCCTGCTAATTATGCTGGTGTCTATAGTGATAAGCCGCGCGGTCGTCGCGAAGTCGGATGTTAGAAGCCGCCCCGTGCCGCCACCCCTTTTGTTGGGGGTGGCCGCCCAGGGCTCTAATAGGTCGGGGGCCGCTATGCTCGCCCCCGTGGTTTTGCGGGGGCTCATGCCGCCCGCACCCCCCTCTTTGGGCTCCGGGGCTTCGGGCTTAGTGACGGTCGGCGTGGCCGCCCGACACTAAGCCCTACGCCCCTGCGCGGTGTGGGCTGCGCGTGGTGGGGCTCCGGGGCTTCGGGCTTAGTGACGGTCGGCGTGGCCGCCCGACACTAAGCCCTACGCCCCTGCGCGTTGCGGGCTGCGCGTGGTGGGGCTCCGGGGCTTCGGGCTTAGTGACGGTCGGCGTGGCCGCCCGACACTAAGCCCTACGCCCCTGCGCGTCGCGGGCTGCGCGTGGTGGGGCTC
>JAZNGY010000178.1:0-22501 GCA_045576695.1 Akkermansia sp.
TATACAGGGGCTTGGGTCTTCGCGTCCTGCCTTCGGCAGTCTTGCTACGCCCACACAAGTCGCTCGCGTTGCTCGCTTACCCCTGCCTGAGATCTTGCACCCCTCAACGGGGTGCTCAAAAATTCCGCTCGCCTACGGCTCGCGGCTTCGCCCTGCGGGCTTCGGCGAGGCATGCGCCATCTGCCCGATAAATTGTAATTTATCGGGCTGCCACATCTATCAACTTTAATCTTTAACAGCGCCATTTTTTGACCCGAAAAATTAGTGTGGCGGTGTTGAGTATCTTTTTTAATGAGATGACCTGCTTTTACTTGCCCTATCAACGAATAATAATAAGAAGAAGAATGTTTCGTTAAATTAAATCCTATCATTATAGGATGTTTTATGCGCTTTTTTTTAATGATTTGCGTATTTTTTTTCTGTACATCTCATTAAAAAACAGATAGACTACGGGTGAATCAGTGAAACTGATAACAAATATAGATATACTGATATGATTACAACTCTGGCAGCGTATGACGTAACGGTATCATCTTGGTTGCTTTATGCATTTTCCTCGATGGTGTCGGATCCTTTCTATGCATTGGTAATACTGTGCATAGTGACAGTGGCTCTGTTCTTGATTTTCGGCAAGCTTTGGGGCTTGGCGTGGAATAAGAAGTGGAAGCTTTCCGGGAATCGTTTCTTGACGGTTGGTTTGATTTCTCTTATGGGAGGTCTGAGTCTTGCAGCGGTAAATGGCTTGTACGGCGGTAAATTCTTCCAGACCGAGGTGGCTGATGCAATGGAGGCCATTCAGCAATCCGGTGTTGTGCAATATGACGATATTAAGGATCCGGACATGGGCTATTCGACCGCTCGTCCCATGCTTGATAAAGTGCAGCTGCAGGTCGTTGAGTCTGATGAGGATAGAATCAAGCTGGAGAAGGGAATCCCGATTATTGTTATAGATGACAAGGTGGTAGCCCCTTATTTCACGGCCCTGCGCATTCTCTGGACTCTGTTCTGGTGCGTATTGGCTGCGCTGATTATCGGTGTGGCTTGGTTTGCCTATAAGGATATTAAAGTAAAAGAGAAGTATAACTTTTAACCTGACTTACTACAATGGAAGGAAAGAAACCTCAAAATGAATTAATTATTGGTTTGGGTGGTTGTGGTGGCCGCTCCATCAGGGAATTCCGCCGCACGGTAGAAATGCGTGCGAAAGATTACAAATATATCACCGATATAGGTACAAAGATAGATTATTTGTATATTGATTCCAGTGATGATGTTTTAGGCTCCAGTGATTGGACTGTGTTTGGTAAAAGTATCCGTTTGGATGTTAACCAAGTAATTGAGCTGAAGCAGAGTGGCGCTATGCCTAATATTGACGAGATTTCTGATTATCCGAATATCTCGCCGTGGATAGGAGATATTAAGGATAGTCTCTGTCAACGTGAGTGTGAAGATGGCTTGGAAAAGAAGTTGCAAACCATGAAGGGGGCCGGTCAGTTGCGTCGTTTTGGTCGTGCGCTTTTCGCCCTACATGCAGATACGGTGCGTTCTACACTTCGTGATAAAATTGATAAACTGATAACGGGACGTGCGAATGAGGTGACTTTCCGTATCTTCTGTACGTTTGGTGGTGGTACCGGTAGTGGTAGCCTTATTGATATGATTACCCTTATTCAATCTCTTTGTGAGTCTAAAGGGGTTGATCGTAAAATTATTGTATATGCTTATGTCGCCGCCTCTAAGGCGGATAGTGCAAATAGCGGTTCGTTTTATGAGAACGAATATTGCTCATTACGAGATCTCAATGCGCTTATTGTGAGGAAATATCATCCCATGGTGACTGGAATGCCATTTACCGATGTGCGTGATAGCGAATTTAATTTGACAACAGCTGTTAATCGTGTATATATATCATCCGATCTTGCGCCGGGGCAACCGGAATTGCCGGATCAGATTAAGTTTGTAACCGCTGCTTGTTTCGACTCTATTGTGTATGCTCATTCATACGGAAAAGAGGATTGTTTGAAAGCTATCTCCGATGAGGACTTGGTGGATGGTCGCTTTCAGGGTGAAACAGATAGTCACAATCGATTAGTACGCAGCTATCGTTATTCGGTGCTGGGTTCTCGTCGATGGCGTGTACCGACCTCTCAGATTCGAGAATTGCTGAATTGTGAAACGGAGGACCGTGTGTGGGAATCTATACTGAATGGTAATAAATTGCCCGAGGGTATTGAACGCGATATTAATCGGTTGGAAGGTTTTAATTTTGGGTTCGAACTGACGGAAACCTCGGAAGTCTATAAGGTAATAGAGTCCGAATTAATCAGCCCGATTACAGCCCTGTATGAAGAAATGAAAACACAGAAACGCCGCGATGAAAAAGTGTTGAAAGATTTGCGTGGCATAGCGGAGTCAATGCAGGCCACGTCTAAAAAATTGAATGCCGACCAAAATAAAAGGGTTCGCTTTATAAACTCGTACAAGAAAACAGTGGAGTCTATTGAGCGTAACCTGTTAAATTCTTTGGATGCAGCCATTACTTGGGATATTAAACACAATGTATGGGGGTTGAAGGATGTAGAACGTTATCTTGCTAATCTCCGTAATGAGGCAGCCGGGTGGCTTGACTGCTATGTGCCTAGTTCTTCTCCGGAGGATATTGAAAAGGTCGGAGGCACTATCACTGAGCTTATGCATGAGCGCGAAGAACAATGGTCAAAATTAGGAGTGCTGACGATTAATCTGACAAAGTTGGATGAGCGTATGATGGAAGCTCAGTATGCCGACGCATGCAGTCTTGTTTTGAATAGTGTTAAGGAGTACAAACGTATAGTGTTGAATGAACTCGTCAAGAAAATTGATGATATGATATGCAGCGTGGCAGCTTCTTTGACTGAATTCATTAAGAGTGTAGAGAGTACAAAAGCAAACAATAAACAGTTGATTGATACTTTGGCTCAGGAGTTGAGCGAACATGCAGACCATGCCAGTGCTCAGGGTATGCGCGATATGTACGCATACGATGATAAGAATCTTCAGGTTATGCGAGAGGCTATGAATAAGCAGATTGATTTGCATCAGGAAGATATGAAAAACTTCACCGTGGCGCTGAAAAAATCTGTGGGTGATGGTTCATACATGATTCTGTGCAGTCAGGATGCTAAAGACAAGTTCGTGAATGAAATGCGCACCGGTATTTTAAATGCAACTATGGAACGTGTGCATGATAAGGCTGTGCGCGATGATGCCCTGAAATCTGTGCTGGTAGGTAACATTATTGACCGATTGGCTCAGATGGGTGGTAAGTTGGAGGCAAACTGGGAATCCCGCCTTGGTAAGTTGGTGGAGCAATTCATGAAAGAAATGCCCATCAGTGCAGAAATTATTGGTAATGACGGGTTGCGCCAGCCTCAGGTGTCACCAGCCGCGGCTATTGTTATTGGTCTGCCGAAAGGGTCCTCTGAGACTAAGTTGCTCGGATGGCTTAAGGAGAAAATTGAAAAATCTCGACCGAATAAGTATACTATTCTCGGAGGTCGCATGGAGTTCTATGAACATCATACGTCGGAGGAAATTCGTGTATTGTACGTACCGTACTGGATGCCTTGCCGCTTTGCTACGGTATCTGCCTATGTAGAGCGCAAGTATCAGGACACCTTGGAGAAGAATGACCGTTATGCGATTTATTTCGCCAACTATGATGATACCGGTGAAGACGGCGGCAAGAATTTCAATCGCCCGTCTCTGACCAAGGGCGGTGAGCCGGATGAAAAGAATATTCTCACCACCGCTCTGTTGAAGCATCTCTTCATTCGCGTGAAGGGTGAGAAGAAGCCCATTGTGATGTACACCACCAGAGGTGTCGAATTTGCCAAGGAGGTGGATAAGTATGATGGCATTAACTATGCCAATCCATACTCCGAGACGCAGATTCGTTTCCCCGGGGCCTCCTATAAGAGCGATATGATGAAAGCCTTGCGCATGGCAGTGCGCGAATCGGAAGATGTCAATTTGTACACCTCGATGACAAAGGAAGAAAAAGAAGCCGTTTATCAGGTGTATGCTGATAAGGTTGCCGCAGCAGTGGAAGGCTCTGATGAGTACTTGATGGCACGCGAAGAACGTACCTTGGTACGTACATTGCTTGAGCTGTAATAGATACAATTAACTGAAAAAAGCCACCGGGCAGGGTTTGAGAGAGCCCGGCCCGGTGGTGCTGAAGATAAATCTCTCGATAGGAAGTGACGTTATGGATCCTAAGCATAAAAGTTTGCTCATAAAAGTGGGAGGTGTTTTTGCTGCGCTGTTGGGATTAGCGTGGTGCTGTTCTGATGATGGGGAGGAAGCTTACAATGCAGCCGCGGAGGTGTATAAAAAGATGGTAGTAGCCGAAGTTAATGAGGTTGCGAAAGCTGCATCGAAGCCCGTGAAAGCGCAATATGTTTATGATGCAGATGCTTTGTTGAGTCAATTGGAATCTTGCTTACGAGAAATAGAAAGTAAGTCTCGCGATTCTCAAGTGTTGGCAGAGGAAATTGAAGAATTGAATAATAAGCAACAGCCGGAAAATGTGGTGGTAGAATGCGGGGAAAAGCTTGCTCGCATTAAAGAGTTGAATAAAGAGTGCCTTGAGCTTCAGAACGAAGCTCAGAGTCTATACAACGAGGTTCTTAAAGAGTGGGAGACTAAGGCCAATGAACCCGACGAAACGTATGCTAATTTTGCTGAGGCCGAAAAAATCTGCGCCGAATTACCGAAGTATAAAGATGAGGCGATAGAACGGCGAAAACACGGTAAATCCCATTGGAAGGGGCGCCGTATCTACACTTGGATTATTGAGAAACTGTATAAAGTGAAAGTGCCGCGTGTCATATCGCAGATGAATAAGCGTAAAGCCGAGTTGGCGGATGCTAGGGCGTCTCGAGAGATGGTTATCACCGACGAGAAGGTTGGCGAAGGTAAGCAGGCTAAGTTTATAGTAGATCATAACAAGCCGAAGATGGTGGAAATTGATACCACTTTGAATAAGATAAAAGAGTGCAAAGGTGGTAATGAATCCGTTGCTATGCCGGACGTAAAACCGGAGCCTAAGCCCTTGCCTCCGCCCGAGTTTAAACCCGATTTGGTGTTGACGGCAACAGGCGATTTGGCTGACTCCTTGTTGAGTAGCTTGGTGACCCGCTGGCTTACGGAAAATCAAGCTAAGCCTGTGAACGGCTCTCGATTTGTCTGGGCTAAACGTAAAGGTAACTTGGAGCTCGAAGCAAATGTACCGGCCGCATTACAAGGGGCAGAGCCCGGTAAGTTGCGCATACGTATTGTACCTGTGCAGAATGCCGCTGCTGCATTTGAGTCCGTGGGAGCACAAGGTAACGCCAACTTGATGCTTACGGGTATTACCCCCGACAGAGAGATGTTGGCTTGCTGGTTGCCGGAGGGTACGAGCCAAGAGCAATTGGGCCGTGCATTCAAAGCACGTGTGTGTTATGATGCCTTGGTGTTCTTCAAGGGTAATGGCTTAAAATTGGAGTCTCCGCTGCGTTCTGCTGAGATGAAGAAGAAGCCTACTGTGTACTCTGTGAATGATGCCGCGCGCTGCGAGGCTGCCCAAGTGTTCGGCCTTATACCGAATGCGCACGATGTGCAGGAAACGGAAACCCTATCTATGGGTGATTTGCGCACAAAACATGTAGATAAGATGATTTTCGGTGTATGGCATAAGGATGCTGCCGGTGCGTTGTCCTATAGCAAGGCACCTACCATTTCTTATGCTGCCGGTTGGGAGAGTGAGGCTGCCTTCAAGCACGTGCCGGCGGAGTACATGCCTTTCCCAGAAGGTGTGACTCCCACTCCGGAGAACATAGCGACCGGTCGCTATGCTTTTTCATACAGCATTTACGGATATCGCAGCACGCGCGATACGGATTCCCGTTCCTCCGCTTTGGCGGCAGACTTGCTTGCATTCATCGCCAACGCAGAGAATAGCAGTGTAGCTCAAATTATCAGCGATGCCGGTTTTGTGCCGGTTGAGCTGGGTATGGATAACATGAAACGCGACAACGAGTTGACGCGAGATGACTTACCCATCCCCGTTCTGCTTAAGGCAATGGGTAAAGATGCCGAGAAGTTTGGCTACGATGTGGATGAAGCCATGGAGGATAAAAACTACTCGGTGTACGGTGTGCGAGTGCCCTTTGCTATTTATTTTAAGACAGGTAGTGCCCAGGGCGGGGAAGGTCAGGTAACGCTGGATGCCGATGCCGTCTATTACACCTCTACCGATGCGTTTGCCCGCATACAAGAACTGGTGAAGAATGAGCGCGCCGTTGTTGTGGTGGTAGGCCATGCCGATATTCAGCATAAGGGTACCCTCAGGGTGGATGCCGCTTCTTGGAAATCCAATTTGGATTTATCTCAGCGTCGTGCTGTTTTCTTGGGTACTGATTTGAAAAAGAAGTTCCCCGGCAGCAAGTTGCTGAGCCATGTCGCCATTGGTACCGGTTGGGCTCGCCCCGCATGCGATATCAGTCTTAACAAAGATACTGCTGCACAGGAAAACGAGCTGTTCCGCTGTCGCCGTGCAGAGGTGTTTATCGTATTCCCCGTGCCGGGGAGTGGTGAGTAAGAAATTAATACTTGCTTTCAAAACGCTGTGTTGGATACCCTATTGAATGAAGAGACCGTACGCGCCATACTGTTAGCCCTGTTGCTGACAGTTGGCGTGTTGACGCCTTTGCTGATATGGCGCGCCAAGCTCAATTTAGAGAAAGAGGTGCGTGCGTTTGATTGTTGTAAGAAAAAAATTGTAAGATTAAAGGGAAAAATTCGCAGTAAAGAGGATGATGCCTACACGGTGCTGATGAAAGATGCCGGAGAAAACCCCATGAATTCATCAGCTGCGGTGCAGCGTTATATTTATAGTGTCCTGAATGATAAGGAGGAATATGAGTTAAACTCCGGCTATGTCTCGGACCGCCTGTATGCTATTCTGGCTTCCGTCAGTACCAAAAACTTGGTCCGTAAAACACCGAGTTTGGGAGATTTGCACGAGCTAACCGTGCAGCGTGAGCGCGGCGGTATTTCCACTGCTACTTTTCGTGTGTTTGCCCCCGGTATTTTGGTGATGGGTATCTTGGGTACCTTGCTTGGGGTGCACAATAAGTTACCCTCCATCAGTGGCGAGGAGGGAGTGAGCGTTTTGGCAGACACACTGATACCCGGTGCCTTAGCTGTATTCTTTACAGTGCTGGTGATGGTGTTGCGCGGCTGGTATAACAAAGAGCTTTCATCGTTTATTTCTGAATTTGATGAATATACCTTGAAAATACTGCTGACAATTTTTCAGTCGGAATCCCAGGATGATACCGACATCTCTCAACTGAATATTGCGTTGCAAGAGGTGAAAGATAGTAAGAGAACCATGGATAAAGTTTTGCGTGGTGTTAATATAACTCATGAAATGGCCTGCGAAAGTGAGAGACTATGTGCCTATTTGCTCTTGCAAACTCATGAGAATCTTGCGAAGATGAGTGCCGTTTTCGCTGCCTCCATCAACAATCAGGAGAATTTAACGCTACTCCGCAATCATATCATCGGCGCTCTTTCCGCTTATTTGAACCTCTGCTCTTCCTATAAGGAGCAGCTGGAGAATATTCAGAATTTGATGAATCAAGCGGAAACCGTATTCTGTAACCTTTATGAAAACGTTGGCTATCCCGGGATGGAGTTCATAAACGGGTTGCACAGTTGGCAGTCTGATTTGAATCAACTCAGAGATATTGCCGATGTGATGGGTGTTTCTCTGCACGGTATAAATGACTCTGTGGGTAAGTTGCAAAAGTTGGTTGCTTTCCTTGATGCGTTGCCCGAATCTGTGGATCTGTATAAGCATCATGAAAGTGTCATTAACTCAGCAGATGATGAAATCGATACTAAGATTGCAGAGATGGCAATACTGGAACAACAAATGCGTGAGGTGTATGAAGAATTGAAAATCCGCTTTGAGCAGATTCAGGCGGATTGTACGGCTTTCTTTGAAGAATATCAGAGCGAGCAGCAAAAGGTTATCGAAACACTGAGAATGCATACAAGTTCTATTTTGAAAATGCAGCATGGCGTGCATAGCATTTATGTTCGCGGGTGGCGCGGTTTTAAGCAGCGCGTGAAGGATCGTATGATGAAGCTGCGCTCTTTCTATAGAGAACCATGGGGTATTGTATTAGTGATTCTGATGTTAGTTTTGTTGGTAGTATGGAACATTTGGATGCAGATATGAGTAGGCACATACAGGCAAGCGCGAGAAGAAAAAACGTGTTATCCACCTCCGGTGCGCGTTTTGTCGCTATTGTTGTACTTTGCTTGGCTGCTTTGTATGCCGTGCTGATTATTTGGCATGGTAAAATGCAGCAGGGGATAACGGGTGTCATGAAGTTTATCGGTAATCCTGAAGGGATGTCCGTGATAGTGGCTATGATAATTATCGTTGGCGGGGGCATGTTCGTGAAGAGTTTGCGCCGCATATTGTCTGAAATGTCGACGTTAAAAGAACGCTGCTATCAGAACTTGAACCAAAATGAAGATCCGAAAAAATGTTATAGTTGGTTAAAGGAGCAAAACAAAAAGCATACACTCATTTACCGCCGCCTGGATGTGTTGATGGCTGAGCTTAAGGGTACACGTGGGGAAAAGAAATTACCGGCTATGGCAGATTTACATGAAATTACCCTGCAACGCGAACTGAGTCATTGGGATTCTGCCGGGTTAAATACCATCATCTCCTTTTTGTTAATTTTGGGAATTATGGGAACCTTAACCGGTGTTCACAAGGTATTGGCTGATGACATTAAGGTATCAGTGCTGGCTCAGGCATTAAGCCCGAGTGCTCTAGCCGTGTTTGGAACGGTAGTGCTGATGATATGCCGTGCCTTGTATTTGCGGCTTGTGGATTCTTATTTGGGAGTTTTGGATGAAGTTACCATGAAATATATTTTGCCTTGTTTATCATCGCAAAAGACGCAGTCTGCTTCCGGTGAAAAGTGGAAAAACTTGGCAGAAAATTTGAAAGGTATGGAGGCGTTGGAAGTGCCGATTTTTCCTGGTGATGCAGGGCGCGAGCAAAGATGGAATATAGTGGAAGAGACCCGCAGGAATGCAGAGGTGCAGGTGGTTAATGTTGCTGAAACGGATAAACTGAAAAAGCCCGTTGCCCCCGAGGTGCCCTTGCGCCCGGCCCCCCCAATTAAGCCCTTGGTTAGCACTGCCGTGCTGCCGCGCCTTTCTATGGAGCGTATCAGGCAAGGGGAAGAGTTGTGTAAACAGAATGAATGTAAACTCAGAATCTGAGAAGGAGGCGTTCTATGATAAGAAAGTTTTTAAGTTTCTGCGTTTTTTTATTGCAACTGGTTGTTGTAGTAGTATTGTTGAACTTTATTTGCCCTACAATAACCGGTGCAGAGAACTTGCTTGCCCTTTATCACAAGCCTGTGGAGGTTACTTCATATCTCATGATGGGGGTATATCTGTTTTTATTGTCGAGTTTGTTAATCGGATTTTCTGCGGTATTGAAAGCTTGGCTTACAATAAGAAAAGAGAGTGCCAAGTTCAAACAGCGTCGCAAATATGATTTAAATCAGAATAATTGGAATAAACTTAAGAAAAATGCATCACCCACGGAGCTAGAGACTGCGTTGGTGGATTACGCTCTTAATTACGGGGCAGATTCTCATCACTTCGTGCGGTTCTCGTTAATCATGAAATCGGTGTGCCATCCGGGTGGGCGGCTTCCATCATTAAGCGACTTGCGCGCGTTGACTTATGCTGCGGAAGCGGCACGCCGCCCCGTGTGGATGCTGCGCGTGGTGTTTTCTTCATTGTTAATTATCGGTATTTTGGGTACATTGGTGGGTGTGCATGCTTCTATTGACGTTATAAATGAAGACATCAACAAGGAAAAGCTGCCGGTGGCATTTATCCCCAGTGCCTTAGCTGTAGCATTTACGGTGTTGTTAATTATATGCCGTGGCATATACCGTAAGAAAATAGATGAATACATCGGCCACTTGGACCGCCATACTGTGAGTTTCTACTTCCCCTTTTTCCGTCCGGCTGAGAATATTGCTGTGCAGTTGCAGGAAATCAAGGAAACGCTTGCTTCATTCAGCGCCGGTGTGAAGGGGCTGTCAGATAGTGTTTCCGACATGCATGAGATACGCGATCAATTAGATGACTGCGGTAAGTCTGTTAATGAGGTGCATGAAAAAATAAATGAGTGGCAGCAGAGTTTGCCGAAGCATGATGCTGAATCTTACGTGAGTGTGGTGGAGTCTCTTAGGGCTGGCTACGAGAAAACTCAGTATTTGCGCGCCCATCTTCTCAATCAAATTGAGGTTATGGCCGGTAACTTTAATCGTGCCACCTTGGTGCTCATCGGGAAAGATTTTGAGCCACTTATCTCGGGTTCGACTCCGTTTACGCAAACCGTAGAGGAGACGCATCAATATGCCGTTCAAATTCCGGACATGGGGGCTGAGGAGCAAGAGTCTCTGAAAGCGCGTTGGGTGACAGGTGAGAAAATTAAGAAACATCTGTCTGACGTGGTTGATATGGGCGGTGTTATAGCCGGTAGCCTGGGTGAGTGTGTGGATCAATCGGTTGAGTCTGCCAATTGTGCTGTTAAGACGGCTGACCTGTATACAGAAATGAAAGACGCTATTCATGGTAGCTTGGTTGGCTTTAACGATTATGTTAAGGAATTGAACAATGTGTTTGCGGATGCGAGCAATAAGCTTGAGGCGCAAGTCAACTCATTACAAACAAATTGTGTGGACATAATGAAAAAAGTTCTTGAGAAATTGAAGACCCGTAATTCCAGTTATTTAAAGGAGCCTACTGCATATTGGTATGAGATTGTCGGCATTGTTTTTATGTTTGCTTTGTTGTGGTGGAATGTATTGTTAACAATAGGAAAATTTGTAATCGGTTATGATGAGTAATATATTTAATATGAGTGATATATTGAAGTCCGTGTCGGATTTTGTACTGCCCTGTATTTTCTTGTTTACGGGAGTAGGTGTGTTGTGTGCCATATGCGCTTTATGTGGAGTATGGCGGGACTCTTGCCGTTTGAAAAAATGCGGTAATGAGATTGACTTTTCCTCCGATGAACAGAATTTTGACACCCGTAAAATAAAACTGGATGAGTGTATTCAAAAGTTTCGCAAAGGAAATAATACGGCTAGTGTGGGTGAGGGTAAATTGTTACAATTGCGCCTGGAAACCATTAGAGATGCCTTGGATGCGCAGAGTACCAAGTTGATGCCATCTTTGCATGATTTGCACTCTCTGTCCGAGCAGGATGAAATGAGCCGTCGCTCCTCTTGCTGGTTGCGCACCATTACCTCCTTTTTGTTGATTATGGGTATTTTGGGTACGCTTACCGGTGTACACAAGGTGTTGGGACATGGTAAATCTGATATTAATATCCTCGAATTGGGGAGGGCGCTGCAACCCAGTATGTATGCTGTGTTCTTTACCATTATTCTTATGTGGCTGCGCGGTTGGTATGTGGCTAAGTTGGATGGTTATTTGGAGAAGTTGGATTTGTTTACCATGACTAAGCTGATGCCGTTCTTGCAGCCGATGACGGATGTTGCTTCCATAAGTACAAATTTGATACATCAATTGGCTGAGCTGAAGAAAAAAGAGGAGGAATTAGCAACGCTTAATACTCACATGAATGAGCTGCAGGACAACATGAAGAAATATGTGAAAGCTGCTGCGCAGGATAAAGAATCTATTGCAATGCTGAAAGACAAGCTTGATGCGGTAAGTGGTCAATTGGCTCAGGGGCAGGATAAAGTGGCTGACCTGAGCCCCCTCGTGCAATCCGGTAAAAAATTAGAGGAACACTTTGAAGCCGGTGTAACGCAAATTGAAACTTATGTGCGCGATGTGGAGCCTCGCTGTGAGGCGGTCGTTAATCAGTATAACCAACTCGTGGGTAATCTGGATACCGTGTCTCAGGATGTAGCGAAAGGGCGTGCCACGGCAGAGGTTATTAAGGGGAAAACCTATGATATGAATCAAATGGGGCAACTCGTTGATGCGTATAATATTCAGCTCTCCGATATGAGTGAAAAAGTGACCTTGGTTGAATATGCTTTAGACGAAGTTAAGACCATGAAAGATAAAGTAACCGGTTCTCAAAATCTGGTGAACGATAGCTCGAAGCAGGCAGATGAAATGTTGGAGAAGGTTAAGAAAATTAGGCAAGATATTTGTGATTCTAATACTGATTTCTCGAAAACGATGAGTGATGGTAAAGCCAATGTGGAGTTTGCCATGAATTCCTTAGAAGAAAAACTACAGGAACTTAGAAAAGTAAGCAATGAGCTGCAGATCGAGTGGAAAAAGAAATCCAGTCAGATAGCATTGTAAAAAAAACTTATTTTTATTATAGAGATGAGCCGACGGAATCTACACAATGATGAGAACTTTTGGCCGTGTGTCAGCGACATGTTTTTGGCCTTGTTCGTGATTGCTTTGGTGCTGTATTCCTCTATGTCTAGAGATAAAGGTGAGGGTGAGAGGTATGTGTCTGAACTGGCTGCACAGGAGGCGTGTGCTTTGTTTGAGACGCTGAAACGTGAGTACCCCGATTCTGAAACGTTAAAGAGCATCAATGTGGAGGATATCCGGAAAGAACCGCATGGGGCTCGCCGTAAATTGTCGGAATCCTTATATAGTTTGTTGGACTGCGATGAAACAGCTAAATATTTTTATGGAGCGGATGAAAACGTATTGGAAGAAAGACCGAATCGGTATAGCAGTGCCATTGCCCTGTTGTACAAAGCCAGATTTAAAGATGGTACATGGCCCGTTAAAGGAGACCCCTGTTTTCACGTGCACATGCGTGAGGTAAGAGAGCATGTGGAGCGTGAAATTTATAAAGCAAAATCGGGTTCCGTATATTCAAAGCTTACCCGTGAAGAATTGTTGGCTATAATTAAGAAGCTGGAGCAGCAAATCTCGAACATGGTGTCGAAAGAATTATACGCCGCCCTTGAAAAGAAGTATAAGGATCTTTTGGCTGTGATAGATGAATCGGATAAACTGGATCGTGACATAAAAAAATTGAAGTCTGATTTGGCTGATGTAGAGAAAAATATTGACGAACAGAATAAAACAATAGCGTGGCAAAAAGGTATAATTGTAGAACTGCAGTATACTCGTATACATGTGATGGAGCAGGTGGAAAATCTACTGAATAATAAGTATCGGGACTTGAAGGATGCCAATGTAACGGTCAACAAGGAGGATGGTATTGTTATTATCCCTTCTTCTGCATTCTCGTTCCCTAAGGCCACTGCAGAGTATTATCAGCAAGGAGGTGGCGTTAGGGCGAAAAATCTGAATCGTCGATTGGAAAATCATTTGACACATCAACAAATACGCAACTTGAAGTTGTTGTCCGAGTTCTTGAAGGAAATTGGTGGAATGGTAAACCGCCGCGAATTGGCAGTAGACAGTATTTCTATAGAATGCCATACAGATGATGATGTAAGCAATATTACGGATAAAAAATATTATAATGATGGTTTGAGTCTTCAGCGTGCTTTTGATGTTTGGCGTTTGTTGGATAAGTATCAGGGTGGGAGTTTGTCTAAATATGAAAATGAAGATGGTCAACGGCTTTTCTCGATGACCGGTTTCGGTATGCGTGTGTTACCTTATCCGAAAGAAGATGAGGATAAATTCAGTAAGCCTGAACGTGAGAACCTCAGTAGGCGTATGCAGTTGAGATTTAATTGTAAACCCAAGAAAGGGAGATTATCGCCATCTACCCGGAGCGGCGGTAAGTATAGTGAGCCTTACCGGCGCTGATTATGGGGGCATGAAAGAAGCGTAAAAGACAGAGTATTGTAATCAAACTTTTTTATATTTATTATCATAATGAGTAGGCGAAACTTACACAATGATGAGAACTTTTGGCCATGTGTCAGCGACATGTTTTTGGCCTTGTTCGTGATTGCTCTGGTACTGTATTCCTCTATGTCTAGAGATAAAGGTAAGGGTGATGAGTATGTGGCTAATCTGGCTGCACAGGAGGCGTGTGCTTTGTTTGAAACGCTGAAACGTGAGTACCCCGATTCAGAAATGTTAAAGAGCATCAATGTGGAGGGTGTCCGGAAAGAAGAAAGCGCTCAACGCCCACAGTTGGCGAAAGCCTTGTGTAGTTTGTTGGAGTGCGATGAAACAGCTAAATATTTTTATGGGGCTGATGAAAACGTAATGAAAGAAATACCGAACAATTCGGAAGATTATAAAAAAGCTGTTGCCCTGCTGTACAAAGCCAGATTTAAAGATGGTACAGGGCCAAATGAGCATGACCCCGCTTATCATGAACACATGCGTAAGGTAAGAGAGCATGTGGTGTTTGAAATTTATAAAACGAAATCGGGGCATGGATATTCTGATTTCTCCCATAAAGAACTGGTGGACAAAATCAGGAATCTGGAGCAGAAAATCAAGGACATGGTGGAGAAAGAGAAGTATGATGCCCTTTATAAGAAGATTCAGAATCTTCTGGCTAAGGACCCGTATAAATGGTTATACAAAGTAATTGTGAAGAAGTCTGAAAAAATTGGGCTACAAGTTCAGTCTGCGGTGGCTAGTATTATTCAGAGTCATAATGATGCGGTGATAGATGACAATAATGATGAAATCAAAAAACTGGAAGACCCACGCAAGGAGGTCATGCCGCTTGTGCAGGGGATTCTGGATGCGCCGAAGTATAAAGCATTACGTGATGCCCATGTAAAAGTCAATGTGGATGAAGGGGTAATTACTATTCCTGCCACAGTGTTTACGTATCCTCAATCTGTCATAAATCTATACAATAAAGGTAAAGCTGTTATTACTGCTGACCTGTGGAAACAGCTTGAAAATAAATTGACGGCCGAAGAAAGAAAGAACCTGAAACTGTTGGCTCAGTTCATGAATGAGATTGGGGAAAACATAAAAAACCGTAAATTGGCGGTAGACAATATAGCAATTGAGTGCTATATGGTAGATACACCGAGTCTTGAAAACGAAGGCATGATTTTGCAGTGCTCCTTTGATGCATGGCGTTTGCTGGATGTATATGCAAATGGTGAATTGTCAGGATATAAAAATGCAGATGACCAAGGGTTATTCTCGATGACCGGTTTCATACGTGAAAAGAGGGACGATGAGAAACCGAGCGGCCCCCATATGCAGATAAGATTTAATTGTTCCCCCAAGCGAGTTGAAGAAGAATAAAAAAATAAGCACCGGCGTATGATAAGCAATGGCTATGATATGGGGTGGGGTGAATAACGATATATGAGTGAGATAGTCTTAAAATTATTTTCATTTTGGGGTGTCGCGCAGTGGTTGTACCTTATGGGGAGCCTTGCGGCACTTTGGGTTGTATTGTATGGGTGGCTGTTTTTATGGCATAAAACATGGGCAGCGGAGCACAGAGGCAAGGTGCTGCTGTTTGCGCTGATACCCACATTACCCATGTTGTGGGCGAACCATGCTGCCGCGAGCGCTGAAATACTGCAAAAGAGCCCCCGCATACTGGAGAACCGTGTAAAAATCAAATATGCTGAAAAATTTTGTACTGACTTTGCAAAGAAGTGCAGCGAGCCGGAGCAATTCAAGAAAAGCGTCATACCGAAGTATGCCGACGTGTTGATAGCAGGTGAACATATGCTGTATTTGCCAATGGATACAACGGCAGACTACGAGCCGACACCCCCGGAAGCCAACGACCTTTTAACCTATGTGTACACGATGCGCAATAGCGCAGAATCCCCTTTTGCTGATAAACGCGATAGGGAACTGTTGCATAAAATGGTTGTAGAATATATGGCAAAGCAGCAATTAAGTGAGGAAAATAAAAAATTATTAAATCAGGTTGCGGATTATTCTCCGTACGGTTGGTTTGCTTTTCTGCTTGCCATTGTTATGTGTATTTGTGCCCGCCTTGCTTATAAAGACATAAACGAGCATAGTTGTTACCCCTACCGGAAAAGATAAAGTCATAATGAAGCCTTAAGTGGCATAAATTCGGTTATATTGCGGATTATATGCTTGCGTTGGGGATTGAAACTGTGTAAAATGAACGCGAATGCGTGTTGCTGCGTTGAGCGGTTGCGTGCATGAAGCGGCAGGGTAGCTTAAGAACCCTGCCACCTGCCGAGGAAGGGAGTTTGCCGGTTCCGTCCTTTTGAGGTGAAGCAAGGAGCCGGCACAAGAAGATAGAAAAAGAAAATAAAATGAGTATACATTCCGTATCGTGCGCCGTTGGCGCCAATCCCATCACAATTGAAACCGGTAAGATTGCCCGCCTGGCAGATGGCGCTGTGACTGTTCGTTGTGGTGATACCGTGGTGCTTGTTACCGTTGTGAGTGCCACCAAGATTAAAGAGGGGCAGACCTTCTTCCCCTTGTCCGTAGAATACAAAGAAAAGGCTGCTGCAGCCGGTATGTTCCCGGGTGGCTACTTCAAGCGTGAGGGACGCCCCACGGAGAAGGAGATTCTGACCTGCCGCATGACGGACCGCCCCCTGCGCCCGATGTTCCCCAAGGGCTACTTCTACGACACGCAGGTAATTTCTTTGCTGATGGCAGCCGACGGCGAGAACGAGCCGGACATCCTCAGCATCAACGGTGCATCTGCCGCTTGCGTCATCTCTGACCTTCCCTTTGCCGAGCCCGTAGGCGCCGTGCGCGTGGGCCGCATCAACGGTGAGTTTGTGATCAACCCCACCAACAGCCAGCGTGCGGAGAGCGACCTCGACCTCGTATACGCCGGTTCTAAGGACCAGGTAATCATGATTGAGGGCTCTGCCGACGAGTTGCCCGAAGAGGACTTCATTGCTGCCCTGCGCTTTGCCCAAGAGAATGTGGCCAAGATTTGCGCTGCCCAGGAAGAGCTGCGCGGCCTTTGCGGCAAGCCCACCCGCGAGTACGAGCTGACACTGGCTAAGCCCGAGCTGCTCGAAATCGGCTACCAGGTGGCCGGCGACCGCATTGAGGACGCCATCTATGCCCCCAACAAGATTCAGCGCCAGAAGCAGGTAGGCGCCCTCCGCGATGAGGTGGAGGCCAAGATTAAGGAGACCTACCCCGAGGCTACCGACTTTGACGTAGAGCAAGTGTTCGAGTACATTCAGAAGAAGGCTTTCCGTATCTCCATTATGGAGCAGGGCAAGCGTGCAGACGGCCGCGCCATCAAGCAGCTGCGCCCGCTCTCCGCAGAGGTGAACGTGCTGCCCAGCGTGGTGCACGGCTCCGCTCTCTTCTCCCGTGGCGAGACCATGTCCATGTGCTTGGCTACCCTTGCCCCCATGGAAGAGAAGCAGTACTTGGATAACTACACCGGCTCCGTTGATGAGAAGCGCTTCATTCTGCACTACAACTTCCCCCCGTTCACCGTGGGTGAGACCGGCCGTTTCGGTGGCCAGAACCGCCGCGAAATCGGTCACGGTGCTCTTGCAGAGCGCTCCATTGCCCCGGTAATCCCCGATGAGGCAGACTTCCCCTACGCCATCCGCGTATCCTCCGAGATTATGGAGTCCAACGGCTCCACCTCCATGGCTTCCGTATGCGCCGGCACGCTTTCTCTGTTGGCCGCCGGTGTTCCGCTGAAGCGCCCGGTTTCCGGTATCTCCGTCGGTTTGGTGACTGAGTTTGCCAACGAGGGCGACCGCGAGCCCGCTCGCTACGAGACGCTGTTGGACATCATCGGCTCTGAGGACTTCTACGGCGACATGGACTTCAAGCTTTGCGGCTCTGAGGTTGGTGTAACCGGTTACCAGCTGGACCTCAAGCTGCCCGGCATCCCGCTCTACATCTTGGAGGACGCCATTCACCTGGCACGCAAGGGCCGTTTGGATGTGCTGGCCACCATGAATGCCTGCATTGCCGAGCCCCAGAAGATGAGCCCCAATGCCCCGCGCATTGAGTCTACCTCCATCCCGCAAGACCGCATCGGCGAGCTTATCGGCCCCGGCGGTAAGAACATCAAGGCCCTGCAGGCTGAGACCGGTACCGACATCAACATTGAGGAAGACGGCACCGTGCGCATCTACGGCAGCCGCCAAGAGGGTGTGGAGCGTGCTCTGTACCTCATCGACCGCATGTTCAAGGAGATTGAAGTGGGTGAAACCTACGAGGGTAAGATTGTTTCCACCAAGGAATTCGGCGCCTTCATGGAGGTGCTGCCCGGTAAGGACGGCCTTATCCACATCTCTGAGCTGGCCGAAGGCCGCACGCAGAAGACGGAGGACGTTGTGAAAGTGGGCGATATTGTGACCGCCAAGTGCATCGGTATCGATGACAAGGGCCGCGTCAAGATGTCCATGCGCGCCGCTGCCCGCGACCGCAAGGCCGCAGAGGCTGCAGCCAAGGCAGAACAGGCCTGATTCACGCCTTTCCGGCTTATATAAAAAGTATTTAATTCCCCGCGTCTTGTTCGGTTTTTACCGGCGGACGCGGGTTTTTTGTTGTTTAAATTCGTAAGCCTCAGAAAAAAATGCAATAAAATTTGCGCTGAGAGCTTTTTTTGATTGCCAAGCAGAGAAATCTGGTGTAAAAGATATATCGAACAGTTGCAAATTTACTTACACCATGTGGAAATACATCATTATCTCGTCGGTCGTGTTCCTCGGCGCATCGTTTTATTACTTCTCGAAGAATCATGAAGGTATGACTCTTGCCCCCGGTGGCGAGATTGATGCCATTTATAAGAGATCTGCTTCACTGATTGATGAAAAGATTGATGCCAAGCAGAAAGAAATGACCACCGCCTACTACGTAGAGCGCGAGAAAAAATATAAGGAGTGGGCTGAGCAGGCTGAGAAAGACCAGACAGCAGCTGAACAAAAAGCCGCTGAACAAAAGGCTGAAGGCGATGATTTGAAGCGTGAAAATGACGATTTGAAGGAACAGACTGAAACGGTAGAACGTAATTTGAAAGACGTTGTCAGCAAGACTGCCGCAGTGGTTGGTCTGGACGCTAACAGCTCTGAGGCATCTGAGATTATTGCCGCTGCAAAAACTTTGATGGATGAGAACCTTGCCTTGGAAGATCAGATTAAGACAGAAAAGGAAACGGTTGAAAGGCTCGATGCTGAGAGTAAGAGACTTAATGGCCTTATCGATGCCGCTCAAAAACTGGCTAAAGATCGTCAGAACCGCATTTCTAAGCCTGACCTTAACTGCCAGGTAGACTATGTTGATGCTGATTACAATTTCGTTAGACTCAATGCCGGTATTGATAACGGTGGTGTTGTTATCGGCTCAGAACTTGCCGTTATGCGCAACGGTAAGCAAATCTGTGTGCTTAAGGTGACTAATGCAGAATCTAAGTCATCTATTGCAGAGTTGAAGAAGGGCTCCATGTTGAAGGGCGAGCGCATCAAAGTGGGCGATACTGTTAAATCCATTCGTAACGATAAGTAAATTATAAAACTTCTATTTACATATGAAAATTATTTCTTATATTCTCGCTATCACAGCGTTGGGGCTTTCTGTGGGTGCATGGTATTATGCAGACCAGCAGCAGTCGATTATGAAAGCCGTTGTGAAGGTAAGTGGCGGCAAAAATGCTTCCGGTGGTTTGCCCGCTGCCGTGTCAAAGGCTAAGGATGCAACCGATAAAGCCAACAGTGAAATGAAGGCCGGCCAAAAGAAAACAGCCAAGGCCTGCGAGGAGCTTAATGGTGAAGGCGCTGCCGTAGAAAAGCGCAATGCTGCCCAAAAAACTCGCGATGCGATGATTGCTTATCGCAAGGGTATGGAGGAAGAGCTTGAAACCACCAAAGTAAATTATGCGGATGCTGAAAAGCGTGCTGAGGCTCTGTTAGAGACCATGAAGCAGCTTGATGACCTCGCTAACGTGGCTGACCTTTCTGAGGTGGTGGATACCTTCACGGCAATTGTTGAAAATGCAAAAGAAAAGAACACCGAGCTGAAGAGTGAGCATGAAACTGTTGTAGCTGCCCGTGAGGCTGCTACCAATAAGGTTACTCGAGAAACAGAGGAGCTCGCCAGTTGGGATAAGCGTAACAGCGACTTTGCCGCAAATTATCGCAAGAATGTTGTAGAGTATCCCGTGCTCTCTGTGGTGCCCGAGCGCAAGCTTGTCTTGTTCACGGTTCCTGCGCAAAGTGGTATTGTGAGCGGCGCTGCTCTGCTTGTGAAGCGCGGTGATAATACCATTGCAGTGCTGCGTGTGGAGAATGTATCTGCCAACCAAGTAACGGCTAAGTATACTTTAGCACCCGGCCAAGAGCTCCAATTGGGTGACAGAGTCATCCACGTGAAACCGTACGGTTCGTAAGACCCGTATTGCAACTTTTCATCATTGCCGCCGCGTGCTTGTGACGCCGGCGGCAATTTTTTTGCATACCTACTAAAACACCACGCCCCGGCTGAAACGCAAGGGGGGGATTGGCGTTAGGCTGTTATGGGGTGTTATGTCATATTGGTGTGCAATTGCGCTCGCCAAATGAAGTGTTGTGTGGTAATATAGCGGTATATCAAACTTTTATTATGAAAAAGTCTTACATATATGCTTTGATGATTGCGGCTTCTGCTGCCGGGGTGTCATGCCAGCCTGCCATGCCTATGGTGCCGGATAACGGCCGCAAGGTTGTGCCGCCACAGGGTAGCACCGGTACGGAAAAACCGTGGAATGCACCCACTAAGACTGAGGGCGACGCCGTGCTCGGCCCCCTGAGCAATATGCGCCGCTGATTTTTTAATACGTACCGACATGTTGCGAGCGCAGCGAGCCGCCATTGTGCTGGAAGAACTGGAGAGGGCATACCCCAACCCGGGGTGCCCTTTGCACCATACGGACCCCTTCACTTTGCTGGTAGCCGTTATGTTATCTGCCCAATGTACCGATGCTCGCGTCAATAAGGTAACCCCGGCATTGTTTGCAGCTGCCCCTACGCCGCAAGCAATGGCTGCCATGGAGTGGCAGCAGGTGAGGGAATACATAGCCACCTGCGGCCTTACTCAAACAAAAGCCAAGCGACTGGTCGAAACCGCTAAGTTGTTGCTAGAACGCCACGGGGGCAGGGTGCCTTCTACCTTTGAAGAGCTGGAGGCCCTGCCGGGCGTAGGGCATAAAACCGCCTCTGTGGTCATGGCGCAAGCCTTCGGTATGCCGGCTTTTCCCGTAGATACGCATATTTTTCGCCTTGCTCGCCGGTGGAAACTCAGCCGCGGTAAAACGGTGGAGGCCGTGGAGGCTGACCTTAAAAAATGCTTCCCTGAGCATGTGTGGAACAAGCTGCATGTGCAATTTGTTTTGTGGGGCAGAGAACATTGCCCCGCGCGCGGTTGTAAGCCCGTTTGCCCTGTTTGTGCCCGTTTAGGTGTGGCATAAACAATGATTTTTGAATGTTTGTGATTGACTTTTTCTCTAAAAAGTAGTTTCATATCCGCCCGAAAGTATCATGTTATGCTTGTTTCTCAGCTAAAATCAAAAATTCATCGCGCTATGGTAACCCGTGGCGATGTAGAATATGAAGGTAGCATAGAAATACCGCAAGATCTCGTTGAGGCTGCCGGCATATGGCCGGGCGAGAAGGTGTTGGTTGCCTCCATCACTTCCGGTAACCGTTTCGAAACCTACGTGCTTGTCGGTCCCCCCGGCACCGGGCAAATTATCATTAACGGTGGTGCTGCTCATCTTATCAAAGCAGGTGAACGCGTGGTCATCATGAGTTTTGCTTTGGATGATAAGCCCATTACGCCAACCCGTATTGTTTGCAACGAACTTAACGAAATTATTGCTTAAGACTTTACAATTCATTTTAATCTGATATAATAACCGCCATGTTTCTTGTAATTACTTTTAAATATATTGTTTTCGCTTTGCTGTTGATTGTATCAGCCTTGCTTCTTTTGCTGGTGCTGATGCAACGCCCCAAACAAGAAGGCCTCGGCGCTGCTTTCGGTGCTCAGATGACTGACCAGGCATTCGGCGCTCGTACCACAGATGTTCTTAAGAAGGGAACGATTATTTTCGGCTCTCTTTTCATGATTCTCTGCTTCTTGCTGAGTGTGCTCATGCTTAACGAGCACAAGCACAAGAATAAATCCGGCTTAGGTGAAAAAGCACCGGCTCAGGTTGTTAATCAAGCTCAGAATGTTCAAAACTCCGGCGCTATCGGTCAGGCCGGTGGTGCTCAACTCGTAGAGCAGGCTCCCGTCACTACCGAGCAGGCTCCCGTCACTACCGAGCAGGCTCCCGCCACTACCGAGCAGGCGCCCGCTACTACCGAGCAGGCTCCCGCTACTACCGAGCAGGCTCCCGCCACTACCGAGCAGGCTCCCGCCACTACCGAGCAGGCTCCCGCTACTACCGAGCAGGCTCCCGCCACTACCGAGCAGGCTCCCGCCACTACCGAGCAGGCTCCCGCCACTACCGAGCAGGCTCCCGCCACTACCGAGC
>JAZNGY010000179.1:0-8866 GCA_045576695.1 Akkermansia sp.
AAGAATCTTAGCCGGAGCGTGCAGTGAGCCCGCGACAGCGGGCGAACGAAACCTCCGGTTCAGATAGATAAAAAATAGGAGCCCCGTTGAAAACGGCGGCGACAGAAAAGCGTGGCTTTATGATTTACGCCCATCAAAATATTGTGCCTCAATATAATTTCATAAAATCAATAACGGAATAATTCATCCGCTTTTTCATTTTGCGGCGGCTATTCTGTCACCGCCGTTTTCAACGGGGTTCCATTCAACTTGTATCACTACCAGTGGTTACGCTCGCCCGCTGTCGCGGGCTCCCTGCACCACCGGCTAAGCTTCTTATCGCCCCTAATCGGGGCTCTGGAATTCGGCGCGCCATCTGCCCGATAAATTATCATTTAACGGGCTGCGTCATCATGATGTCGGCGGCTATGATTATTTCGCCATCGGTGTGGCAAAATCATTCAGCTCGGTGATTAACTCAGAGGCCATCTCGCCTTCTTTATCGGCAAGGTTGCGGGTTTCCTGCAGGTCATCTGCCACGTTGTAAAGGTGTTGCTTTTTGCCCTTGGCGTAGGCTTTGTAGGGGCCCTTGCGTATGGAGAGGGTGCGGCCGTTGTCTGCTTCAATAATAAAGGGGGCACCCTCCATATCTTGGCCGAGCAGGGCGGGCAGCAAGTTGCGGCTGTCGGGCAGGGCGCCTTGCGGTATGTCAACACCTGCCAGCTCGCAAATGGTGCGGGCCAAATCCACTTGGCTCATCAGGGCGGGGCTCACCGCGCCTTTGGGGGTGTGGCCGGGCCAACACACAATGAAGGGTACACGGGTGCTGCCCTCCATAATGCCGTATTTGCCGCCCGTAAGCTTGCCGTCTCGCCAGGTGCCGGCGTTCATGGGGTAAACGGGGTTGTGCCCTTTGCAGTCGCGTATGGAGCCGTCAAAATAGCCATCGTTAATCACGGGACCATTGTCGCTGGAGAAGATGAAGAGGCAATCTTCGTACCCGTTTTCTTTAAGTGCTGCGCGTACTCGCCCCAAGCAATCATCCATCTGTACCGTTACATCGCCGCGTATGCCCATTTGGCTTTTGCCTTTGAACCGGTTGTGCGGGTCACGCGGTACATGGATGTCATTGGTGGCAAGGTACAGGAAAATGGGCTTGTCCATCTGTGCGCTTTCGCGTATGAACTTGATGGCTTCCTCCGTCAGGCGGTCTGCCATATCTTGGTCCGTCCACAAGGCTACTTTGCCGCCTCTCATGTAACCGATGCGCGGTATGCCGTCAATAATGGCGCAGTTGTGTTGCGGTCCGTTGCTGCGTGCCCAGGGCTTGAGCAGCTGCGGGTGGGTGCTGCCCAGCGGCTCGCCGGGGAACGGCTTATCGTAGCTCACCTCAATGGGGTCATTGGGGTCCAAATTCACCACCTTGCCGTTTTCAATGTACACACAGGGCACGCGGTCGCCCGTTGCGGCCAGAATAAAGGCGTGGTCAAAACCCACCTCATTGGGGCCGGGGGAGATGGGGCGGTTCCAGTTTGTCGGTGCCTCACCGCGGCCAAGCCCCAAGTGCCATTTACCGATGACGGCCGTGCGGTAGCCCGCCTGCTGCATCAGCGAGGGCAGGGAGGCTTGCTCCTCCTTTGTGGGCAGAATCATTTTGGCATCACCCGGCAAAATCTGCATGCCCTTTTTGCGCCATGCGTATTCGCCCATCAACAAAGAGTAGCGCGACGGCGTGCACACCGAGTTGGTGCTGTGGGCGTCCGTAAACCGCAGCCCTTCTTCTGCCAGTGTATCCAAATGCGGGCAGGGTACCTTATCGCACCCGTAGGTGGAGGTATCATTGTACCCCAAGTCATCCGTATAAAAGATAACAACGGCACGCGGTTTCTCCGCTGCCATCAGCGGCAGCGCCATCAACAAGCTTGCAAGCAGTTTCCGAAACATGATGGTAAAATCTTTCAGCATGTTTACGATACCATATTCTACCGTCTGTTGTCACGCTTTTTGAATTGCCAAGGTTATAAAAAAGCCCCATTCTCGGTGAGGAGAATGGGGCGAAGAAGGGGCGGGGTGTTTCTTTAGCGGAAGTTAAGTCCGCTTACACCCTTAGCCAGGGCATCCAGCACCGTCTTGTGGGCGGCGTCTACCTCAGCAGCGGTGAGGGTCTTCTTGGCGTCGCGGTACAGGAAGGTATAGGTCATGGCCTTGCGGTCTGCAGCCAGTTTCTCGCCGCTGGGGTCGCAGAACACATCCTTGAGGCGGCAAGATACCAGCAGCTTCTGCTTGGCGGCTTCCACAGCCTTGGTAATGTCGGCATGGCGGGTGGCTGCGGGTACCTCCAGAGACGCATCGCGGGAGGAGCCGGGGAACTGGGGCAGGTCTGCCGCCTTGAAGGGTGCCGTGGCTACCTGCTGCAGCTTGCGCAGGTCAAGCTCTGCATAGTAGGTCTCCATGGGCAGCCCGAGGGCGCGGCACTTGGCCAGAGACAAGCGGGCAAAGAAGCCGCATGCTTGGTTGTTAATGGCAATATCGGCAGCCACGGCAGCATTCTCGCGCGGTTTCTTAACCGGGGTGAGGGTAATGGTTGCCTTGGGTACCAAAATGTCCAGCACGGCGCGTATGTGCTCAAAGCCGGCTGTGGCGGGCTTGGTGTCTGCCCAGCTGGCGGGGCCGAGCTTGCCGGCCATGAAGATGCCCAGCACCTCCGTCTCAATATCCTTGCCCTTGCCGCCGCCGGTGTTGCGGAACACGCGGCCGCACTCAAAGAAGCGCAGTACCTCTTGCCCTTGGTTGATGTTGCGGGCAGCCACGGAGATAAGACCCGGGGCGAGGGAGGGACGCAGGGTGGAGTGGTCCTCAGAGATGGGGAGGGATACGCGGATGATGTCGCCGTCCATCAGCGGTTTGATGGGCAGGGCGTTGTTTACATCGGCAATGGTGGGGTCAATGCTCTCTGCGGCGATGAGCTTGAAGGTTTGAGCCTCCCAGAACCCGGCACCGGCAAGCTTGCGGCTCAGGTTCATGCGGTAGTCATTGGCGCGGTCGTGGGCGCTTTCCTCTACATAGATGGCGGTGTTGGTGGCGGGGATGTTGTCAATGCCGTACACGCGCACGATTTCCTCCAACAAGTCGCAGCTGCGCTTGAGGTCCAGACGCCAGGGCGGGCAATCCCAAGTGCCGCGGCCGTCAATATTCTTGAGCCCCAGGTTCTTGAGAATGGTGATAGCCTCTGTATGGGGGATAGAGCCGTTGGTCATCACGTCCAGCTCTTTCCAGTCGAGCTGTACTTGGTCAAGGGCGTAGTAAATCTTGGCCTCGCTGCCTTGCTCTACCACGGTGGCGTTGGGGGCGTTCTCCTCGGGCACCAGGCAGGGAGCTTGGCCACCCACCAATACGGGCTCGGCAGTGCCGCCGCAGCACTCCAGAATCAGCTCTGTGGCGCGGGCGGCTGCACGCAGTACATTCCACGGGGAGGTACCACGCTCGAAACGGTAAGAGGAGTCGGAGCCCAAGCCGAGGCGGCGGCTGGTGAAGCGAATGTTGCTGCGGGCAAACCAAGCGCTCTCCAGCACGATGTCGGTGGTTGCCTCGGTCACGCCACTGTCAAGCCCGCCCATAACGCCGCCCAAAGCCAAGGCTGCGCCGGAGGCATCGGAGATGACCACATCATCCGTGTTGAGGGTGTATGTCTCATCCATGAGGCTCACAAACTGCTCGCCCTCGGCAGCACGGCGAATGTTGAGGCCACCGGTCAGCTTGGCGGCATCGAAAGCGTGCAGGGGGTGGCCCAGCTCAAAGAGGCAGTAGTTGGTGATGTCTACCACGTTGTTGATGGGGCGCAGGCCGATGGATACCAAGCGGTCTGCCAACCACTGCGGGGAGGGGCCGATTTTGACGCCGCTGATTCGGGTGGCGGTGTAAAGCGGGCAAATCTCCGGGGCGGAGAGGGTGATGTAGTCGCCGGCGGGCTTGGTCTCTACGGCGCCCATGGCGGCAGAGGCGGGGTCTGCCTTGAGGGCACGGCCGGTAATGCCGGCAAGCTCGCGGGCCATACCCCAGTGGCTCAGCAGGTCCGGGCGGTTCGGGGTAATCTCCAGCTCAAAAATGGTGTCGGTCTCAACAAAGTTGCGCACGGGGGTGCCTACCACGTATTCCTGCGGCAGAATCCACAGGCCGTGTTCTTTATCCGGCAAGCCCAGCTCGGAGCAAGAGCAAAGCATGCCACGGCTTTCAATGCCACGCAGTTTGCCGTCTTTAATCTCCCAGCCGCCGGGTAATACGGAGCCGGGCAGGGCACAGGGGACTTTATCGCCCACCTTGTAGTTGCTCGCGCCGCAAACAATCTGGCGCAGGGAGCCCTCACCGGCGTCTACCATGCATACGTTGAGGTGGTCGCTGCCCTCTACGGGTGTTTTCTCCATGACCTGGGCTACAACTACCAAATCTGTGGTTACGCCGCGCTCTTGGATGCCCTCTACCTCAATACCGGCAAAGGTGAGCATGTCGGCCATCTCTTGTGTGCCGAGCCCCTCCAGGTCAATATAGCTTGAAAGCCAATTCAGTGATACATTCATTGTCTGTGAAAATCTATGGGTTAATTATTGGAACTGGGCGAGGAAACGCACATCATTCTCGATGAGCAGGCGGATATCGCGGATGCCCCAGCGAATCATGGCCAAGCGCTCCAAACCGATACCGAAGGCAAAGCCCGTGCAACCGCTGTACAGGTTCTTGCCGGTCTCTTTGTCGATGTTCTCAAACACGGCGGGGTTCACCATGCCGCAACCGGCAATTTCAATCCAGCGCGGAGCTTGCCCGGCGGCTTGCAGCAGCACGTCAATCTCAAAGCTCGGCTCTGTGAAGGGGAAGAAGTGCGGGCGGAAGCGCACGGCAGTCTCGCTGCCGAACAGGGCTTTCAGGAAATACTCCAGCGTGCCTTTCAGGTCGCCCACGCTTACGTT
The DNA here is from genome assembly GCA_045576695.1 of Akkermansia sp. Classification (GTDB taxonomy): domain Bacteria; phylum Verrucomicrobiota; class Verrucomicrobiia; order Verrucomicrobiales; family Akkermansiaceae; genus Akkermansia. The sequence goes on from JAZNGY010000179.1 coordinate 4,941, forward strand.
CTTGTCCACATACAGACCCTCAATCTGATTGAATGCGGAAAGGTGGGTGGCGTCAATCGCATCGCGGCGGAAGGCGCTGCCGGGGCAGATGATGCGCACGGGCGGTGACTGCTTCTCCATAGTGCGGGCCTGCACGGTGCTGGTTTGCGTGCGCAGCAGCTTGCCGCTGTCAAAGTAGAAGGTGTCTTTCTCGTTGCGGGCGGGGTGGTCGTCCGGCGTGTTCAGGGCATCAAAGCAGTGCCACTCGTCCTCAATCTCCGGGCCGTCGGAAAGCGTAAAGCCCATGCGGCGCAGTACTCGTACGGCCTCATCGCGCACAATGGAGATGGGGTGCAACCCACCGGCGGGCAGGGTGGCACCCGGCATGGTAAAGTCTACCCCGGCCACGGCGGCGGCATCCAGCTCTGCCTGCAAGGCGGCCTTGCGGTCCTCCATAGCGGCGGTGATGATGGCGCGGGCCTCGTTAAGCATGGCACCCACGGCAGGTTTGTCCTCCTTGGGCACATCGCGCATGCCTTGTTGCACCTGTGTCAGGCTTCCCTTCTTGCCTAAGATACCCACGCGGGCATCCTCCAGCCCCTTCATGTCTGCTATTGCAGCAATCTGAGCCAAAGCGGCACTTTGTACACTTGCTATCCGGTCTTTCATAACTGTATGCGCCGTACTATACGCGCATACACGCGAAAGTCAAGCCCATTCCATGGCATGATAGGCTTATTCATTCGCCGTTGGTGGCTTCTGCAGTTTACTCGCTGTACGGTAGCAATCTCAATAAGCTTCGGTTGGCCTTATTGCGTGTCGTCGGCATCATAATCGCGCTCGTTGGGGCCGTACTGCGGCAGCGGGGCGCGGAAGCGTTCTTGCACATCGGCGGGCATTTCCTGCAAACAAGCCTCTACCTCTGCGGCAAACTCTTCATCTTGTTTTGCTCTGCTCAAAATGCTCCATTTGGCAGCCATTGCAATAATGTCAACATCCCCGGCTTCCGGTGGTATGGGACTGCGCCCGGCAGTTGGTATGGCCCAGTATTCGTAGGCGCCTTCTTCGGGGGGGGCGGTGCGGGTGGCACAGCGAATGAATGAAGCCAGCACTTCGCGGTCTTTGCTTGCATCATATACACCCCAAGCCGTGTCTAAAATGTTGGCTTCTTCCACGCCGTTGTACAGAGTCTCCAAGCGGGTGAAATCCGGTTTTTGTTTGCCATGCAATCCAGCTGTTGCCAGCGGGTCGTATGTGCGCAGTTCTTCCAGCTCAGCGCGGGCTTCTTCCGTGTCTGCCATCCAAAGAGCAAGGACCACCATGCGCCGTCCATGCACATTAAGTTTGCCGGTGCGAGACAGCAGCAACGCTTGGTGTTGCGGGTATGCTTTTAAAAAGACGGATATATAGCCGGAGCGCCACGTCATGTTGTATGGCGTTGGATTTGTTCCTATGGCTTCGGCCAGTTGCAACAAATGCAGCGGCACTTCTTCCGTTTGAGGCGGGGTGGTTGCTTGTGCTTGTTGTTCTGCTGCGCAAAGTGGCAGACTTGCCAGTGTTGTTAAGGTAAGGAGCTTTTTCAACATAATATCTGATGGCGTTGGGGTGAGGGGCCCGGGCGAATCAAAACCCTGCACGGGCGCGAGTATCTTTCAGCTCTTTCTGCACCGCAAGGTTTTTCTTTAATTTTGCCTTAAGCTGCTTTCTTTTTTCTGCGCTCATCTCGTTAAGCTCCAAATCAAGGCGTATGGCTTTTTCTTCGGCCTCCAATACCTCCAAATAGCTCGCCATCCCGGCATTTACTTTCTTCCAAGTCTCTTGCACCTCTGTGTATTCAGAGGTCTTCAATTCCGTAAGATACTCCTTCATGCTCACTTCTTCGGCATATGCCAAGCCGGAACACATAAAGGCGACAATTACTGCACTGTACAGGGCTTTTTTCATCATGGTTTAACAGCGGCGTTGTTATAATGCTTTAAATACTATAATTTTTAATGAATGTCAAACAGAAAAGTCTTGCATCTCTTAGAAAATCTGTCAAACTGTCTGTGTGATTGTTATCATGAAGTGAAACGTGTATATGAAAGCCATTTCTTCTCTTTGTCTGCTGCTGAGTGCTGTGTCGGCTGTATCATGCACCACCCCTATTCCGTCGGCAGAGGCTCCGGCTTCCATGGCAGGGTGTATTTTGAGCCTTGATTACAGCAAATCTACGCATGACGGTTGTACGCCGTTTTTTCAGCAAGAGGTTTTTAATGTAGAGTTCAGCGGCCCTGATTTTTCCCAAAGTTACGGCCATGTTTGGCAATACACACGCACCTCTTCTACCACAGCTAAGCTGACTCGCTTCCATATGTTTGAGGAGGGAACTCTTCACTTGGTGTTTGATTCACCTACCACCGGCACGGCTACGGATGTCTCCGTGTCAGAATCCGGTACCTGCCGATTTGCCAATATCTGCTTCCGTATCAAAAAGGCCGCAGATTCTTTTGTTGAATAACAACAAGGCGCACGCGGCTGCCCGCATGAGCCTTGTGTGAAAAGGTGGGGTAAATGTGCCTTAGCCCTGAATAGCCTCGAAAGCCTGCTTGAGGTCGGCGATGATGTCTTCTGCGTCGTCAAATAGGCTACATAATCGGTTCCAAAGCGTCACCAAAGCGTCACCAAAGCGTACCAAAGCGTCACCAAAGCGTCATAAATGGCGTCACAATGGCGTCACAATGGCGTCACAATGGCGTCACAATGGCGTCACAATGGCGTCACAATGGCGTCACAATGGCGTCAAATCGGCGTCAAATCGGCGTCAAATCAGCTTCAAATCGGCGTCAAATCGGCGTCAAATCGGCGTCAAATCGGCGTCAAATCGGCGTCAAATCGGCTTCAAATCGGCTTCAATCGGCTTCAATCGGCTTCAATCGGCTTCAATCGGCTTCAATCGGCTTCAATCGGCTTCAATCGGCTTCAATCGGCTTCAATCGGCTTCAATCGGCTTCAATCGGCTTCAATCGGCTTCAAATCGGCTTCAATCGGCTTCAATCGGCTTCAATCGGCTTCAATCGGCTTCAATCGGCTTCAATCGGCTTCAATCGGCTTCAATCGGCTTCAAATCGGCTTCAAATCGGCTTCAAATCGGCTTCAAATCGGCTTCAAATCGGCTTCAAATCAGCTTCAAATCGTCATTCAATGTTTCATTAATTGTGAGAGTCAAAACTTGATTCTGCTATTTCCCATATTCCATTGGCATGAGCACCGATTCGTCGTATAGTGCCTTGTCCTGTAAGATCTTTGATAATGCGTTGCACGGTACTGCGACTGATATTTAATTGCTCAGCAATTGCTTTTTGGGTAATGGCAGGGGCAGTTTTTATAAGTTTCAGCACTTTTAACTCTGTATCAGTATAGCCGCGAGAAGACTGATTCTGAGTGTTTACTTTTGATTTTGAGGAATCCGGATAGAATGTAACAGTTAAATCTTCTCCCAAAAGTGAGAATTCGGGAAGCGGATATTTGTTTTCACTGCAATATTTGTTAACATTGTCAATGCCACGCCCCCATGATTCGATGTAACCTGCGCGGAAGAAAGTTTCGGCGATGAGGGGATTATATGGCTTTGATTGATGATGAGTTGTAAGACTCTCTTGGGTCCACCCCATGGGAAGTATGCAACAGTTGCTGATTCTCAAACAATCATCATCTACGCGAATCATCAGCTTAAACGAGAAATGACAAACGCGTGGGAACAATTAGAGAAAATTGAAATATTCATCCTGTAAATGATAATTTATCGTGCAGTTTGATGTGATACTGTGAGCGTAGCGAACCAAATTTAAGAGCCCCGTGATAGCGGGGCGACGGACCGGTAGCCACGTGGTGTAGCTGCGTCAGCAGCGGAACCCGTGGTAGTGGTAGAAAAGAATCTCGGAGCCCGAAGCAGCGCAGCTGCTGAG
>JAZNGY010000180.1:0-7987 GCA_045576695.1 Akkermansia sp.
GCCTAAGCGTAGCGAAGGCGTCGAGGCCGACAGCACGCCCCGCTCCTGTTTTTGCGTTAGTAAGCTCAGATAAAAACCGTATTATTATTAAACAACAACGCATGATAAAAAATGAATAAACAATACTTGTGGGGGATGCTACCCTGCTGTCGGCCTCAGCAGCTGCGCTGCTTCGGGCTCCGAGATTCTTTTCTACCACTACCACGGGTTCCGCTGCTGACGCAGCTACACCACGTGGCTACTGGTCCGTCGCCCCGCTATCACGGGGCTCTTAAATTCGGCTCGCTATCGCTCGTACTAAACATCGCCTCAACTCTCATTTGTGGGGCTGCTCTTATATCGGCAGCAAACATCATAGTGAAAGAAAGAGGGCAAAGTTGCGAGAAGTGCAACTTTGCCCTGTTGAACGGAGATTAAGCGAGGTGGGGGTTATTTCCAACCGCCACCGAGCTGGGTGTAGAGGGAGGGTATGCAGGCAGCATACTGGTAGCGGTATTGCACGAGCTTTTGCTTAGCGGGGAAGAGGCGCAGCTGGTTATCAAGCACTTCAAAGTAGGCGGAGAGGCCTTCTTTGTAGCGTTGTTCGGCCAACTTGACGCTTTCTTCATAAGCAGCAACGGCTTCCTCCTGCTTGACGATAACTTCGCGCAATTTCTCACGCTCGATAAGAGTGGAGGAGATTTCAGCAAGAGCATTCAGCACGGTATGCTCGTAATCAGCCTTGGCAGCCAAGAAGGCGTCTCGCTTAGCGAGCTCATTGGCGCGGAGCTGGCCGGCCCGGAAGAGCGGGCCTGTAAGGCTGGCACCAATACCCCAGCCGGATTTATGAGCATAACCGGAAGTGGTGTGACGGAGGTCGGCAGAGGCATAGCCGGCGGTCCCCGTAAGGCTGATGGAGGGGAAGTAAGAAGCAATAGCCACGCCTACATCAGCATTGGCAGCGCGCAGGTTTTGCTCTGCAGCGCGAATATCGGGGCGGCGAGAAATGATATCTGCCGGGATACCGGCGGAAACCGTGCTGGCGCTTACGTATTTCTGCAAGGAGCCGCTGCGCTCGATATGCCCGGGTATACGGCCGGCAAGAACGCTGAGCGTATTTTCCAACTCTGCGATCTGCATTTCGATGGCGGGGATTTCTGCTTCTGCGGCAGCGAGGGCGGCTTTGGCGCTGGCAACCTGCAAGCCGTCAGCAATACCGGATTCGAGCTGGTCTGTGAACAGCTCAAGAGATTCTTTGTAAGAAGTAACGGACTCGCGAGTGATTTTGAGTTGCTCATCAAGCATTAACAGTTGAAGATAACCGGTGGCAACCTGACGCAGCAAAGAGGCTCTCATGTTATGGAGCTGCTCTTGGGCAGCTTGAGCGGAGGCCTCGGCGCTTTCTACATCGCGGCTTGTTTTGCCCCAGATGTCAAGCTCCCAAGAGGCGCTGGCAGCGATAGAACCGGGGTTGGAGGTAACACCGCCCGTCTGAGCAACACCGGCTCCGCCCTGAGAGTTCATGCCTTTGGAGGTGGATGCACCATACCCGAACCAGGGGAAGATAGGCGCACGAGCAATGGTGACATACTGGCGAGCAGCGTCAACATTGTGGTACATGGCCTCCAAAGAATGGTTATTGTTGAACACATCTGTAAGGAGGGCGATAAGGTGCTTATCTTTGATAACGCTTTGCCACGGGGTATCTGCCATGGTACCGCCACCTACACTGTTACCGCGAAATACGGCAGGAACCTCCATTTGAGGTGCTGTCCAATCCGGGCCTACTTGACAGCCGGTGAACGCAGCTGTGGCTCCGGCGAGGATAAGTAATGCACTTTTTTTCATGATTATTTTATTATTGTTGTTTCTAATATGAGATTATTCTGTATCATCGGCGTGCTCGATGAGGTATTGGCGAGCCCCGACTTCATCCGGGTCTTCCTCCAGGGTCTTTTTCTCGAACTTGATACGGAAGAGGCGCATAATGGCAACGTAAGAACAGGGGATAAGGAACACACCCACGAAGGTAGCCACCCCCATACCTACAACCACCACAATGCCGATGGCATTGCGAGCCAAAGCACCGGAACCGGAAGAAAGCACCAGCGGGATACAGCCGAGAATGAAGGCGAGCGAGGTCATGATAATGGGGCGCAAGCGCAAGCGGGCAGCAATCATGGTAGCCTCCATCAGCGACTTGCCACGCTCCATTTCCAAGTTTGCGAACTCTACGATAAGAATGGCATTCTTAGCAGCCAAGCCCACGAGCATCACAAGACCCACTTGGGCGTACAAGTTGAGGTCAAGCTGCATGCAGTAGAGGCCGATGTAAGCCCCGAGCACGGCGATGGGCACGGTCATGAATACGGAGATGGGCAGAGTCCACTTCTCATACAAAGCGGCAAGAATCAGGAAGGCGAAGAAGCCGGACATGAGGAAGATGGTACCCAAGCCCGTACTGTTGCGCACTTTGTTTTCTTGGAAAGACATATCCTGGTAGTCCATGCCTACCTTATTTTTATCCATTGTTTGCTCATACACCTCTTCTACGGCAGCCATCAACTGTTGGGTTGAGTAGCCGGGGGCAGGCATAATATTAATCTTGGCAGCATTGTAGCCGTTGTGGTGCATCACAAACTCGGTATCAGCCATATCGCGCACATGCACAATGGCGTCTAAGGGAACTTTTTCTCCCTTATTGTTAATGACGAAGAAGCCGGACATCTGATCAAGGGAGACGCGGTCTTCACCACGGGCTTGCATATACACCTGCCACTGTTGGCCGAATGCATTGAAGAAGTTGACGAATGAAGAGCCGTAGTAGGAAGCGAGCACACCGTAGGCATCGCTGATATTGACGCCGTACTTCTGGCATTTGGCGCGGTCAAGCTCGAGATATTTTTGAGGCACATCGGCCATCATCATATCACGGCAAGAGGCAACCTCTTTGCGGGCAGATGCGGCGCGATTGAACTTTTGCACCTCTTGGTACAAGAAATCAACACCCTGCCCTTCCAAATCTGTCAGCACAAATGTAACACCGTTGGCGGTACCCACACCGGGAATTGCCGGCGGGATAAGCACCATGGAGATGCCGTCCAACCCTGCCATTTGGCAGCGCATGTTGAGGCGTTTCTGCACCTCCTCAGCCGTTTCTGAGCGTTCGCTCCAATCCTTAAGCTGAACGAAAGCGATGGCTGCACCGGGGGTTTGCACCATGTTGAGAATGTTGATACCCACAACGGAGGTAATATTCTTGATGGCGGGGTCCGGGTTATCGGCCGGGCCGGCAAGGGCGTCCTCCAGCTTCTTATTCTCAACCATAGCGCGCTGCAGGGAGGTTTCGGGCTTCATGACGAGAGCCGCAAGCAAGAAGCCTTGGTCTTCATCCGGCAAGAAGGCGCCGGGCACTTTGTCGCTCACCGGTTTAATAGCCAGCCAGAAGAGCAAAAGAAGCGGCATGGAAATCAAGAGCTTACGAGCTAAGCCGCCACATATACGGGTATAGACGCCGGCAGTAGTATCATAGCATTTGTTGAATACACGGAAGAAGGGTTTAACCGTATATTGTCTGATTTTGAAAAGCAGCAATCTGATTTTATTTTTGGGCGCTGTATTCTCCTCTGTTTGAGATTTGAGCAACAGGGCACAAAGCGCGGGAGAAAGCGTCAAAGCGTTAAACGCCGATATCAGCATGGAAATAGCAATGGTAATAGCAAATTGCTTGAAGAGGGTGCCGGTGATACCCTCAAGCATAAGAGCCGGCAAGAATACGGCGGCCAATACCAAGGCAATGGCGATAACGGGACCACTCACCTCTTGCATAGCGGCAAAGGCGGCCATGCGCGGGTTGAGGCCTTTATCAATATGATGCTGCACGGCTTCTACCACCACAATGGCGTCGTCTACCACCAAGCCGATGGCAAGCACCATGCCCAACAATGAAATCGTGTTGAGGGTAAAGCCCAATAAGGGGAATACGCAGAAGGTAGAAATCAAAGAAACCGGCACGGCGATGAGCGGAATAATCGTGGCGCGCCAGCTCTGCAAGAATAAGAACACCACCAAGGCCACCAAGACAACGGCCTCAATAAAGGTCTTTTTAATTTCGTCAATGGAATAGCGTACGGAGGTCGTTGTATCCAATGAGACACTGCCTTCAATACCGGGCGGCAAGGGTTTGGAGGCCAGCAAGGCAGACACGCGGTCCACCGTTTCAATGGCATTAGAGCCCGGGGCCTGGAAGATAACGATACTGGCAGAGGTTTTACGGTTAAGTCGGCCGGTGGCAGAGTAGTTCTCAGAGCCAAGCTCAATCGTGGCAATATCTTTCAGGTAGACGATTTCATCCCCACGCTGGCGCACGATGATATTTTCAAACTGCTCGGGCGCAACTAAGCGGCCCTCGGTGCGGATGGTGATGGTTGTTTCTTGCCCATCGGGTACGGGGTCTGCACCCACTTTGCCGCCGGGGTTCGTAACATTCTGCTGGCGAACAGCCCCTTGCACCTCGTTGAGAGAGATACCGAAGTGAGCCATTTTGACGGTATTGAGCCAAATACGGATGGCATAACGGCCTGCGCCGTAAACCGTTACCTCGCCTACGCCCGGCACACGCTTAATCTCATCCAACAATTTAACCTGGGCGAAGTTAGCCAAATCAACCGCATCGTACGAACCATCGGGAGAGGTAAGAGAGTACAGCATCAACGGCAACCCGGGTTGTTGGCGGATGGTAATACCGGAGTTGAGCACCTCGGTAGGCACTTGAGATTGAGCCTGGCCGTAGCGCATGTTGGTAAGCACTTGGTCAATATCCGTGTCGGAGTCCGGCTCGAACACCACCTGCAGGTTGTACACGCCATTGTTGGAGGACACGGAGGTCATGTAATCCATGTGCTGCACACCATTCATCTGGCGCTCGATGGGCGTACCCACAGAGTCTGCCACAGCCTGGGCATCTGCGCCGGGGTACATGGCAGTCAGGTTAATGGTACGCGGCGTAATCTCCGGGTACTGAGCAACGGGAAGATTCATCAGGCACACCACACCGAGCACCGTGGTTAACACGGCGATAACGGTAGCGATGACCGGATGTTTAATGAAATAAGCACTCATGCTGTCTCCTTATTTCTGAGCTGCCGGGGTTGCACTTTTAGCCGTGACGGAGGGCGTTGTCGTGACCGGGGGGACATAGACGAAGGGCGCACGGCCTTGCGGGCTGACAATACCGAAGCCCTGCTGTATACCATGCATCTTCATACCCATGTTGGCCGTGGCATAAATCTGAGCCATTTGGCCACCGGCAACAATCACGGGTGCATCCAACGGGTTGTCATAACCCAAGTCTTTGAGGACCTCTTCGATAGTGGCGCGGGGCTCACCGGCGGCATTCACACCGGCGCGGGCGGTTACCACCTGCATGGGCATCATCACCATCTTGCCGTCGCCATTGGGCATCTCCAGCATGGCCTCCGGGCCCAGGATTACGTCTATACCGTAGGGCTGATTATCCTTCCCGATTACGTAAATGAAGCGGTGGTTCATGGAGGAGAGAATTGCGCTCTTGGGCACCACGAAAGCATCTTTTTCTTCACCGATTTTAGCGCGAATCTGCACAGAGGCACCGGAGCGCAGACGCAGCTCCTCATTGGGAATCTCTCCGATGAAACTCACCGTACCGGTAGAAGCGTTCACCTCACTATCCATGGTTTTGATTTTACCCGACACGGGTACAGCATTACCGTTTTCATCTTTACGGCAGTAGGTGCTACCATCCTCCAGAATCACCTCGAAGGTAGTGAATGGAGCAGCCATATCCTCACCGGCGGTAAAGCTTGTTTGATTCACAATATCCAGCACATGTTTACCGGTAACCTCAAAATCTACACGAATGGGGCTGATGGCGCTCATACGGGTCAACACATTGACACCCGGTGCCACATAATCGCCCACACTCACAGTAGCGGACGAAGCGTACCCGGCAAACGGAGCCTTAATGCAGCAACGTTTCAAGTTAATTTCCGCATTGTTCAGGGCAGCTTCAGCCTGCAACACGCGGGCATTAGCAGCCGCTAAAAGAGCAGCCGAGCGACGTTTGGCATGTTTGGCATCTTCATAGGTTTTCTTAGACACACCGGCATTGCCGTGATCTACCAAAACAGCATAGCGGTCCACATCTTGCTGGGCCTGTTCATCGGCAATTTTTGCCTGCTCTGCATTGGCTTTAGCCGCTTCAAAATCTGCGGCGGCCATATCATAAGCAGCCTTATATGTTTCATCATCAATACGGAAGAGTACTTCACCCTGTTCGCAAGGCGAACCGTCTATATACTCTTGACTGATAATGCGGCCTGCTACCTCGGGCTTAATATCAGCCTGTTGAGTACCACGCAGCTGGCCGAACCAGGTGGAATAAATAGGCACTGTGCAACGCTGCAAGTTCATAACACTAACACCCATTAACGGCGGCATAGGCGCGCGTTGCTGCTCCTCTACCTCGCCGAAAATCGGAGCAATAAAATCCTTGTAAAAGCGAGCGCAGAACCCGGGCTCCCCCTCCTCACCTTCGGAGCAGCCGGTAAAAGCGATTCCGCTCACGCTGCTCAAAGCCATCAATGTTATATGCTTTACTTTCATTTGTTTATTCCCAAAAAATTATTTTATGTTTCTGTAAACACGGCGCAGCAACTCAAAGAGCTGCTCTTCCTCTTGGCGGGATATCCCTTGCATCATCGTATCCGTCAGCGCTTGTATATGTTCTGCAAGCTCAACACGGCATTGGCGTGCCTTATCTGTCAGGTATGCATTTTTCACGCGGCGGTCAGCGCTATCAAACGCCGTGCGCACAAACCCCTTCTCTTCCAAACGATGTAACAACCCTTTTGCCGTGGTGTGAGACACATTCAAGTATTGCTCCAAATCATGCTGAGATACCGGGCCCCCACCGCAAGCTTCCAAGTACATCACTACTCGGCTCTGGGCTGCCGTCAGCGGCATTTCGGTGCGCAGAGAAAACAAGGTTGATACACGGTCCGCTATCAACTTCATCAAAAATGATATGGCTTGTCTTGTCTGCATATATGCTGTTTCTAACGAAATGAAGCAAGCTTCATTTCACGCGACGAGTATATCAATTTCTGAATGCAAGTCAAGAATAAATCCCTTTTTTGCCACCTGTTTTTTCAGTTGAAATGACGCGTTATTCTTCATTATCCAAGCGGCGGAACATATTAAAAAACGTGCGGTAATCGCATACCCCATGTGCCATGGCAGCCTCAACGGTGTTTCTCATCTTTATGGCAGCAGCCAAAGAGGACTGAGCATCCCCGTATTTCAGGTCAGAAAAGTATTTCACAAAACGCTCTCCCTTTCTCGTGATGCACAAACGCCAACCGACAAATGTGTAACTCTGCCCTTTTGAGGCTTCGTATCGTGTTATGTATTTTTCTTTCATATATCGGAACTTGTCGCAGCTATTTTATGAAGCATGCTTCATTTTGTCAAGATTATTTACCCTTTTAGAAAATGTTAAAAATGTTAAATTTTCACATTTGACAAACCGGAAAGAGGCATGCTAGAATGAGGAGCTATGGAGAAAAAGACGCCCTACAAATCGACCGGAGACCGAGCCTACGAAACGCACTGCCGCGAGCAACTGAACAGCGTAGAGCTGAGCCTACTTCGCACCATAAAGAACGAGGGAGGAACACTGCCGGGCAACAAAAGTCTGCCACAACTGGCAAGGGAGCTACACGTAAGCTGCGGAGAATTGCGCAGCAGCATACACACACTTATCCACAAAGGGATGATAAGAGCGAATACCGATATGCAGTACAAACTGACCGCCACCGGAGAGAGAATGGTAATCGTGTAGGGGGCTTTCGCCCCCTCACACACCACCGTACGTGCCATTTATGGCATACGGCGGTTTCCAATCAGCGTTTGAGGAGTTGATAAAACGAGATATATCCCTCTGCCCGCAGCCATGCGTTATCCATGCAGA
>JAZNGY010000181.1:0-19152 GCA_045576695.1 Akkermansia sp.
TTTTGATGATGTATCGGATTTCGGCACTTGCTGCAACCTCGTCCATCCATCCGGCCTTATATGCAATTTCTGTTCGTACAGTCGGGATTTCCCCTCGAACTTCCTCTTCCACGGTTTGTTACCTCCCCGCAGTTGTTCTTCTGGTCTGGGATTCCGCATCATCGCGGCTCCGCGCGGACTTTCACCGCAGTGCGCATATCGCGTCGGTCGTACAACAAAAAAGCCCCGCATACGCGGGGCTTTTTTAGCGGATGGGGTGAGATAGTTGGCGTTTATTGTTAATAGACAGAGTAGAAAAAGACAGTTTACTTGTACAGTTTTTGGAGGAGGAGCATGCGCGCAAGTACTACCTCGCGGGGGGCGCGTGTGCCGGAGGTGAGGGGCTCGCCGCAATGGATAAGGCCGGCGGTGCGGACGGGCTCGGGGATACCGGCGGCGGTTTGGGTGTAGCCGGCGAGGTAGCCGGTGGCAAAGGGGATGAGGTGCAGGGACATGCGGGATTGTGCCATGAGGTGGTAGAGAAAGATGTTTTCCGCGTAGGGACCGGCGGGCCAGCGGTGGATGATGTGGCCCTGGCGGATGTATTTGAGGCACCAGCGGACAGCGTAGAGGGAGATGCGGAAGCAACCGGGACCGGGGAGGAGGGGGCGGGCAGCCTCCGGCGCAACAAAGTCGGGCTCCGGCAGGCCGGGGGCAACGGTTTCGCCGGGCAGCAGCAGGCGCAGGTCGTTGCAGAACATATCGGCATCCAGCTTGAGGATATGTGTTTCCCCGTAGGTTTCCATAATGGTTTGCATGAGTCCGAGCATGGCGGTGACGGAGTGGAGGTCGAACGCGACGGCGGGCAAGCCGCTCCGGGCGGGCACACGGTGCAGCACGATGGGCACGGCATGGCAGCCTTGCGGCACTTGCGCACGGCGGGCGGGGTCGTTGTCTACACCAACAAAAACGCGCGCACAGGGCTCAATCTCACGCAGGCGCGCCACGCTGACGGCGAGGTTGGCTTCATCTTCTTTGGAGCAAAAATAGAGGTAGAACATTTTAATGTTTAATGTTTAATGTTTAATGTTTCAAGATACTGATTCATGCGGGTGAGGGCGGTGGCGCTGTCTGCCGCCCATTGATTTTGAGGGCGCCCCCAGCGGCAGGCCTTAAAATCCACGGCGGCAGCGGTGGGAAGAGCTGAAAATGACTGATTGCCGTTGATGTACCAATCGTGGTGCAGCAGGTGCGGGTGGATGGCGTTGGCGGTGTTATCTCGCCCGAGGGCGAGGCCCTCCATGCGCAGGGCGTTGTAAAAATAGCGGTCCTCACAGTGGGCGCGGGTGGCACGGCCCTGCCAGAGGAGCTCTGCCAGTTGTTTGTCCAACACGGCAGAGCCTGCGGCAGATATAGCGTAGCAGGCTCCGGAGACGTGTTTATTGCAATGGATGGAGCCTACGATGCCCACGGTGGCGGGGTCCACGGCGTCCAACCATTGCAGGTGATTCACAAAGGTATCACAGTCTGCCTTTAAGAGCCAATCATGAGCCGGGGCAAGCTCTGCGTACACGGAGGCCATGCCGGTGATACAGGCAAGGCCGTTAAGGTTACCACAGCGATCAAAAGAGCTTTGGCGGTATACAGCACCGGCAGGAGGGGCAGGCAGTGGGGCGGCGGCGTCATCCACCACATAAGCCGTCACTGTGTGCCCCTGTGCCTGCAAGCGTGGCATGGCCTGCAAAGCCAATGCCAGCAGGGGAGCATCCCCCGCGTAGGTAAAAAACAAGAGCCCGATGTTCATAGACTTAGTAGGAGTAGTAAGAGTTAGTAGAGAGACTTAAGCAGAGGCCACCGTTTTCCACCCAAGCATTAAGGTAGAGGACGGTACCATCCGGCAAGGCGCACTTGCTCATGGTGACGGGGCACCAGCCGCACCCCTCCAAACCATACAGCGCTACAGGCCATTCGCTTGTACGATACTCGGGGTCGGGCATTACAGAGCGCACCGCCCAAGGGGCATGAATATCGCCGTCTGTAATGAAACCACGCACACCGCCATCCAGAGCAATACTGCGTACCAAGCCATAATTAGCTTTAGTATAATGAACGGATTCCCCCCACTGAGCCAAGGGAAGATAAGCAACGCCGTCCTCAATTTCAGGCCAGTAGGAAGAACCCACTTCGAGGCCGGTCATAAGGCCGGGAACGGTAGACGAAGTGGTTGCTTGAGCCAAGGGGCAGGAGCAGGAGCCGGTGCAGGCATCATCATCCCCGCCGGAGGTAGGGGCAGGCAGGTGGATGATACCTTGATCTATACGGGGGAGGACGGAGCCCTCGCAAGCGTCATCTATGGGGTCATACTGCACGCCGTAGACGAGGCCGGGGGTGTACATAGCGCCCTCTGCGGTTTGCGGCCACGCGGACTGCGCAAGAGGCAGCTGGATATCGCCCCGGTTGATTTGGGCGCGTTTCAGCCCCTCCACCACATTGATGGAGGCCACCCCGCCGGTGGCGGATTCATCGGGCAAGGAGGAGTCCTCCGGGCTGTAGTCATGAGCAAGGGGCAGGATTATGTTGCCGCGGTTGATAACGGGGGCATCCAGGGAGTCATACACCACGGACTTGAGCAGCCCGGCGTAGTCCGGTAGGGTAGAGACCTCCCCCGTACAGGAGTCCTCCACCTGCATGTTAAACCGTGCGAGCCCCGGCTGTGCATGGATGCCGGGGCGCGGGGGCACCGTGCGCCCCGCCGTATCTGCCGTGCCTGCCGTGGCCGCCAGCAGCTCATTGAGGCGGTCAGCCGTCAGTACCTCGCCTTTTTCAAAACTTTTCATGACCGGCCACCGTAAAGCTTTTCTTTCCACCCACCGGCACCGCTGAGCTTAAATCTGGCCGTGCGCCAGATCTCGCCGCCGGATTCCTCTGCACCCTCGCCCAAGTACAGCCAATTGCGCCCCGCCGGCGTCTTCACCGGGCCGGGCGGTGTTTGGATGGTGAGCCAGACATAGCCCAGCGGCTCGCCCTTCCAGCGGGCGGTGGCATCTGCATACACCTCATAATACTGGGTAATGCCCTGCTTGTAAAAATCATAAAGCTCTGCCGCCTTGCCGGTAAGCGCCGCGCACAGGTCCTTCAAAATCCACGTTTTACCGCCGTAGGTCTGCTCACTGTCCGGGTGCGCACCACCGGCGTATTGCTGCAAGATCCAGCATTCTTCCTCCGTCAGCTGCCCCGCAAAATACGGGTGCCCCAGCAAGGGCTCCGCCACCTCTGTGGTGTTAAAAGAGTACTGCGGATTCTCTTTGGAGCCGAGGGGTGCCTCTGAGGTCTCGCTATCGGACCCCACCGGCACGCGGTGCTCCGTATACTGCACCGTCAGTTCACCAAGCCCCGCGCTCAAGCGGGTGCAGGTGCAGGCCACCTCCATCGCATCCTCCGGCTCGCTGCAAATATCTGCCGCCTTGGCCAGTACTTCCTCCCACGTGCCGGTATACTTGACGGACTCTGCCACCCCGGTGGCCTCCGTATACCCCGCTGCCGCCTCGCGCTTGAGGGAGCGCGTGCGGTCGCGGTGCTCGCGCAGGGCGATATTGCGGTACAGGGCCGCACTCATGCCGTTATCTCCTTTCTGCGCTGCCACTCTGCCACACCCACGCCAACAGCGCGGGCTATGCGGTACGCCTCATAGCGCAGCATATCAGCATCTTTGCTATTGGTGAGAAAACCGCACTCTACCAGCACGGCGGGGCAGTGCGTCTCATCGAGCACATACAGCCCGTCACGCTGCACGGTTTTACTGGCGCGGCCGGGCATCACCGCACACAGACGCGCGGCAATCTCTACCGCCACGGCTCGCCCCGCCTCCGAGGTGTAAATGACATGCCCCCCGCGTGCCGTAGCATTTGGGGAGGAATCGCAATGCAGGGAGATGCAGACATCTGCCCCCCACGCATTGACGGCCTTAACGGTGGCCACAAGGTCCCCCGTATTCGACAGCCCCGGAAAATCAAATACCTTCACGGTGGCATTATTACCGAGGTAATCTGCCAGCAGGCGCGCCATGGCCGTGCAGACCTCATGCTCCTGCAAACCGTTGCCCGTCGCACCGGTGGCGCGCGCGTGGCCTATATCGATAGCTATACGCATTTTTAATTTTTAATGTTTAATTTTTAATATTTAAGGGGTTTTATTTTCGCGTGCCATCTCGTGCTCTCGCTCCAGATGCTCCAAGCGGTTATCAATAGAACCTTGCTTGATGTTGAGGTCACGCAGCTCTGATGTGACGGCATCCAAGCGGTCTATGGCTTTATTGGTGAATTGGCGGTTATCGGCATACACACCCACGGCGGCAGCCATGCCCACAAACGCCATGAGCGTGCGGGGCTGGTCTGCGAGATACCGGAATGCGTAGAAGAGCCACGGCTCACCATCTTTACGAGGGGCGCACATGGTAGGTTGACTGCTATTTGCGGTAGGGTTGAGGCTCTACGATGGTGACGGTGGCGGTGAGGTCTCCGGCGGCGGTTTGGGTGTAGGTGGCGGTGCAAGATTGCTGGCATGTGGCCAGCGCACCAATGGTGCCGCCCACAATAAGCCCTGCCCCCACCTTAGCCCAGTTAGCCGGTACCCCCAGCCCCGTCAGCCAAGCGGTGAGCTTGCCATGCGCTCCCTTAGCCTTATTCTTCTGCTCTTCATTCATAACATTAAACATCAAACATTAAGCATTCAACCTTCAAACTCCACCGGCTCCATAATACCTGCCGGCAAGAACGGCATAGGCGCAGGCGCATCCAAATCCATAGCAGCAGGAGCAAACGCCGTATTGCTCGTCAACAGCTCACTCAGCTTGCGCGTACCACACGCCAGCACATTACCTCTGCTCTCCTTCACCACGTAGCCCAAGCAAGCCTCGCCATTTTCATACTGCGTCGCCAACTCAGACCCCGCCGCAATAATATAAAGCAACGTCTGCACCGTGCGGGCATCACTCTCCCACGTGCCTATCAGCGTGCATCCCGCATTCTTTAACTTTGCTGAATGCCCAAATGCTTGCCCGCTTGACTTTGTGGCCTCTGCACTGCAACCTATTGCCATCGTGTAATTTGTACTACTCACCTTGGCTCCGTACCCAACGGCAATGCCATGATTGCACATAGTTGCATTAGCGTTATAGCCCACACCCACAGCTTGCTGCCCCGCTTTTGCACCCGTGCCAATCGCTACACCACCGGCACCCAACGTCGCGGCGCTCCAACCAACAGCAACCGATTCACTGGTCACCGTAGAGCTCAACCCCAGCCGCACCTTCTTATCATACAGCACATTATACAACCCGC
This sequence comes from Akkermansia sp., assembly GCA_045576695.1. Lineage (GTDB taxonomy): Bacteria > Verrucomicrobiota > Verrucomicrobiia > Verrucomicrobiales > Akkermansiaceae > Akkermansia. The sequence continues at coordinate 5,319 of JAZNGY010000181.1, forward strand.
CCGAGCTCACCGCATTCGAGCTCCCGCTCACCGGCGTATTATCCAGAACGCCGACGCCATCGCCCCCACCGCTGCCGGCGGGGGCGCACTTAGGGTTTACGCGTACAAACTCCGCTTCAGAGTCAGAAAGGTTCACGCGGTCTGTCGTGGCGATAAACGTGCACGGTTTCCCCGCAGTAGCAGTCCCAAGCTTAGCACCGCCCGATGAAGTCACCACGCACTCTGTCTTCGTTGCAACGCTGTAAGCGTCGCCCTTTACTAGTATCTTTTCCATACACCCTTATTCGCTCCACGTGGGAACACCCTCGCGCAACTCCGCCAAATGCGCCCGCAACTCGCCCCCGGTCCGCCGCGCTCCCGACACCCCACCACCCGGCCACCAGGTTTCAAGCCCATCTGCCTGGGAGATGTAGTTGAGCCAGAGGAGGGCCAAAGGCAAAGGCTTGCGCCGCGCTTCCCGCGGACACAAGCCAAAATAATGCGCGATCTTACACTCCAACACTATCAGGAGCGGCAAGCTGCACTGGCGGTACCTTTTTTTTTAGCGTCCTTTACCCCATAATCAGGCGCAGCAGACTCAAAAAAAGCAGCCTTTAAACCCCGCATCTCAGCCTCAACATGCGGGATAATCCCCTTGAGGTCCCCCAGCTGCCACCCTCGCGTCCACTTCAAAGCCGCCTTCACCGCCGGCTCATTATACGCAGGCGTACAACCCAGCGCTACCTCCAGCACCTCATCCTCCGGCGCACAGAAAGCCCATGCAAGGACGGCAAGATCATGCATGCGAAAGACGGGTGTACCCTCTGCAGCCTGCCCATTGAGCGCAGCCCGAATGGGAGCCGCTATGGGCGAGCCGCACATATCCAGCACGCTGATGGTCTCCAAGGTTATGTGGCGCGCTGCATGCCCACCGATGCGCGCAGCACTCTCCCCCGCCATAGCTGTCATGTGGTTTATCTCGTTTCTTGTATCTTCGTTCATTGTCTTTTTTTTCTCGTTTGTTTTGTCCCTCAATAGGAAATTTTTAACCCAGCACAGCCAACGCATCACGCGTTGCCGGCCACTTCGCCAGCGTATCATTTATCGCTTTCAGCAGCTTGGTATGTTGTTGCGCCTCTCTAAACTGCTTATCACCTATACGTATCGACGCACCACCCCCACCTACAGAGGCAAGAGAGGACTGCACCACATCCACACGCGCAGAATTCCGCTTATTCACCTCTGCCTCTTTCTGCGCAGCTTCCGCATCTTCCAGCTCCCTCACCTTAGCCAGCCACTTCTCCATATCGGCTATCATACCCGCATACTTCACAGGATCTTCTGCCACCAATGCCTCCATATCTGCCTGCACCTGCGCCACGGTCACCTCTCCCGGCGTCATCTGCTCTGACCCCGCGCCAAAATACCACGCCCGCTTTTCCGCAAGCGTCGTATTCTTCTCCCACGCAGCCTCACGTGCCGCATCTTGTCTCTCCCTAAATTCACGCTCCGCACGCTTCCTATCCTCCGCCTCCTTTTTAGCTGCCTCTGCGGCTGCATCCGCAGCCTTCTTTTCCGCTTCGGCTTCCTCTTTCTTCATCTTTGCCAGCTGACGGTCTAACGCCAACAGCTCGCGCAACCTCTCAATATGTTTCTCAGTCGGATCTTTCGCCCCCCATACATCTGCAATCTGGCTCCACAGCTCTCTCTCATCCTTCACCCCATGCAGCTCCATCAACCCTTGGCGCCGCGCTGCTCCGGATTCACGGCGCATCACCCTCTCTTCATTCTCTTTCATAAAATGCTCATCAAGCATCGCATCGGCCTTCGCCAGCACCGAGGCTGCCTTCGCCTGCCGCTCAAGCTCAGCAGCTGCCTCCGCCTCAGCCTGCGCCTTCTTCCTCGCATGCTGTGCCGCTATTTCCTGCAACACCGCCTGAAGCTCAAGCTCCGTATTCTGCTCACGCACAGCCCCTCCGGCGGCTTTGCTCAGCCCTATCACCTCAAAAAACTTTTGCACCAGCGTCTCCACCATTTTACACACCACTTCAAACATCTTCAACACTTTTTGCACCACACTCCATACTGCCTCAAACCCTTTGCATACCAAATACAACACCTCCCCAAGCACTTTCAGCACCGGCAACAGTAACGCTTTCAGCACCTTTCCCAATGCTTCAATGACTCCATACAAATCCATCACCACTTCTACCAACAAACCGAAAACTTCTCCCGTAAACGGCTTCACTGCCTGCATCACATCTGACACCATTTCTACCAAAAAACCAAAAACCTCCTGCACCACAGGCTTCACCGCCCGCATCTTCTCTGTCACCTCCTGCAATACAGGCGTGATTCCCTCTGCTATCGGTTTACCTATCTCCGCAAGCAACTCTCCCCACTGCGCCTTCATCGTCGCAATACTCCCCAACGTAGTACCCGACATCTTTGAATTCATCTCGTGAAATTTCCCCCCGGCATCAGTCAATAACTCAAACGCCGCCAGCAAATCATGCACGCCTACCTTCCCCTCTGCCGACATCTTCTGCAGCTCTTGCGCACTCTTCCCCGTCACCTCCCCCAGAGCCTCAAAGATGGGAATACCCGCATTCGCCAGCTCCGTAAATTCTGCCTTGCCCATATCGTTCAACCTCGCCACCATGGAGGCAAGACGCTCTGCCGGTACCTTGGACGCCGCCGCTATATCCGCAAAGCGCCCCACCCACGTGGCAATGCTTTCCTGCGGCAACACCCGCGCCAACGAGCGCGCCGCGGCCACCAAATCCTGCATACCCACCACGCCATTGGTGGCCATGTTTTGCAAGGCTGCCGTCAAACGCTCTGCCGCGTCTTCACTGTTCAGCATGATGCCAAGCTGAGTCTTCACATCCTCAAGCTCACCATAGGCCTGCAAGGGTGCCATGGCAGCAGAAAAAGCCGTGCGTAACCCGGCAGCAATGCCTTGCAGACCCATAAAGGCCTGCCCTATTTTATTCAAAGAATCCTGAATCTTGCGCATCGACCCCACAAAGGCACTACCATCGGCCCCTATCGTAAAATTCACATCCGGCTTGCTCATAAAAAAAATAGTTTAATTTTAATAAAAATCTTGCTAAAAACTTGAAACAGTGTTACAATGGCAACGATGAAGCGCACTCTTACAGCCCCGGAATGCCTCAAATACTTTTTCCATACCAGAAAAAGCTTTAATACTCGCATTCTCGACCTGTTCGGACAAGCAAAAAGCTCTCATCGCAATTTTCTGGGATATAGAGTCACATATTGTCAGCGATTGCTTTCCCTTCTCCCCGAGCGTATCGCCATGACAGAATTCTTGCTGGAGCACTTCGACAGCATCCCGGGCACCGAGCCCATTCAACGCGATTATCTGGAGTGCGACCATGAGCACCTTATTGCCTACCGCGACAAGGCTCTGGAGTACATGAAAAATCCCAACGTATACAGCTGACATATCACTCCAAAAACTTTTCGGCTTTATCCCAGACGGATTGAGCGGCATCTGCACAGATGAAGGCCGTTTTGTCGCCGTTTTGAGCGCGGATGTAGGCCGCAGAGCCCCGCAGCGAGTCGCGGATGTACTTGAGATTCCACATACAGTCCGACATCGCCGCAATGGGGGAATCATTATCGGGGCGGGCGCACCAGGCCACATCATTCCACAGCGCCATCACCTGCTCACGCCGCCATTGGCCATCTGCCGAGGTGGCGGGCAAGTACCAGGTGCGCATGAGGCGGCCATGAGACACGGCAGAGAGATCGGGGGCTGCCACATTGTACGGTGTAAACCCCAGCGTGACCATGCCGGCCACCATGGCGGTATTGTGGGAGCCATGCGCCAGCCACTCAGCACGCTCTTGAGGGGTGGCATGGTGCGTGGGTGGAGTGTTACCCTGCTCACGCTGTAAAAGCCACAGGTAGGCGCATTTCTGCACGCGCAGGCGGGTACCGTGTTGCAAGGACTCCACCAGCAGGCGGTAATTGTGCATGCAGGCGGCCATGTAGGCCTGCACCCGGTAAGCGCCCGGGATAGCTGCCAGCGTGGCGCGGGTGCCGTGCTTGAGCACCTGCTTGAGGGAGTAGCCCTTATCATCCGCCGGCAGAAAGCGCCAGTAGCCCCGGCGCCCCGCTATGCCATCCCCGCTGCACACGGCCATCGCGTCATCAGGCGTCGGAAAATCCATGGTAAGCAGAATCGCCACCAACTCGCAGTCATTAGTCGCTGAGAGGTCCGACGGCGCGGGTAAACTGTATTTGCGCATGCTCATATGTAAACAGATTGAAAAAATTGGCCATCAGCGTGGCGGTTGCGACATCATGCCGCATCGGTGCCCATCTGCGTGGGGTAAATAGCCCCGTTGACGGTGCGCTCCTGCGCAGCATCGCGAGAGCGGCTGTAGGGAGAAGCCTTCACCACCTGCGTGGTATGCTCCGGTGCCGTGCCATCCAGCCACACCGTGGCCGGGCATTCATTGGCCAGAGCAATGGAGGTACCCATACCGAAGCCGATGGAGGTATTCTCCGGGGTTTCACCGGTGAGAGAGAACTCCACCTTTTGCTTATAGAGGCAAAGGCCTATCACCTCGCCATCAACATCCAACTGCTCATATTCCTCACAAGAGGGCGTGAAATCCACCTTAGAAAGGAAGATGCCCTCTTGCCTATTCTCAATGCCGAACACCGGCGTTTGTCCTAATCGTTTCATGGTTATTTTGTTTTTGGGGTTAGAATTGAACGAAAGCCCGCCAGTTAAGCGTGGCCGTGTAAAAGCCATCCTCCACGGCAAGCGGCGCAAATTCCGTGTAAAACGTTTTGACGGTTGCAGCACAACCGAACGAATCCAGCGCCACATTACCCGCCTCAAAGCGAGTAACCAGCTCATTGTGGAGGGCTTCCACCAGCGCATGGCGCAAGGCGCGCAGTTGTGCAGGCTCTGCCCCGGTGGCCAACAAGCGGGGTTCCACCGTGCCCTGCACCTCGTAAAAGTAAGTACCGGGTACCAGCTCTTGCAGCGTTGCCGTGCTTACCAGCACATGGCTCTCAGCATCACGCGCGGCATCCACCCCCGCCACCACCGGCAGAGAGGGTGATACAGCTTGTGCCGCCGGGCACAAGAGGGCGGCCAATGCCTCGCTGAATTCATTGTTCTGCACGTTATCCATCATCTATTATCGCTTTTCGAGGGAAAGCATTTACAATTTACGGAGCTTTTTACGTTTTTTCTCAGCGAGGAATTTGCCACGTTTTTTGATGCCGTTCTGCACGCGGCGCTCGTTACGTTTCACGATGTTTTTCAACGGACTATATGGCACGGAGTTGGTGGCCGTGACAGACTTGGCCAACCCGGAGCCACGCTTCACGGCGCGCCCCTCTGTGGAGCCTTGCTGAGCTTTAGGCACACCGGGCATCTTAGCCTTGCAGAGGCGAGCCATAGGGAACCACCCGGCCACGAGACGCCCCACCTGCATTTGGCGGCGCTTTACCTCTGCGCGGATAGCGGCAGCCTTGACCAAGTGGCGGGGACCATGCCAGGAGAGGTACTTAACACGGCCACCCCGGAGGCGGTACTGCCCCACGGAGCGCATGAAGGTACCGAGGTCCGAGTCAACATATTGCACATGGTAGCGGCCGACATTGTACTGCCGTTTAAGCGCCTCCATCTTAGCCGGGGAGAGGCGGCCGGCAACCTTGAAGAAGGGCGAGCGGCTACCATGACCGCTCACCGGTACAAGCTTGGGCTGCCCGTGCACCGTAATCCATCGCCAATCCTCATCCACCCAAGGGGTGCCACCATCGGCCACATCACCGGAGACATCACCGGCAATGCGCTCCTTGAGTTTTTTTATGGCGAAACCCATATTGCCGCGGCCATTGTTGGGCGGCGTGACCTTGAGCATGTTATCGATGAACACGCGGCCATATTCTTTGAGGTCGTTATCCGCCTCTTTTTCCAACTCTTTTTTAGCACGCTCAATCTTTTTGAGCATGCCGGACATATCCATCTTGCAGGTGAGTTTCATGGCGTTATTTGCGGCGGGTGAGTTCTACATGCCAGAGCGGATCGAGCGAGGAGGACTCTACCCGCAGCACTTCATACACCCACCCGGAGGCGGTGGAGATGCGCCAGCCGATACGGAGGGAGGGCAAGGCGGCACGAGAGAACAGGGCGGTAGCCGTGCAATCGAGCACGGCGCCACCCAGCGCCACCGGGTAAGCCACCGGAACGGGCGAGATGACGGCCACGGCATCATGAACCACCGAGCCCGGCAGCACCTGCACCTTCACCGACTCGCCCAGCATACTGAAGGACTCTGCCGCACCTTGTTCCAAAAAATCTGCAAACTCATTCATAGCTCTAACTTTTTATTAAAAGCGGGCGGGAGCTACCACCCCCGCCCGCCTGCATTTTCTATCACGAGACCACGCTTACGCGTCAAAAAAACTCAAGCAGAAGCCTTGAGCACCTTAATGGCGGTGGCATCCGTTACGGCCACACCTACGAGCGCACCGAGCCAAATCTTGATGCAGTTCTCATTGGGATCAAACCAGGTAGCGATACCGATGGGGGTATTCAAGCCCTTATGCTGCACCTGCTCGTAGGAGGCGTAAGCACCCTGCATCATGTAAGGTGCGGCAAGGCCAACAGCGGCGCCGCGCTTGTTTGCCAACAGGCCCACGGCACCGGTACCAAATTTATCGGTAGCCTCCACCTTGGCGCAGAGGTCCACATCCAAATCGGCGGGGTTGAGGCCATCCTTATCGGCAGGTTTAAGCTTGCCGTAGTAGGCGGAATTGAGCAACATAGCATTTACACGCGGCTGGATTGCCTCGGAGAGTGTCTGGTTGGCATAACCGAAGGTAAATGCATCGGCAGCCGGCACAGTGATGGCTTCAATAGCCTGATTGGAGGCATCTTGAGTGCCGATAGCCATGCGAGTGGCCACGCTCTGCCAGATACCGCGGGCAATGGCGCAGAGGGCAGCCTCGATACGCTGCTCCAAGTCCACACCTTGCTGGATATCGCGAGCCGTAACGATAATCACCTTATCGCGTTTGTGCAGCTCCACCTCAGCCCCGGTAACGGTGCCACCATCCTCACGATCTGCAAAGCTGTCATAGTTATCTTCTTCACCGGTATCGGTATCATCATACACAGGTACCTCAAGCTTGGGCAAGACACCCTTGCGCCCCGGCACCACAAAATCCTGCGAGTAAGTGGTGGAGAAGCTATCCAAGGGGGCAAGCAGCTCATAGAACTTTTTGATACCCTTTTGGGCGATCACCTGCATACCCGTGAGGGTATTACCGGCGCTGATACCTGCCATAGCGGCTTTACCGCCCAGCCCCTCCTTAACAGAGGACACCGCGGCGGGGTTAAGACCGAGAGCCACAAGCTCCTTGTCCTTCATTTCCCCGAGGCAAGGCAGTACCTCGGCCATACGTGCGCGGTCCATATCGCGCTTGTTGATTACAGTAGACATAAGATTATTTTTGTTTGGGGTTTATGTTGCTTTTTATCAGCTATTCATATATCGCTCCATGAGGGAAAAGCATTTACGATTTACGATTTAAGCAAAGCCCGGCCACGGCGGTGATCATTTATTCAGATAATACGCGGCGAGGGCGGGGTTATCGCGCAGGAGGCGCAAGCGCACCATGCCGGGCATGGCGTCCAGCTCTGCACGGGTGTACTGAGAGCCCCCGGCTTGAGCCGTAGCAGGGGCCCCGGCCAGTGTGCCGACAGAGATACCCATGGCGGCCACTTTTTCCGCCGCGCGGCGAGCCACCAGAGCCTCCAACTCAGAGCGCGTCATAGTGACATCTTCCTCGCCGTTCTCATCGACTTTTTGCGGTTCGGGGGCGGGGTCCGTTTGCGGGGCGGGTGATTCCTGCGATTCTTTGAGGGGGTCCTGCTCTTTGTCGGGGTCGGTGGGCTCATCTTCCGCCGGGGTGTCCTCGGGGGCTTCTGCGGGCTCCTGAGGGGCTTTTTGTTCATCCTCCTGCGGGGCGGGAGCATCCTCGGAGTCATCCTCGGTATCCTCATCTGCCAACATCGCCAGGCGCATGCCGGACTCATAAGCGAACACGCGGCAGGCGGCAGCGGGCTCGGGCTCATCCTCGGGGGATTCCTGCGGGGCGGGCTCTGCGGGGGCGGATTCCTCGCCCTCAATAGCATCCAGGAAGCCGTAAGCGAGCGCCTGTTCGGCGGTGTAGTATTTTGTTGTCATGTGCTCTGCGGACAGCTCAGCACCGGACTTACCGCAGCGGGAGCCCATCTGCTCGAACATGCGGTCGCGCATGCCCACCAGGTAGGTGGCCTCTTGCAGCATCTCATCCACCGCGCCGCAGATGCAGGCGGACGGTTGATGGAACATCAGCGTTGCATTGCGGTGCGCCACGCGGGTATCACAGCACTGGAGGAGGTAGCTGGCCATGCTCATGGCGCAGCCGTACACCTCGCCACGGGTTGCCATGCCGCAGGTGAGCAGCTTGTCGCCCATAGACAAGCCGTCGTAACAATAGCCGCCCACGGAGTTGATGCGGACGGTGAGGGCGGTGGCCCCCGCCTGCTTAGCTTGGTCCACCAGGTCATTAAACACCATAGCATCGGCATCCCAGCCGATGACACCGGTGACATCGATGACGGCGGCGGCCTCGCTCATGGTGAGGGAGGCGGCGAACGGTTTATTTTTCTTCTTGCTCATTGTGTTGATTTTCTTGGGTTAAAACATCTTCATTTTCTTGCGGTGCGGGTGCGGGCACGGCACCTACCACTCCCTCATGTAATTCTGCATAGGAGAGGCCGAACTCTGCCGCCACAGCCTTAGTGTAGGCGATATTCTCTGCCTTACGGCGCACGAGCTGCTTGTAGGTGCGCCCGGAGGTAGAGAGGCACCATGCATCCTGATCTGCCAGATTCTCTCGGATGAGGTTGATGGTGGAGGCAGCCTCGCGCCCGCGGTCGATGGTGAGATCCCGCCCGGGGATCCAGCGCACGCGGTGCCAGCGGGCATCCTTGCAGGGGCGCAGGTGCCCCGCAGCAATAGCGCAGGCAATGGTGTGGCGCCAGATGCGGTCGAGCATGCGCTCGCGGTCCTGCAAACGGGGCTGTACCCAGAGCTTGAACTTATCCAGCTCGAAACGCACGGCAGCACTGCCCAGCTTGGCAGAGTTGAACACCGTAGCGCCGGAGAGCCCCACCGACCCGCCGGAGGACTCCGTGAGGTACTTCACGAACTCCATCACCTGCGGGGAGGGGCGGCCATCGGTAATGGTCTTGAGCTCTCGCCCGGGCGGCAGGGCGGTGATCTCCAGCCCGGTACCGGTGAGGGAGCGCGGGGCGGCAGGCTCTGCCGGGGCAGGGGCTGCACCCTTGCGGGAGGCATTACCCACGCCGGAGCCGATGCCGGGGGCGGTATCATCCTTGCTTTTGGTCATCACCAGCCCGAAGGAGGAGGAGAGCTTGACGGCGCGCTTGTTGTAGCCCAGTATCTCGCGCAGGTCGTTACCGGTGCGCAGGGTGGACACCAGCTCCGAGTGGCCACGCACCGAGGAGGGGGCCACATGGTGACGGTACAACACGCACCCGGTAGCCGGCAGGACACGCTCCACACCATCCTCACCCATCACATGGTAGGTGACGGCGCGGCCGAAGGCATCCACATCCACCCCGTTCACCGAGCCGCCGACAATGCGCGGAGCCTCCACAAAGGCGAAGGCTGCACCGCCATCCGGCGCGTAGGTGGCCACCATGAGCACATCGCCATCCACAATAGCGCGTTGCTCTGCATAGGCCTGTGCTTGCCAGAAATTGACGGCACCGGCGGCGTCAAACAGGTCCGCCTCGCGGGTGCGGGTGAGAAAGTAGTCGAGGGCGAGCTGATTCCATTCTTCATCCTCCGTTATGGGGAGAGGATTCTGCACCCCGGTGAGCTGCACCATGTTGAGCACGAGGGAGCGCACGGAGTCATTGTTATGGAACAGCATGCGCGCCCGCTGCCAGATGGTGCGCAGATCCCCCATGTTCACCTCATCATTAGGGCGCAGGGTCTGCCAGTAGTTGACGGGCCATGCCTCATCATAGCGGGCGGCATCCAGCCCCCAATTCATTTGAGGGGCAGCCACCTGCACGGCTTGGCGCTGAGCCTTGAGCTTGTAGCGTTTTTTGCGAGCCATCAGCAAATACCCCCTCTCTGCGTAAAGTGTTCCACCTGCGTGTAGTCGGCAGCGGTGTCGGTGCCGTCCAACAGGTCCAGCGCGCCTTGGTAGAGCGCCAGGGCATCCTCAGCCCGCAGGGTGATGGTGCGGGTGTAGGAGGTGCCGCTACCGGTGGCCACCTGCGTGATGACGGAGCCGGAGTTGAGCGCATCCATCGCTTTATCACGCAGCACTACCAGCTCCTCACGGGTGTACCGTGTGGCATACGCGCGTATCATTTGTGCCGTTATCGTCATATCACTTTCTTATCGCGGGGTGAGGGATGCTCAGAGAGTGACGGGCGCGGCTTGCCCACCATAGCCGGCGTAACCATCGGGCTCTTGCCCCTCGCGGGCATCGGGCAGGGCGGCGGGGTCCTCAAAGCGGCGGCCAAGGCACCACCATCCGACACGCTGGAGCTTGATGCAGTCTCCGTAGTGGTCGTCCTCCACCTTCTTCCATTGCTGGCGGCCGTTGCGGTTGACGAGCTTTTGGCCGGAGAGCCCGCGCACGAGGTCAGAATCCACATCTTCCGCACGGGGCAGCACCAGCTTGGGGGCGCGTTGTTTGGCAATGGTTTCGCTGTAGAGGCTCATTTTGGACATGTAGTCCACGTAGGAGAGCACCTCCAACCCCGGCCAGGTGGGGCCTGCGGGGCGGGTCCACCAGGTGCCCACCTTGGAGGGGGAGCCCTTGGTGGGGGTGAGCTGGCCGGGCAGGCGCAGGCATTCATCGTACACGTCTTTGGTCATGTAACCGGCATCCACAAAGCCGATGCCGGGCTTGACGCCCAGCCACTCCAGGGAGGCGAAGTGCGGGGCGACACCGGGTTTATCCACCACCCAGCGCCAGACGGGTTCATCCTCCGTGCCGTCGTTTTCGTAGTGGCCCTCGGTAAGGGGTTGCAGGATGGTGCCCCAGTCTATGACGTACATGGCACCGCCCTCGCACACGGCGCAGGCGACCCAGTGGGTAGCATCGCCGCCGGGGTCATACGCCACGGAGATGTAGTAGATTTGCTCCTCCGGCACGGGGAGGGTGCCGCGCAGGTAGTCGCCGCAGAGGGCGAGCACGTTTTCGCTCTTGATGGTGATGCGGGTGAACTCGTAGGGCAGGGCCTCCCAGGAGTTGCGCAGGTCTTGCAGGTCGGTGGCCACGGTGAGATTCTGGAGGCACTCCAGGAACTGACGGACGTAGTTGCCGAAGGTGAGATAAGGCGAGTAGAGGGAGGTGATATGGTAGCCGCGGGTGCCGGAGGAGGGCTTGATGCGGTCATCCGCGTACTCACGGCGCAGGGCATCGGAGGGGAGCCAGCGGCCGCGCTCCATCATGGCGAACTTTTGTTCGTTGCGTATCTCGCCCTTGCAGTGGGGGCAGAGGTAGCGGGCGGTGGCCTCGGCTACGTCGATATCGGTGTGGCCATCGGGGCCTTTATCCCAGCGCATATTCTCTGAGTTGAACACGAAGGCGAACTCCCCGCCGCAGTAGGGGCAAGGCATGAAGTACTCGCGCATATCGGAGGTGAGGAACTTTTGCCAAAACTCATTCTCGATGGTGGTAGGTGTGGAGGTGAAGATGTGGAAGCGGCGAGGGAAGGCCTTGGTGCGGTTGAGGAGCAGGGGGATGGGCGGGGCTTCATCTTTGTGAATCCACGGGTACTTGGCGGCTTCATCGCCGATAACCCACGCCACGGAGGTGGAGGCGAGGTTGGCGGGTGAGCCCACGCCCACGAACTTCACGTTCATGTTATCCAGACGGTAATTCATGGGCTTGAAGGCGGAGGGATCATACGCGAGGAGGTGGCGGCGCAGGCAGGGGTTAGCCTTGATGAACTCCATGACGCGGCGCTCCGAGAAGTCTCTCACTTGATCCTGGTTGACCATGGCCCAGATGCCGTCCGAGGGCTCAAGCTCCATGAAGGTGGCCAATATGCAGATGAGCAGGGCGGTTTTGCCGATTTGCGAACCACCGGCTACGTAGACGTTCTCCACGGTGGGATCGAGGGCGCAGTCGATGATCTCGCGCAGGTAGGGCTGGCGGGCGAAGGAGAGCGGGCCGGGGTTATTGGGCGAGGTCTCACGCGGGAAGATGAGGTTTTGCTCGCACCAGAGGGAGGCGCGTTCGCGGTCGCGCAGGAACAGGGGCTCTAGCATGGCAGCAGGCTTTCTATGTAGGTATCTACGGCGCGGATACCGTCATTCCATCCGCCCTTGGCTTCATCAAAGGCCGCGTAGAATGCGGCGCGCATCTCTTGCGGCATGCGCCCGGCAATGCGCACGCGGAATTGCTGGACCACCTCCGAGAGGCGGCTCATAGCGGCGCGGATATCGCGCACCTTGGTGACGGGGATGTATTGCAAGGCTTCAATTTCCAGGCGTTTTTGGTGCTTTTGGGCTTCTTCATACATGCGGCGCGCTTCACGCAACGCGCGGGCAGAGGTAACGCACATGCCGGGATCGCGCTCGTAGTAGCGGGCGGACTTTTCCGCGCGGGTGAGGGCGGCGAACGCCACGGTAGTCATCCACCGCGCGCGCTCGAGCTCATTATCACCGGTCTCTGCCGCGGCAACCTCCGGCTCTCTCACCGGCCGGCGCCTAGTTTCCACAAACTTTTTCCACGTTTCCGAGCCGATGCGCCGCTGTTTCCTTGCCCACTGCACAGTTTTACCCTCTGCATGCGCTAACTCCTTAACCAGTATACTTTCCTCTGTACTCTTTCTTGCCATTTCCCTTAGTTTCGCGCCATGTGGGATGCCGTTTCCCTTACCCCTTACCCCAAACGCGCGCGCTCTCTCCATAAACTCCCCACCCCGCACCCCGTGGCAGCTTTTTCCGCGCCCATTTTCAACAACAACCGCCCATTTTCCCTACTCCTAACACTCTTGCGCCTATTCTCACCCCAAAAAGCCTCATTTTCCTATACGCCCGCCGTTTCGTAAATCCCCGTTTCGCATTCTCTCTCCCTCCAACTTGCCCGGCTCGCTAAAGACACTTTGGGATTTTGAGGTAAAAAGAATCCCTACCCCCACCCCCCGGGGTAGGGCCGGGGTATACCCGGTGGGTGTATGGCGTTATTTTAATGTTTTGCCCTTAGCTGTATATAAAGAATGTATGCTACGCTTTTGTAATTCCGTTAAAAACGAAATAAACGGAATAAATACCTAAAGAATAGAGGCAACCGGGCATTTTAGATTCAAGCCGTTTTTGTTGATATTCCTGAAGGCTACCGCCGGGGCTTTTTCCGGCAGCGCGGCCATGGTACCCAGCACCGCCGCACGCTGCCCCGTGTTTGGGTGCCTTAACCTTGGGAGGGGAGCGGGGAGGGAACGGTTGACCACCCGAAAAAGCCGCCGCCCCCCTCCGGGCGCGCAGGTAAATAAAATGCCACCTTTTACCCCCTTTTTCTGACGCCTTACCAGAGCTGTCAACACGCATGCCTCCACCACAATTTTACAGAGTGGCCAATCACTCGCACCACAATATCTTGTTACCTCACTACCAAAAAATCGTGTAGGGGGCTTTCGCCCCCTCACACACCACCGTACGTGCCATTTATGGCATACGGCGGTTTCCAATCAGCGTTTGAGGAGTTGATAAAACGAGATATATCCCTCTGCCCGCAGCCATGCGTTATCCATGCA
>JAZNGY010000182.1:0-17431 GCA_045576695.1 Akkermansia sp.
AATTTATCGGGCTGCCACATCTACAAACTGTAAACGCGTGGGCATCATTAGAAACATGAACACTAAATCGGTATTTGAATGTACGAATGACGATATACGAGGTACGAAGTTAAGTCGGAGGCCAAGCGGTCTTAGGAAGACAATGTCATAAATCAACTCCTTGGCTCACAGAACGACATGGCTACGATCCGACTTGATTCTTTTCTACCACTACCACGGGTTCCGCTGCTGACGCAGCTACACCACGTGGCTACCGGTCCGTCGCCCCGCTATCACGGGGCTCTTGAATTCGGTTCGCTTCGCTCACATCAAACACCCCGATAAATTACAATTTATCGGGCTGCCACATCTACAAACTGTAAACGCGTGGGCATCATTAGAAACATGAACACTAAATCGGTATTTGAATGTACGAATGACGATATACGAGGTACGAAGTTCAGAGTCAGGCGCCAGCGGCGCAGTGTAGCAAAGCCACGCATAAGTTGCCGCTGTAATTTCGGCTGTATGCCTAACTATTACTTCGTATTTTGAATCTCGTAACTCGTACTTTCAGGGGTAATGCTTAAAGACGCCTATCGGGTTGTGGCTCTTCTTTTGAAGCACCAATGCAGGCACATGGGGAGGCAGCCGTAGTCGATAACCAAGGCAATATAGGCCCACAAGCCCATGTGTGCGGGCAGCACGATGCTGAGCGCCCATAACAGAAAAAGCCCGCCGATGAAGGGGTTGTACGCCGCGGGGGCTTCTTTGCCGCGGTTTTTGGTGTTGTGCCGCAAAATACACCAGTTGTCGATGCTGAATATCAGCCCAAGGGCGGCAAATACCGTGGCAAAGGTGTAGAAAATGTATAGCATACCACAGGGGCGGGTTATGACGGGCGGAACATTTTTTCCACGTATTTGGCAATCATGTCTACCTCTATATCAACCACGGTGCCGGGGGTGTATACATGCATGATGGTGCGTTGCCAAGTGTGCGGGGTAATCCAGAACTCGAGCTCGCTTTCTTCTGCATGAATGGCCGCAATGGTGAGGGAGATGCCGTCTATACAGATGCTGCCTTTATCTATGGTGTAGCGCAGGTATTCTGCCGGTATGCGGATGCGCACCATGTGGTCTTGCCCCACCGGGGTGATGGAAACAACCGTACCGGTGGTATCCACATGCCCCATGACGAGGTGCCCGCCGAAGCGGCCGGCGGTTCCCATGGCTCGCTCCAAATTGCAGATGGAGCCCGGGTAGAGCGTGCCCAGAGAGGTAACGCGCATGGTTTGGGTGAGCAGGTCGAACTCCACCTGTGTGCCTTGCACCTTATCAACGGTGAGGCAGCAGCCGTTGACGGCTACGGAGTCGCCCAACGCCAGCTCGGCCGCAAAGGGGATATCAATGGTGTAGCGCGCTCCCTTTTCAACAGGGGTGCGCGCTACAACTTTGCCGGTGCATTCTACTATGCCGGTAAACATATTGGGGTAAAATCAGTTGGTTTCTGCGGTCTGCTCCGCCGTTGCCTCGGGGGCAGGTGTTGCGGCGGGCTGTTCCGTGTGGTTGCAAACATGCTGTGTTGCGGTAGCCTCAACAGCTTGCGGCTGTTGGGGTTCAACCGGGGTGTTGCTTTCTGCGGGGCAGGTGAGCAAGAACATGAAGAACATGATGGTGGTGGGGATGAATGCCCATGCAAAAAGCTTAATGGCATTGATGCCACCCTTGAAGTATTTACCCAAAATGGCCTGGCCGGCAGGGTTGGGTGCATTGGCAATCACGGTGAGACCACCACCCGTAACGGCGCCGGCCACAATGGCGTACTTAATCTGCTCTTGCAGGTGCGGTACGGTACTGGCCAAGTAGGTGACAGAGGCGTTGTCGTTGAATGCGGTCAGCACACTGGCTAAGCCCATGGTAGCTGTGGCGCCCATCTCGGAGAGGGCTTGCAGCACGGGCTCCATCCACCAACCTTGCACGCCACCCAGTGTTACCAAGCCGGCAAGGAAGAAGGCTACCAGCAGCGGTACCTTGATGGTAACGTGGTTCTGGTATTGCGGGGTGGCCATGGTAAAGCCCAAGAAGACCATGAACCCGCCGATAAAGAGTGCGGGGTGGTGGTTGAAGTAGACCGTCCATCCCAAGAAACCGATGGATACCAAGTATACCCACACGGGGATGTTGTCTTGGCGGTCTTCCCACGTGGTCGGCACGGCGTATTCAAAGGCCATTTGGCTGCGCTGCACTTCCTCCAGTCTCTTGAACTCCTTGCGGAAAATCATGAAGTAGATGAAATTGGCCAGCAGAATGCCCACAACGGCTTTCCACCCGAAGTTAAGGAACATGTGTGCCAAACCGAAATCCCACTTCTCGGAAATCATCACGATGGGCGGAGCTGCAAAGTGGGTGAGGGTGCCACCCACTGAGACGTTCACGAAGAGCAGTGCCAGTGTTGCATAGCAAAGCGGCAGGCTGGGCTTGAGCTGGTATATCTTCTTGCTGAGCAGAATGGCGGCCAGGGTCATGGCGGCGGGCTCGGTGATGAAAGAACCCAGCAACGGGGCAATGCAAAGTACGGATAACCACCAAGCGGCCGGTGTGCCCTTGCCGAGGGCTGCGCCTTTCTTAAGCGTAATCTCTGCCAAACGGTATATGGGGCGAGAGGCTGCTATTACCATTACCACGGCTACGAACAGTGCCTCGGTAAACACGACGTCGTGGTCCACATACTTCAGGAAGTCGTCCATCGAGTAGTAGTTGATGCACACCAAGGCAAAAGGTATTACCCACAAACCGAAGACTACTTCTACCTCGCCCAAGAAGTGCAGTATGGTGGAGGTGAAAGAGACGGGCAGGCGCTGCTCCGGGTGCTCAATGCGGAACTTGCGGGCGCGCAGGGATTCTTTGTGCTTTTTCTCTAAGTGGTGAGCGTATGATGCGATTTTTGGTGCAAGGAAGGTGTGGAGAATGGCTAAGAAAAAGATGATAGTGGCAGCCAAGTTGAAGGGGTCTACCTCAACGCGGTGGCACAGTTTATCCCACAGGCCCATGCCTGCTTCTTCTTGTGCATAAAGGCGCAGGGGGATGGGGAAGCGTGCGTACTGCTCATTGTTGCCGGTGTAGTGGCAGGTCCAAGCCGGCAGGTCATCTTTGTTGCGGTTGAGTACAATTTGGCCGCAATCGGGGCAGGGGATGCCGTTGGGCGGGGGCAGAAAGTTTGCCCTCATGCGGGCGTGGTCAAGGGCGCTGTGGCCATCCAGCGCGTGGTGTTCTTTCAGTTTGCTGTAACCTTCGAGCACATACTCATTAATGTATGGTGCAACTTTTCGCAGTACATCTTTACTTTCTTGCGGTATGTCAGCAGCCTCGATAATGGCCTCTTTTTTATCCATTTTGTGTTTGGTATCTGCCGTATGAGCAGCTGCAGGCAACGAATAGTCCGGTTGTTGCGCTTGGCACAGCAAGCTGCCCGCCAATAAACAAACGCATGTTATTAGTTGTGATATAAATCGCATGACTCAAAGAATTCTTAACCTTGAGTATACTATCACAACAACACCGCCTTGGCGAGTTAAAAATAGCCCGAACCGGGTGAATTTAGCGTGCAGAGGGGTGTAAAACGGCCATCAGCGCTTCTTGCGCTTGGTGTTTTTCGTCTTTTTGGCGGGCTTGGGCGGGTTGAGTTCTTTGATTTCGCCGCCCGATTGACGAATGCGTTGTACTCTGGGGCGTTTGACACGCAGGCGTATTTTCTTGGTGTGTTTGCCCTTTTTGACACGAACGGTTGTTGTGCTGAATCTGCCGGGGTCTACCGTGGTATCATTACCTGCGCCGGAGGGGGTGGGGGCAACCTTGCCGCCGGTGGTAGACAGGCGTGCAATTTCTGCCAGCACGGCATCATGCGCAGCTTGGGCTTGCTCTTCTTCTGTCAGCTGCTGCGGCTGTTGCGCCGGTTGTTGGTCGGTCTCTGCCGGTTGCGGCCGGTCGGCCGCTTGCGGGGCGGGCTCGGCAGGCTGTGCGGCGGGGTCCGGTGTTTGTGGGGTTTCTTCAGGATTTTGCGATAACTTTTTGGCTTCGGCCTCCGGTTGCACAAGTGCCACGAGGTCTTCGCCCGCTTGTTTTTCTCTGTCTTGGTGATCGCTCAGGTAATGATAAAACTCTTCATCATGCTCTGCACCGGCCTGAATAGCGCGGTTGTAGGCACGGATGGCATCGGGTATACGCCCCAGCTCTGCGTACAGGCGAGACATATTGTAGTGGGCATCTGCCAAGCTGGGCTTGAGCTTTACCGCTGCGGCAAAGTGGCTCAGCGCCATGTCTATACGGCCCGAGATGCCCTCTATGTTGCCGAGGTAGAAGAAAGCCTCTGCATTGGCGGGGTCAAGCTCAATGGTGGCAATAAACATTTGCTCTGCCTCCTCCATGCGGTTGAGGCGGTAGTAACAAATGCCCGCCAAGAAGTAGGAGATAGGTAAATCGGGGGTTAATCTTGTGGCGCGTACAAGGTATTCTATGGCCTCTTCACATTTATTGCGGTAGAGCAAGATGGTGCCCAAATTGACTAAGCAGGGCACGTGGTCCGGCTGGTAATCGTAAAGCGTGCGGTAGAGCTGCTCTGCAGCGGTGTAGCGGCTTTTGTTGAATGCGTTGTCGGCCTGCTGGGTGAGGGTCTCGATGGCCACGCTGCGGCGTGCGGCTTCAGTGGTGGGTGCGGTTTCACCTTCAATGGCGGCTTCGCCGTTGCGAATAGCCTCAATCATGCGGGTTTCTGCCTCGGTGAGCTCGAGCTTGCTTTCTTCTTCCAGCTTTTCAAGCTGGTTAACCATCTCATCGTTCTCGCTCTTGAGCTTTTTGTAGGTTTCAAGCATCATTTTGCGGCCTTCCTCCTGCATCTCGATGGTGCGGCGTTGCTTGGCAATAATGTCTTTGAGTACCTCTGTTTCTTCAACCAGAGCGGGGTCTACGGTAGGTTGTTCTGCTTGGGCTTTGGCGGCGGCCTCCAAGTTATTGAGGCGCTCTGTCAGCTCCGAAACGCGGCGGCGGTAGCCGCGGTTTTCGTCGTACACGGCGCCCAGTTGTTCGCGCAACTCTTGCTCGGCCTCGCGTGCTTCTTCCAATTGCTCGCTGAGCACGTTGTTTTCATCTGCCGAGCCGGCAATGGCGGCCTCCAGTTCAGCCACGCGGTCGCGGGCTTGTTTGAGCTGGTCTGCCAGGGTCAGGTTTTGGTCGAGCAGCGCTTTGGTTTTTTCCGGGTTATTCAGGTCAATGATGGCTTTCAGCTTCTCGTTTTCGGCTTTGAGGGCATCGCGCTCTGCCGTTACTTCGCTTAAGGCTTTTTTGGTGGCCGTTAATTCGGTTTGCAGTTCTGCTACCTTGGCTTCTGCCTCGGCACGCGCTTTTTCTGATGCGCGCAGTTGGGCTTCTTTTTCTGCCAACTGCTGGGCGTAAGAGGCTACAAGCTCGTTGCCGGCGGCTCGCTCCTTGGACATTTTGGTGCGCAAGTCTTCGCACTCGCGCTTGTAGCGATCCATTTCCAACTGAGATTTGGTCAAGTCCTTGCGCAGCTCACTGTTTTGGCTTTCGAGCTTGCTGCAAGCATCTGAGAGGCGCGTACACTCCGCTTTGAGCTTGGCAATGGTGTTGTAGAGCTCTCTGTCCGTTGTGTCGTAGTTCGGCATCATGACGCTGTTGGGGTCAATAATTTGACCTTGCGAGGTTGAGCCTTGGTGGCGCGGAATGTTGGGTAGCTCGATTTTATCTACCTTGGGCAGAGCTTGCCCCGGTTGTCTGCCGGTAGGTATGGGGGCATCTGCGGCAGATTTTTGGTAGCTTGCCAACATTTTTGCCACCTTTTCGCGGCGGTAATTCACCATGTCGGGTTTCCAGTCAGGAAACATTTTTACAATTTTTGCCAGCACATACTCAGACTGTTTTGCTTTTTTGATAGCCTCTGTGTAGTTGCCTTCTGCCGCTGCTTTTTCGGCATCTTGGCAATGCCCAAAGGCAACGAGGAAATACTCGGAGGGGTCTGCTTTTTTTGTGCCGCTTTGGGTGTTTTGAGTACGGGTGGCACCACTCAACGATTGGGCTTGAGCTAAGTCTCCCGTCAGGATGATGATTCCCCCCAGAGCTATGCCTATATATGTTGAGAGTGATGCCATGTTAAAACAGTTTCATTCCATTCTACTTGTTTTTAAGGATAACGCAAGCAAGAATCGTGTATGCAAAAAAACAATTTGCATACGCAAAGTACCGAGCGCAAAGCAGCAGGCCTTTGCCATGCGTTTGCTTTGCACTCGGTACCCATACTTTGTACTTTGTACTTTGTACCTTGTACCTTGTACTTTGTACCTTGTACCTTGTACTTTGTACCTTGTACCTTGTACCTTGTACTTTGTACTTTGTACTTTGTACTTTGTACTTTGTACCTTGTACTTTATACCTTGTACTTTCTTCAATATCTGTACGCCTCGGCTTTATACGGGCCTTCGACCTTGACGCCGATGTAGTCTGCCTGTTTTTGGGAGAGCGTGGTCAGGTGAACCCCCAGTTTGGCAAGGTGCAGGCGTGCCACTTCTTCGTCAAGCACCTTGGGCAGCACCTCCACACTGTTGGCGCGTGTGCCGCGGTCTTGCCAAAGGGCGATTTGTGCGAGCACTTGGTTGGTGAAGCTGTTGCTCATCACGAACGAGGCGTGGCCGGTGGCGCAACCCAAGTTGACCAGGCGACCCTCCGCCAGCAGGTAGAGGCTGTGGCCATCGGGGAAGGTGTATTTATCTACCTGCGGTTTGATGTTGGTGCATACAATACCCTCTCGGGCTTGCAGGCGCGCTACCTGAATCTCGTTGTCAAAGTGGCCGATGTTGCACACAATGGCTTGGTCTTTCATAGCCTCCATGTGCTCCAGGGTAATGATATCGCAGTTGCCGGTGGTGGTCACATAAATATCTGCCATGCCTAGGGTGTCTTCTACCGTAAGCACGCGGTAGCCCTCCATGGCGGCTTGCAGGGCGCAAATGGGGTCAATCTCGGTAACGATTACCTGGGCACCCAAACCGCGCAGGGCCTGTGCGCAGCCTTTGCCTACATCACCATAACCGCAGATAACGGCTACCTTGCCGGCAATCATCACGTCGGTGGCGCGTTTGATGCCGTCGGTCAGGCTTTCGCGGCAGCCGTACAAGTTATCAAACTTGCTCTTGGTAACGGAGTCATTCACGTTAATGGCGGGGAAGAGCAAGCGGCCGTCGCGGGCCATTTGGTACAGGCGGTGCACACCCGTGGTGGTTTCTTCGGACACGCCCATAATCTCGGGCATCCAGCGGTGGAACACGCCGGGCTGCTCTGCGCCAATGCGCTTGAGCAGGGCTTTGATGACGCTCTCTTCCTCGCTGGTGGAGGGGGTGTCTACCCACGTGTCACCGTTCTCCATTTCGTACCCTTTGTGCAGCAGCAGGGTGGCGTCGCCACCGTCATCCACAATCAACTGCGGACCTTGGCCGTCGCGGTGGCACAGGGCCTTCCAAGTGCAGTCCCAGTACTCTTCAAGGGTCTCACCCTTCCAGGCAAATACGGGTACGCCGGCTGTGGCAATAGCGGCTGCGGCGTGGTCTTGGGTGGAGAAAATGTTGCAAGATGCCCAGCGAACCTCTGCCCCCAAGGCCACCAGTGTTTCAATCAACACGGCGGTTTGGATGGTCATGTGCAGAGAACCGGTGATGCGTACCCCGGCCAGCGGTTGCTGCGGACCGTACTTCTCGCGGCAGGCCATCAGGCCCGGCATCTCGTATTCTGACACCTCAATCTCTTTGCGACCCCAGTCTGCAAGTGAAATGTCTGCTACCTTATATTCGGAAGTTTCATTCATGCTGCGGCTATTCTACTATCTTAATCCCCGTGCGTCAATTCTTAATTGTTTAGCGCTGTAAATGCTCCATTTATTCGGCAGCGGCCGTTAATTCCCGATAAGTTTTACCGCCGGCGGCGCGAATAAGCGTTGCGCATTCTTCGCAGCCATAGCTTTCGGCCGCATCAAGCGGGGTCTGTTTGGCGGAAAAATATCCCAACGGCTCCTTTATGTTTACGTTTACACCCGGCTGCGCCAAGAACAACTTCACAAGTTCAGCCTGCCCGCTGCATGCCGCACCGAAGAGGCCCATGCTCGGGTCTGCCCCTTGGCCCTGCAAATATGATATGATATCCGTGTGTCCGCTCATGGCTGCACAAGCAAGCGCAATACCGGGGTCTGCACCTTGAGCCAGCAGCAGCTTTACCAGTTCCGTGTAGCCGCAGCAAGCCGCGCCGATAATGCCTTCCGTCGGGTTTGCTTTTTGGGACAGAAAGAGCTTCACTGCATCCATATGCCCCCCGGCACATGCGCCCAAAAGCGCAATGTTAATATCGGCACCATTTTTGATGCATTGCTCAACAAGTTCAAAACGGCCGAAATAGGCTGCGCCCAAGCAATAGGTATCTAAGCTGTCTTGGTCCAAATGAGCCATTGCATTGAGATTTCCTTTGCAACCTCCTGTAAACGCCATCTTGCGGGCATCTGTTGTTGCCCATTTTACAACGATAATATAAAAGCCTTTTTCATGCTCGATTATTGTTTTGCCACCGGCGGCGCGAATAAGCTCTGCGCATTCCTCATACTCATAGCGGGTGGCTATATCAAGAAGCGTCAGCTTCTCGGTGCCCCACAGTATGTATCTGCGTTCCAAATCAATCGCCGGAAGTGATAACAAAAGTTTCAGAACATCTGCATGCCCGTGTCGCGCTGCCGAGGCAATGGCTGTGTTGGGGTCTGCTCCATGTTGCAGCATGAGCAGCGCGGCTGCCACTTCATTACCCTGAGCAGCACCCAGAAGGCCCTTATTCGCATCAGCGCCATGCTGCATTAACAGTTCAGCGGTTTCTGTGTGACCATTAACACAGGCATGCCATATTGCATCAGGAGAATCAGCGCCTTTCTCCAATAGTAATTTAACAATATCTATATGGTCGGCGCCGGCTGCGCTGCATATGCCCTTGTTCGCATCTGCGCCCTTCTCCAACAAAAGTTTGACGGTGTCCGCATCACCATTAAAGGCTGCGCCGTCCATTGCTTCATTCCCATCTGCCCCTTTCTCTAATAAGAGTTTGACAATATCTGTATAACCACCCATGGCTGCCTCGCTTATTGCCTCATTAGGGGCTGCGCCTTTCTCCAGCAGCATGAGCACAATATCCATGTGGCCGCCGCCGGCGGCGCCTCTGACGGCGTAGTCTAATGAAGCACCCTTATCCAACAATAATCGGATAATTTCCATGTACCTGCCACGGCAGGCCTCCAGAATCCCGGCATCCGGGTCCGCACCTTTCTCCAGCATTTGTTGTACAAGCTGCACATTGCCCACGCACGCTGCACCGGCTAAAGCATTATCCGCATCTGCGCCTTCATCTAACAGAAATGTTATCATTTCCATATGGCCGCTCCGGGCCGCATCATAAATCCCGTGGTCGGGGCCGACTCCTTGTTGTAAGAGGGTCAGCACCAAGTCCATGTGACCACCGGCTGCGGCTGCCCCAAGAGCAAAATCTGCATCCGCGCCCTTTTCAATACATGCCTGCACCAGCTCCTTACGGCCTGCATATGCTGCACCTTCCATGTATACATTTAATACAATGTCGGGGATTTCCGGGGCAGTGGTATTGCCGTTATACCCCGCCAGAAAACTGTTTATCCATTTTTCGCTCCGTTTTGTATACTCGTCCACGACTTGACGAAAATAGGGGTTTTCATCAACACATGCTACGTTTGCGGGGCCCTCTGCCATGCAAGGTGAAATAATACCGGGCATAGTCAGCAAAGAAAGGAGATAAAGAGAATGTCTCATCATATTTGATATTGGTGGTTAGAATGGAAATGTTCGGTGTGGTTATTAGTATAGAGAGAAAAATAAAAAAATCTATCTCGATGTATGATTTTTTTTGATAAATATATTAAAGTGCGTTGGGGGGCGTTCTGTTTTTCAGCCCAAGGGGGTCAAATCGGTGCCGTCGGGGAGTTCGGCGAGTTTGATGCGGCCGGAGGCGCCGTGGGCAATGGAGACGGCAGACTTGGCAAGGCCCAGCTTTTTGGCAAGGAAGTTTTCTATTTCTTTATTGGCTTTGCCATCGATGGGGGGGGCGGCGATTTTGAGCTTGAGCACGCGGCCCACCTGCGGGTAATCGTCCTCCCAACCGAGGATTTCATTTTTGCGGGCACCGGGGGTAACTTTGAGGGCGATTTTCATGAGCGGTGGGGTGAGGTGGAGTTAAGCAGTGCTGCCACAACGGGCAGGCGGGTAAGGCGTTTGCCGCAGGCAGCGGCATCTTGTGCGGTGGGGAGGTCGCGGGCGGTGTGTATGCCTTCCGTAAGCAGGAAGGGTAGCAGCAGCACATGCTCTGCCTGCATGCGGGTAAGCATCTCGCCGGCCTCGGGGGCTTGGCTGAAGTAGCCTACCTCAATTTCGGTGTCCGGGAGCAGCTCTCGCAATCTGCGGCAAAATAATGCCGGCTCGGGTGGGCTGTCGGTAAGCCGAGACCCATGCGCGATGACCAGCACACCGGTTTTTTCTTGCAGGTGTGGGCGTATGTGGGCGGCTGCGGCCTTGGCTAACCAAGGGGAGGCGCCCAGCACCGGCTGGTAATATAAATCCGGGGGCAGGGGGCTGCCTGCATAGGCGAGGTTGAGCTCGCTCTCCAACTTAGCCCCGCTGGAATGCCCGCTGAGCATGAACATGGGGTACACCAGAATCGGCGCATCGGTGGGCGGAAGCTCTGCCGTGCGTATGTTGCCCAGGTGGCAGCGGTAAACGCGGTCTGCCGGCATGCGGATGCCGGGCGGGTTAAGGCAGAGCCCCTTTTCGTTGTAGCTGACCAGCAGATAATACTTGCGCCATTTGCGGTGCCTGCGGTATAAGGTGATAACTGCCCCCAAAATAGCCAGTTGTGCCAACCCGAAGTGCATGTAGATGAGGTGCCGTAAAAAGGTGGCTTCTTCTGCAGATAATGAGCTGTTGCCCAGTGCGGCCCCACAGCTTACAGAGCCCCACAGGGCCGTGGTAAACAGGATGGCGCATATGGTCAATATGGCTTTGGTGGCGGTGATTTTCATGTGTGGTGGTGCGGGAGTGAAAAATCGGCTCGCAACCTCGTGGCGGAGAGATGCGAGCCGATGCTGAATGATTTTTGCCTTGGGGGATTATGCCTTGGCGTCTTGCTCATCCTGAGCCTGCAGCTCGGCACGCAGGTTGTGCTTCTTATCGCAAGCCAGCACCACGGGGGCGGCAATGAAGATGGAGGAGTAGGTACCTACGAAGATACCCAGCAACATGGCGACGGAGAAGTCGAACATGGACGGACCACCCAAGAAGATAAGAGAGATAAGCACCGCAATGGTAGAACCGGAGGTCAACAGCGTACGAGACAGTGTAGTGTTGATGGCCTCGTTCATGATGTCGACAAGCTTCTCATTCGGCTCTGCGCTGCGCAGGCGCTCGCGGATGCGGTCGTAAATAACGATGGTATCGTTAATGGAGTAACCGGCTACCGTGAGGAAGGCACCGATGTGGATGATGCTGAGCTCTGTGCCCAACAATACCACCAGCGCGATGATGGCCAGCACGTCGTGCGCGGTGGATACCAAGGCACCCATGGCGAAACTCCATTCGAAGCGTATGGACAGGTAGATGGTAATACCCAGCAAGCCGGCCAAGATAGCCCAGCAGGCCGTCTTGAGGAAGCTTGCACCCAAGGAGGAGCTTACAGAAGATATGGCTACGTCTTTCTCCAGCTCTTTCATGCCGGGTACATCGGCGCTCAGCTTAGCGATTACCTGCTCTGCGTCGCCCTCTGCTACACGAATCTTAACAATGCGGGAGTCTGTGCCGTGGAACTCTTGCACGGTGGGGGCTTTGGAAAGTGACATGCCCTGCACGGCGGATTCAATCTTACCGTAGTCAATCTGAGCATCGCCGGGAATGGCGTATTCAATGTTGGAGCCACCGGTAAAGTCAACACCCAGTGCTTTGTCGCCGCGTACAAAGACGCCGTAGGCGCACATGGCCGCAATGGCGATGATGGAGCCCCATGCCGTTACCTTGCGGTACTTCATGAAGTCGATAACCTTGCCCTCCAGCGGGGCTTTGGCAAACTTGATGTTTTTGATGAGCTTAAACTTCTCAACAAAGAAGAAGAGCACGCGTGTTACCACAATAGCGCCGATGAGCGAGGTGAGAATACCCACGCTGGTGGTTACGGCAAAGCCCTTGATGGAGCCGCTGGCCATCCAGAAGAGAATAACGGCTGTGATAAGGGAGGTGATGTTGGAGTCCCAAATGGCGGAGAATGCTTTCTCGTATGCGGCACGCAGGCAGTCGATGAAGGGCTTGCCCTTGGCCTTCTCCTCGCGCAGGCGCTCGTAAATAAGCACGTTGGCGTCTACGGCCATGCCCATGGTCAGCACGATACCGGCAATACCCGGCAGGGTCAGCACGAAGCCGAACAAGCTCATGAGCCCCAGCAGAATCAGCGCGTTGCAGGCAAGACCCACCATGGCCACCATGCCGGCAGAGCGGTAGTACCAGTAGCAGAAAATGAAGATGCCTATCATGCCGATAAGGCCGGCAATGGTGCCTTGGTGCAGTGCGCTTTTGCCCAGCTGGGCGGTCACACTGTTGCGGCCCTCAAGTACAAGCTCGCTGGAAAGCGGGTTGGCCAAGGCGTCAGATATGTTCTGGGCTTCATTTTTTCCATCCAAGCCGGAGATGTTGAAATCTTTGTGCAATACACTCTGCACCGTAGGGGCGCATTTGACATACCCGTTAAGGTTAACTGCAAGCCGGTCGCTGCCCACATTCATGGCGCTGGTCAGCTTTTGCATGTGGTCTGCACCCTCGTTGTTGAGGCTTACATTTACATGGCCGGGGCGGGCGGCGTCCGGGTTGGCGGAGGATATCAACGCACCGTTAATGTATACGCCTTTGGTCTCTGCTGATACCGGGTTGCGCAGAATGAAGAAATCGTACACCAAGCGCCCGTCTTCTGTGGTAATCTGCTCGCCCAATTTTTCATTGGTCAGCACTTGGGGGGCCAAGTGGTAGTTCTGCATGACGAGCTGGTCATCCGACATCTTGGCGTTGCGCTGCGTTTTGAGACCGCTGGGCAAGATGCGGTAGCTTCTGTCCTTGGTGGGGTCTTTAACCTTGTTACCGTTTTCCTGATAACGGTGCAGGGCTGCCGTGTAGTCTTCTATCTGGCTGATGACGCTCGCCTCTTTTATCAAGTCACTGTTATTGGGGTGTACCTCCAACAATTCAAGATTAGCAATCTGGGTGATTCGCTCTACCATCTCATCCATCAGCTTCTTGTTGTTTTCTGCATTGTTGGGGTCAAGAAGAGGTATTTGGATGAGAATCTTGTCGCCGGAGTGAATAATCTGTACTTCTGCGGTGCCGGTAGCATTGAGTCGCTGCTCCAGCATGGTGCAGGCCTTGGCCATGTCTTCCTCTGTGGGGGCAATGGTAGGCTCGCCGTTGGCGTCGAGTTTGGGTTGTACTCGCAGTGTTATTTCTTCACCACCCTTAATATCAATGCCGTATCTCATGCCGTTAACAAACAGGGAGAGCAGGCAGAATGCTGTTAAGCCGATGACGAAAAATGCACCCGCCTTGCGCTTGGTGCTGTCCAGCTCTGTAGACAGATACCAGAAAAACAGGGCGATTAGCAATATACCCGTTCCGAAATAAAAGAACGGGGATTGAATGATGGAGTGTATTAGCTGACTCATGATAATGGACGCTTTTGAAGTTTAACCCCCTTATTGTGCCAACTTTTGCGTATGCGTCAAGCTTGCGTTGTGACAGCGTGCCATAAAAATGAAAGCCCGCGCTGAACTTTTCGGCGCAATGCTGGTGCTGCACCGCAGTTTGTCCATTCGCAGAGTTGAGCATGCCGGCTTGCTCCCTAAAAAACACTGTATTTAATAATTTTGCGGTTGAAATCTTAATTTGGTATTGACATGGTAGGGATTAGTGTGTTATTCGATAGACAAGGCAGCGAGAGTAGCAGCTTTTCGATATTCAATAACAGAGGTTTTAACCCCCAACAGAAAACAATAATGAAAATATTGACAAAATTAGGTGCGTTATTGGCATTGTCCATGGCGGCTCAGGCCTTGCCCGAAGCCCCCGATATGGAGACCGCGTTGCAGCAGGCCGTAGAGCAAAATCGCAACGTGTTTGTTGACTTTACCGGTACAGACTGGTGCAAGGCCTGCATCCATCTGCGCAGCCAGATTGTGGAGTCCGCAGCATTCGATGCTGCCTATGGTGATAAGTATGTGCTGGTGACGGTAGACTTCCCCCGCACGCCCGCGCTTGTGGCTCAAATTCCGGATGCCGAGAAGCGCCGCCGCGAAAACCTGTTGGCCTCATACCGCATTACCGGGCTTCCCGGTGTGGTGCTTATGGATGAAAAAGGCCTGCCGTACGAGATTATCAGCGGCACACGCCGCACCCCCGAGGAGTACATTGCCATGGTAGATGCCGGTGTGCAGAAGCGTGAGGCCCGCGATGCCGCATTTGCCAAGGCTGCCACGCTTACCGGTATGGAGAAAGCCAAAGCCTTGGCAGAAGGGCTTAATGTGCTGCCCGAGCCTTGCCGTGACAAGTATGTGGCAGAGATTGATTTCATCAACTCCGTTGATACCGAAAATACCCTCGGCTTTAAGGGCATGGGTAGCGCAACCGTGGCTCGCCTGAAAGATACGGAAGCCCTGCGCGACCTGCTCAGCCAGTTCCGCGGTAAACTTTCCCCGGCAGAACTTAAGGACAGCATCGTGAAGCTGGAGGCATTCTTGGCTGCTCGCCCCAACCTGGACTCCGAGGTGCGTCAAGATGTCCTCAGCGCCATCGGCGATAGCTATGCTTTGCTCGGTGATTACATGAAGATGTATGAGTACTACAAAGCCGCGCTCGAGGCTGCTCCCAACAGCCGCGCTGCACACCGTATTCGCGGTAATGTGGAAAACTTTGAGCAGAATGTGCTGCCCAATCTTAAGTGATTTTTTTCAATCATGTGTTTGCAGCCCGTTGCCTATTTTACGGCAACGGGCTTTTGTATGCGCGAATGGCGTACCGTGAAGTACGCATTACGATATGCATTACGATATGCATTACGATATGCAAAGTGATAGTTAACCGAATAAAACGCCCCCACCCCGCGCTTATACGCTGAGGGGGGGATGCCACCCTGCTGTCGGGCTCAGCAGCTGCGCTGCTTCGGGCTCCGAGATTCTTCGCTACCACTACCACGGGTTCCGCTGCTGACGCAGCTACACCACGTGGCTACCGGTCCGTCGCCCCGCTATGACGGGGCTCTTAAATTCGGCTCGCAATGTCGTCACGGACAAGGGTGTGCTGTATGCTACTCATAACTTCACCCGAGGTTATTCCGCTACTGAAAAGGCAGAGTATAAGAACGCTCGTATCAAGGCTCATGAGTATCTGCTAAAATCAGCAGTCGCTCATGCTCACCCTAATCGTGGCGAGAAAGCAATACTACGCCGGGAACACTTGGCTCAACAGTATCAGAAGACTTGTGACTTCATAAGCAGTCAGCATTCTTAATGCTGTAGTCTTTCTAGGTGTTGATAATCAAATCACAACAGTAGTATTCGCTTCGCGGTAACAGTTATCAGTAAGTAGTCTTCATTCTCGTAAGGTCTAAAATTCTAATCTTTTACGATTTTTCGGCTTGCATCTGCATTAAGAATGCTGTATAACTGGGCCGTTGGGTTGTAGCAGGTATTTCACGTCGCACGTGAAACTGGACCCCCTCCCCCTGCAAAATCCGCTCTAACCTTATAATAATCAATTCATACTAATCATGAAGAAAACACTTATCACACTCCTCGCCATCTGTGGTGTGGCTGGTGCTGCCCAGCTGACCTTGCCTGACAATAGTGACTTCACATGGATTGCAGGCAGCAATGCAAACGGCATTGGAACAGGCTCTTCTGCTGCAATTATTGAGAACTTAGCCGCTGCTATTACCGCTTCTAACATCGGCAATACCGACCTGACGGGTTGGTTTGGTGGCACAGGTCAGGCCTATGCGCAAAGCGATTACAATGACATTACTATTACTGCAACAGATTCATTCACATTCAAGTGCCGTCCTGCCCTCAGCGGTGAGTATGTAGCTCTTGGTGTATCGTTGGAAGAAACAGCTTCCGCCATTACTTTGTCTTTCTCAAATGACAAGAAAGCAGGCTATTCCCTCTGGAGCTATGATGCAACTACTTCTACTGCAACTGAACTGATTGCAACAACAGGCCTTACTACAGCTGGTACAGTAGAAGCAACTTACAACACCGCCAATGTGAACCCTTCCACGCTTTTTGTTGTCTGGACAGCAAACCCCTCAACAGGAGCTGAAAGCGGTAATACGCTGATAACCATTTCCGACATTGCCCTCAACTACACCGCAGCCCCTGCTGCCCCCGTTGCCCCCACTATTCCCGAACCCACCACTGCCACGCTTTCCCTGCTGGCTCTGGCAGGTCTGGCTGCTCGTCGTCGCCGCAAGTAACTCAATCTTTCAATTTGATAACAAGGGTCGCTACTCGTCAAAGGGTAGCGGCTCTTTTTTCGGATTGACAATTTACCATTTACCATTTACAAAGTTATTGAATTTACAAGCTCTTATATAAATATTCATCAGCTGAAAGCCCAGCATAAGGCATTATCCTTTCCCGGCTACATAGCGAGAGAAACATGTTTTTGCGCAATGCTGCGGCCATCAAACATCGTGCTGCACTCAGGCCGATGTTTTATTAGAAAATTGTACATTGTAAATAAAGAACTTACAAGGTTTGTTACCTAATTCTTCGGATTGACAATTTACCATTTGGGGACCTCTAAAAACTCGCCAAATGGCAATTTGTAGGGGATACCCTACGGGCGAATGCCCGCCGAAACCAGAGCCCCGGCGAGGGGCGATATATGGTAGCCCGGTGGTGGAGCCGCTCTGCGGCGGAACCCCGGGGAAACGGACAAACAAACGGGAACCCCGGTTGAGGGGTGACATAATGCGTGGCTTAAATATGGGGGCAAAAATACATATAACGCCTCAATTCAATGCACAACATTATGCCACCCCTGCCGGGGTTCGCATCTATTTTTGCATATTTCCCGGGGTTCCGCCGCTGGCGCGGCTCCACACCCGGGCTATTCTATGGCGCCCCTCGCCGGGGCTCAAAAATCGGGCTCGCTAACGCTCGCGGACTCTCCCCCACAACTACCAATTTGTGAGGGTACCAGAGTTTTTAGAGATTCCTCATTTACAATTTACAAAGTTATTGAATTTACAAGCTCTTATATAAATATTCATCAGCTGAAAGCCCACCATAAGGCATTATCCTTTCC
>JAZNGY010000183.1:0-2677 GCA_045576695.1 Akkermansia sp.
ACGTTGCAAAGTTAATGCCGAGACGTGGTTTAACGAAACGCTTCAAAAGCTGGCCTCCGGTTATACGGGTGATTATCTAGCTCTCTTGCCTCAGAAAAGCGATGCTGAGCTATAAAACTCGCCCAGCATCGAATGCTTACCATGCATCTACAATTTTCTTATCTCTAGCGTCTGTTCCGTAAAAGCTCTGCCCCTCCATGTCGGCTTCGCTGATGGAGCGGCGGCGGGTTACGGCTTGTTTGAATCTCTCCCATGTGGCATTAACCTGCTGCGAGAGGCGGTCGCGTTGTTCTGCTGTCAGGCTGGTGCCATCCATCCCGGTACTCTTGTACTTGCCAGCAGAGAATACTTCCATCTTCAAGCCGCAGCGGTCGTAAAGAGCGGAGCTGTCTACCACCGGCAGAATGACACCGATTGAGCCTACCGTGGCAGATGGAGTGGCGTAGATAACATCGGATTGGCTGGCAACCCAGTAAGCTGCGGAACAACATTGCCCGGCGGTGAAAGCATAGACATGCTTTTCCTTGGCTACGGTTCGAACTACCTGAGCCAGTTCGGGCGTTCCGTTGACTGTACCACCGGGGGAGTCGATATCGAGCAGGATGGTGTGTACTGCCGGATCAGCTGCGGCTTGCAGCAAGGCAGCGGCAGTTTCCTCCATGCTGCACAGCCGTACCCCGCAGATGGCAGCAATAGCTTTCTGTCGGGGCGATACCTGACGCAGCATCGTTCCATGAATGCGAACGGTGGCCAGTCCGTTCAGCAGTTCGTAAGGTTGAGCCTTTTCGTCAACAGCGTTACTCTGCGCCGGGGATTGAAAATTCACGGTGCAGAGTTCACGGTAGGCTTCCAGCGTTATCAGCCAGGGCTGCATGGGGGCGGTAATCATGGCGTGGTCTGGGTAAAGGATTGATACAGGTCTTGCGGGCTGACTCCGTACTTGGCGGCAATCTCTTTCACGAGTGCCATCTCGCGAGCTCGGGTTTCCAGTTCATGGTGAATGTCACAGCCGAGTTCAGCAAAGTGGTCAGTTAAGGTTTTCAGTCCCGCCTTGACATCCTCGCGGTTCTGCTGAGCTTCACGCCCGGCATCCACCGTGACTCGGCGGGGCGTAACGAAGTCGACCTCAGTCCAGTCTTCTGCGGGTGGCAGTTTGCCCGCCGTGATGGCATGCCCGATGACGAAATGCCAAATCGGGCGAAGCATACGGTCGATAAGCACGGATTGTCTTCGACTGAATCTGCGGTCGGCTTTCGCCACGGTAAGTCTTACTCCTGCACCTCCGATTTTGGACGAATCGCTGGCGAACTCATACGGCAATAAGCCCAGCGCACTATGTCGGTGCAGGAAATCGAGGAATCCTTGGAACGTGGGGCTCGGGCGGTTGCTCTGGAAGCTCTCAATAGCTTCGTCCGGCTGAATCTTTACCAGCTTGCCACCAAGGATGGTCTGCAAGAATCCGGGGTCGCTTCCCTGGGGCTGAACAGGGGCATTGAGTTGGAAATCCCGGTCGTCCACTTCTGCTCGCCCCGTTTTAAGGACGCGCGAAATATCGGCGTTGTCCTTGACGGCATGCTTTTCGAGTGCCAGCAACTCGGCAACATCCAGCATGTGGTTGATACTATGCTGAATGGTTGGATACCCACGCATCTGGGAGATAGACATGGGAGTGAAGAGGTGCAGGACATCGCGGGCGGCGAGGTCGCGGTAGTTGCCATTATCCAGCAAAAGACGGTAGGAAAGCGGTTTGCCGAGGTCGTTTACGCGGATACCATCAATGATGGTGCTTTCGGTGGTATCTTCCTCAGTGCTGCCGATACGGTGCGTCTCGATAAGCTGAATCTTCGGCACGCCGTCCTCCTCGGTTTTCAGGATAAATATCTCGCCATCTACTTCCAGAGCCATACAGGCGAGGTATTGGCAGGTAACAAGGTTGAATCGCCCGGTGATTTCGGCGTGTCTCGCCCAGCGGTTGAAGTAGTCGAGAGCTTGCTTGTTCCATGCGGCATCCTTGCTGGCGGGTTGAGGCATGATGCCGTCTCCGATGGAATACATGGCCATGCTGCCCACAATCTCCTGCAAGAAGCCGGAGTTTTTCACCAGATAGCGGCTCCGGCGAACCAACTCCGAGCGGACTCCGGGAGTCAGGTCGAGCGAGGTGTCGCGCGGGCCACTTCCGGGGACTTCCGCACGCCGGGGTGAACGGTTAGCGGATTCAAAGACAGAATGCGAACCAAAGAAGATGCGGGCAGCGAGGCGTTGTAGGAAGTTCATACAAGCAAATGCGGGTTAATGGGGTAAACGCCATGCAACATGGCTGAGGGAAGCGGGATGGTCAGATGTGCCGGAAGCCTGTGCCTGTCGCTCGAAGTAACGGAGCGCATAGGCACATTCTTCCAGCACATCTGCCACGGGCATGGCGAACTGTTTACTCACAGACGTACTGCCATCGTTCCAGCTCATGAGGGTTTTGCCCTCCAGAAGCATCTTCTTGGCGGTCGTCTGTATCTGCTTCACTTCCTCCTCGGTGAAGCCGCGAGTAAACAGTCCTTTAGCACTCATACCTCAAAAGCGTTGCGGGCAGCGGAGGTGCTGCTGTAGTTTTCGAGCTGGTAGTGCGGTTCATCCACAAAGGATTTCCACGTACCACCCCAGGCGATGCCCGGCACCTGATTGT
>JAZNGY010000184.1:0-29915 GCA_045576695.1 Akkermansia sp.
GTACAGTCGGGATTTCCCCTCGAACTTCCTTTTCCACGGTTCGTTACCTCCCCGCAGTTGTTCTTCAGGTCTGGGATTCCGCATCATCGCGGCTCCGCGCGGACTTTCACCGCAGTGCGCATATCGCGTCGGTCGTACTGAGAAAACGGCCTTCATGATGTCATGAAGGCCGTTTGGCAGAAGTTTTTTTATCGCATCAGCTATCTTCCGCTGTATCTTCAGCCGGTCGGGCGGCTTCTGCGGGCGCAGCGTTTTGCGGTGCGGTATCTGCTGCGGGGGTGGCGGTTTCTTCACTGTCTTGGGCGGAGTCTGCCTGTTCGGCGCGCTCGCTGGCGGCACTTACCATGAGCTCACGTCCCATGAAAGGCTGGCCGTGCAGTACCTCTGCGGCTTTGCAGGCATCCTCAAGCTTGTGCATCTCAACAAAGGCGTAACCCTTGCTTTTGTGTGTGCGGGGGTTATAGATTACATCTACGCTCTTAACATAGCCGAACCCCTTGAAAAGGTCTTCAAGCTCGGCTTCTGTTGCCTCGTAAGAGAGGTTGCCTACGTAGAGACGTGCGTTACGGGTAGGCAGGGTTGAGGTAGCGCGGCGTCTTCTGGGGGCGGCGGGGTTGCCGCCACGGTTGTTGGTTTTGGCTATGCGTACTTTTTGAGTAGGTGTATTCTTGTTGCCTTTTTCTCCTTTTTTGCGGTTATATTCGCCCTTGTTTTTCTTTTTGCCGAAACCGAAGAAACTCAGAATGCGAGCTAAGAGTGAGGGCTTTTTGGCGGGGGGGTCAACTGGGCGCGGCATACGCTGTCTGCGGTGGCGTCCCTGGTTATTGCGGCGGCGGGCACCCTGTCCCTGCCGTCCTTGCGTGTAATGTTCAGACATGCTGTTGTGATGGAATATTGTTGCTGGTGGCTCAACGTGCGCGAAGAAAACACTCTGTTCACGCAAGAGCCAATCTTCATGTGTAAGTTAATGGAGTGAAGTGATGCAGTTCCATGGCGGTGCGCGTATACGCGCAGTTTGCCGAAGGCCTACTGCACCTGCTGCTAGTATACTCTAGCTGTTGCATGGTTCAAGCAAAAAATGTGCCATGCGTTATTTTTTTGCTTGACGTTAACTTTTGTGCTTGCAACATTCGGTAAGCCAAGGTAATGTAAGGGTAGCCATGTATATTGAAGATCAGTTAGCAGAGATAAGGGAAAAGATTGCCGCAGCAGAAAAGAAAGCCGGGCGAGCTGCTGGTAGTGTAGCCTTGCTGGCTGTCAGTAAGACTTTTCCGGTAAGTGATATCATGCATGCCTATCAGGATGGCCAGCGCTTGTTCGGCGAGAATCGCTTACAAGAAGCGATGGAGAAAATGCCGGCCATGCCCGCAGATTGCGAGTGGCATCTCATCGGGCCATTGCAGCGCAATAAGGTCAGAAAGGCGTTGGAGCAGGGCTTCACTTTGATTGAGGCGGTAGATTCTCGCAAATTGGCAGAAGCGATTTCTCGCATTGCCGGCGAGTTGGGGGTAACGGCACGCATTCTTATTGAGGTGAATGTTGACGGCGAGGAAAGTAAACACGGGTTTACCCCCGACGGTTTACAAGAGGCCTGGGCGGCCCTTACCGCTTTGCCGCACTTGGAGATTAAGGGGCTTATGTGTATACCGGCGCCCACGGAAACGCCTGAAGGGGCACGCCCGGCTTTTGCGGCTCTCAGAGCGTTGGCTGAAACGTTGCGGGCACGTGGTCCCTTGCCCTTGCCCGAGCTTTCCATGGGTATGAGCCATGATTATGCCGTAGCGGTAGAGGAGGGTGCCACCATTGTGCGAGTGGGCTCCGCCATTTTCGGCAAACGTGTATATGCCTCCGAATAAGGCAGCGCACGCGTTAAAATTAAGCAGCAGCTGTTTTGAGTAACAGCTGCTGCTTTAGGTGTAAGTATGGGGGTTGAGAGAAAAATGGTCAGTTGGCGGAAGGTGCGGGGGCTTGTGTTGTTGCCGGTTGCTCTTTAGAGGATGCCGGTGGCGTCATTGCTTTGCGGAGCAAGCGTGCGCATTCTGCATGCCCGTATGCTTCGGCGCGTTGTAAAGGGGTGACTTTGTTGGTGTCTTGCACGTTGGGATTGGCGCCGGCACCAAGCAAGGTTTTCACAACAGTGTCATGCCCACGGCCTGCGGCTTCGTGCAGGGGTGTTTCTTGGTACTTGTTGGCAGCGTTGGGGTCTGCCTTGGCAGTGAGTAGCATTTTAACGATAAGGTCATGCCCGTTGGCCGCAGCCCATGCGAGCGGGGTTGCCCCGTACACTTCTTTGGCGTGCACATTGGCACCGGCGTTAATGAGGTGCGCCACGCATTTGCTGTGGCCGTTGGTGGCGGCATTGTGTAAGGGGGTGTTGCCGTAAGAGTCTTGCACGTCCGGCTTGGCTTTTGCGGCGATTAACAGCTGCACGGAGGCGTCATCGCCAATCATGGCTGCCTCATGCAGTGCCGTAGAGCCCATTTTGTTGGCTGCGTTGACATCTGCCCCGGCTGTAATCAAAGCCTGTACACATTGCTCATGCGCAAACTCGGCCGCAATGATGAGGGCTGTGTTGCCTTCATCGTCCGTACGGTTCAATTTTGCGCCACGGTTTATGTAATATTGCAGGGTAACGTGGTCGCCGATGGTGGCGGCTGTAATCAAATCATGCACGGCGCCGGCTGCGGCAAGGGCTTTAACACACTCGGTATTGCCTTCTCGGGTTACCCAAAGCAGCGGTGATTTGCCGTTGTCGTCCTTCATCCGTACATCGGACCCCGCCGCTACCAGTGCCAGCACGCACTCTGTGTGCCCCATTTTGGCCGCTACGAATAAGGCTGTCTCACCATCGCGGTTCAGGGCGTTCACATCGGCACCGTGTGCAATGAGTACCTGCAAGCAGGCCTCGTTGCCTTCTTGTGCAGCTGCATGCAGGGCCGTGCCTCGGGTGCGGTAATCCCTTGCATCAACATCTGCCCCGGCATCCAACAGGGTTTGCATGGTGATGTCATTGCCGGTGTATGCCGTTTGCACCAGTGTTGCATTGAATTGACGGCGAGGGATGCCTGCGGCCTCCAGTGCTGCAATGGCTGCTTCTTTGTCGCTGATTTCTTGCTCGTCAAGTTCAGCCTCCGGGGGTGTTGCCGGTGCCTGCGAGGGGGCAGACGTTGGCTTGTCTGTAGGCACGGGCTGTTGTGCCCCGAGCGGCAAGCTGCAGCTGATGAGTAAGGCCGTGGTTGTGAGCTGTAAGAATTTCATGCGGTATCTCCTTCCGTTAAATTCAAATATGCTATAACGTCTATCTGCCGATATACTGTCAGTATAGAACAAATGCCGCCGGAGTCAAGAAAAAACGACATTTCTTGCGGAAAATGCCTGCGAGGTGTGCCGGTTTGCGGTAGCGGGTACAAAATAAGCCGCAGCCTTTACGGGGCTGCGACTTGTAATTTTTATGCGCGGAGGGTTGCTTACATGCACATGCCGCCGTCACATACCAATACCTGCCCGGTGATGTAGCGGGCTTCGTCGGATGCGAGGAAAAGGGCGCAGTTTGCAATATCCTCGGGTTTGCCCATATCGCGCAGGGGGATGCGAGAGAGCAGAGCCTCTCTTGCGGCCTCGGGGATGGCATCTGTCATCTCTGTAGCAATAAAGCCCGGGGCAATGGCATTGCATGTTACCTTGCGGCTGGCAAGCTCTTGTGCCATAGACTTGGTGAAGCCGATAACACCTGCCTTAGAGGCAGAGTAGTTGGCCTGGCCCAAGTTGCCGGAAAGACCTACGATGGAGCTCATGTTGATAATGCGCCCGGCGCTGCTCTTCATCAAGGTGCGCTGCAGCGCCTTCACAAAGAGGAATACGCTCTTGAGGTTGGTGTCCATCACGGCATCCCAATCGCTCTCTTTCATGCGCATTAAGAGGGTGTCTTTGGTAATACCGGCGTTATTTACCAAGATGTCTACCGTGGGGTATTCTGCCAAAATCTCTTTCACGCAGGCCTCAACGGCAGTGGCATCGGCCACATCGCACGGGAATGCCTTGCAGCTCCCGGGGAAGTCGGCGTTAATGGCATCTGCCGCACCGCCACATGAGGCGGGATTGCGAGAAATGAGTACAACCTTGGCTCCCTCCTCTGCAAATCGGCGGGCTACCGCATTGCCGATACCGCGACCGGCGCCTGTCACTATAGCAGTTTTTCCTGCGAGTCTGTTCATAACACTCTTATTCTACCTTAGAGTTTGCTCTAACGCAAGAAAAAAGCATGCGGTCGCCTACTTTTCATGTTAAAAAAAAGCCCCCGGGCATGTTAAGTGCCCGGGGCTGAAATGAATAGGTGCTGCGTATATTATCAGAACGTGACACCAACACCGAAGATGATGGTATGCGCGCCGTAAATATCATCGATATCACCCTTGAAGTAGCTGCGGCCGAACTCGTAGCCGGCTTTCACATACACGTCGTCAGAGCATTGAATTTTAAAGCCGGCGCCTACAGACCAAGTGAAGGCATTGCCGTCGAAGTCGCCGTAGCGGGAGTCGATATGTCCCCAGCTGTAACCGGCTTTACCGCCGACATAGAACATCACATCATCTGCCAGTTCGATATTCAGGTCGTAACCAACGGTTACGGGGAGCATGAATACATCTGCACTTGCCCCCGGGCCGTACCCGTCGAGGTCGCCCCATTTGGCATCTACATTGAGGTTGAATTGATGGCGGAATGAGGCTTCACCGCTGTTGTAGAGGTTGAAACTGCCACGCACACCCCACATGTCGAGGTCTGAATCATCGGCATCAATGCTGTAGAGAGCATCGATAGAATATACCGGTTGCATGTCATAGGGGGTAAGGTCTCCGCTTTGCGGAACCGCGGTATAATAGGAAGCCGCAGATGCCGTGCCGCAGAGGGCACCCAGTAGAGTCATGGTAGATAAAATCTTTTTCATAACACCTGTTCTATATCATGTTTGCGGGCAAAAATCAAGCTAAAATTATTGATTACAAGACAACAAACAGCAGCAAGCGCAAGTTTTTTTTGCAGTGGGTGGGCTTACACCCCTTTTTTGTCGCCCCAAATGGCAATGTGCAATCTGTCGCCAAAGCGGACGCGGTGTTGCAAACACATGTTGACAACCGTTTCTCTGGCTTTCTCCAATTGTGTGCGGTTGGTTGCGCAAGGCATCAGGATGATACGGTCTTGAGGTAGGCCGAGCTCGCAAATACCGGCCCAATCTGCCTCTGTTTGTACCACGAATTTGAAGAAGGCGTTACCGGTGGCGGCAAATGCTGCCAATGCTTCTTTGTTGATGGCCGTTGCGGTGTTGGCCGCGTGGCTCAGTTTGGGCGAAACATTCCACTGGTTAACGCGTTGCGTGAGTGCCGCAGATGGTGCGATGGTGCCGTTGGTTTCAATTTCTATGAATAAATCATCCGGTAAAAGAGCTACCAGGGTCTCGATGGCTTGTAGTTGCAGCAGGGGTTCGCCGCCGGTGATAACTAACCCCGGGCTTTTGAAGCTGAGAATACGGGTGGCAAGCTCGGTTTCGGGTATGGCTAAGCCGTGGCTCCAGCTGTACTTGGTATCGCACCAGCTACACCTCAGGTTGCAACCGGCCAAACGCAAAAATACAGCAGGGCAACCCGTGCGGGTGCCTTCTCCCTGTATAGAGTAGAAAAGCTCCGGCTCGTTATTCAGGGTTGCCGCAATCATGGGGTGAAGTGGTAAAAGCCAAGCCGTTGCAAAAGCGGGTGATGCGCACGCAATCGCCCTCGGTAAGCCGTTGCTGAGACTCCGGGGCGATGGGGAACATTTGGTCGCCTACTTTAATGCAAAAGCAGCCTTGCTGCCCACAAACCGTACCTGTTTTGCCGGTAAGCAGGGTGCTTAAATCATCCTCGGGGGCGTGGCGGTGTAAGTAACCGTTAATCAATGGCGAGATAAGCTTGCGCCATATGCCGTAGTACAACCCTGCCCATATGGCTATGAACAGAATGAAGGTGAGCAGACCCCATTGCGCAGGGGGCGATATGAGCATGGTGCCCCATGCGGCAAAGAGCCCTATGGCTATCAACGTCAGAAAATCCGTGTTAAAGAAGAATATATCCAATATTAACAGGGTTATGGATATGGCGAGCATCCAATGCAAAAAAATGCCGTCGCTCCACCATAAAAAATCTGCCACGGTTTCCATTAACATATAGTTACTCTTTTACGTTGAGTACGGCAGGCAAGTTTGCGGGTAAAAATACTTTGTCTGCCGGGTTGTTGGTGATGGCTTTGTAGGCATCAAGCGCTTGGCGGTTGAGCAAGGCCTTGGTGGCACCCTCTGCACCGATGGATTCTGCAAGTTTGGCTACATAGGCAGCCTCTGCCTCTGCGATGAGCTGCATGGCTGTTTTGGTGGCTTCTGCACGCATGATGGTAGCATCTTTTTCAG
This sequence comes from Akkermansia sp., assembly GCA_045576695.1. Taxonomy (GTDB): domain Bacteria; phylum Verrucomicrobiota; class Verrucomicrobiia; order Verrucomicrobiales; family Akkermansiaceae; genus Akkermansia. The sequence goes on from JAZNGY010000184.1 coordinate 6,437, forward strand.
CTTCTGCGTTGAGGCGAATAGCGCGGCTTTTACCCTCGGCCTCCAGAGCAATGGCGCGGCTGATACGCTCTGCCTCCATCTGTTTGAGCATGGCTTCTTGCGTTTTGGTGTCTGCAGAGAGCTCTTGTATCTCTACAGAGTTAACGCTGATACCCCAACGTGCCGCAGTAGAAGAGATGGCCTGTACTACTTTTTCGGAAAGTTGGGTGCGAGAGCTGAGCAACTCATCCAAATTGCGGTTGCCGATAAGGGCGCGCAGCTCGTTGAGTACCAGCTCGGGTATGGCGCGGTGCAGGTCTTCTACCTCGTAAAGCGCTTGCTTGGCATCCGTAATACGCCAGCGGATGATGCATGAAACCTCAAGCGTGGCGTTGTCTTTTGTTACGCATGAGCGCGGTGCCGTATCAAGCAACTGCTCAGAGAGTTGAATGTACTTGCCGTCGGTGTGCGTGTTAAGCCAGTTGACGCGCTTGATTTTCTGTAAAAACGGTATGTAGAAATTGAGACCGCTTTTTTTGATGGAAACCGGCTTGCCGAACATCTCGATGACGGCGCAATGATTTTGAGGTACGGTAAAGATAAACATGGTGGTCAGGTGTTGGTTGTATTGTTGTTGAGTTGTAAAATGAGTTCGCGGGTGTATTTGGCTTCGTCTAACCAGGCGCGCACGCCCGGTTTGTCTTGGTTCTCCAGCAGGGTGACCAAGCGGTGCAGGTCATCTACACAATGGTGTAAAATTTCGCGTACGGCTACATCGTTCTCCCACAATATATCTGCCCACATGTGAGAGGACCCGGAGCTCACGCGCGTCGTGTCGCGGTAGCCGGTGGCGGCCAGTCGTTGCAAATCAGCCGTGCGAATGTCGCCTACCGTGGCATTGCGGGCGGCTAATCCGGCTACAATGTGGGGCATGTGAGAGATGCGTGCCACGGTGCGGTCATGGTGCGTGGGCTCCATTCTGTAGGTGCGGCACCCCAAGTTTTGCCAAAATTGTTCAAGGCGGGTCTCGTAGGCATCGGCCACTCCGTGCGGGTTTGTTACGACCACTGTGGCATTTTGCAGCAGTTCGGGGAAGGCGTTTTCCAGCCCCTGTTTCTCCGTGCCGGCCATGGGGTGAGAGCCTATGAAAAGGCGCTTGCGGTCGCTGAACAAAGCGCCGGTGGTACGGTGTACGTAGGCTTTCACAGAGCCGACATCCGTTACAAGGGCTTCTTTGCTGATGGCGGGCAAAATGCTACGTGCCAGCTCTTCAAACGCGCCGATGGGGGTGGCTAAAATGATGAGCTCTGCTCCTTCGCAAGCTTGTCGGGCATCCGTAAACGTGTGGGTAATACCGAGATTTTGCGCCAGTAGGAGCGGTTCTTCTCGCCGTGCCCACAGCCGCAACTCACACTGTGGCATGCGTTGCCGTACGGCAAGCGCCACAGACCCGCCCAGCAGACCCGGGCCGAGTATGGTGACTGTTTTGAAGGGGAGACTGCTCATGCAATGTTTTTACGGTACTTTGAACTTGAACTCGGTGCCGTTCACCTTCAATATGGTGCCTCTGGGCAACGGTTTGCCGGTGGTGCGGTCAATGGTGCGTATGGTTAACTCCGGTGCTAAGGGGTTGTATACGCGGGTGGGGTCGCCGGGTACGCGCTTGGCAAAGGGTATTTCTTGCCCCTCATTGGTAATATTTTTGAGGTCTTGCTTGGTCAGCGGCTTAGATACGGGTACAGGTGTGGCTACAACCGGTGCAGGGGTGGGCGCTACTGTGGGCTTCGGTACGGTTGCCACCGGTTTGGTTACGCTTGCAACCGGTGCCGTAATATGGTTGCCTGCCGGTTTTACGGGGGCTTTTGCCGTGGGTCTGGTTGCGGGTTTGGGTGTAGCTGTGGGTTTGGGTGTAGCTGCGGGCGCGGGGGCAGTGGGCACGGCTGCCGCTGCAATGGCGGGGGCTGTGGTCTTGGGCTGCGGCATGGGTGCCTGGGCCTGTGTTGTTGTGTAGGTGCGGGCAGCCATGGCTTCTTGCTGCGCGCGCTGGCGCCATGAAGCGTTGTGCGGCATGTCGGGCACAACGTTTTCCGGGGCGACGATGCAAGAGTTGAGTATTGCTGCGCTTATGCTGATGACTAAAAGGTTGCGTGTCATGTGGACTTTCGGGGCGTGTTCTCTTTTTATGCGCGCCAATGTAGGCTCTTTTGATGGAAAAGTCAATCTTAAAAAGTGTACATTGTGCATTCGTGCTTGAAAAAACGTCTTTTCGGGCTTATTATAATGGCATGAGCACACTGTTGCATTGTCCGAGTCTCTATCGTTACACGCGCCGCTGCACGCGCGAGGTACAAGTTGGTAATTTGGGGTTGGGTGGGCAAAATCCCATTCGCATCCAGTCTATGTTAACCAGCGATACTCTTGATACTGCCGGTTGCGTGAAAGAATCTCTTGCGCTTGCCGAGGCCGGGTGCGAGATTATACGCCTTACGGCTCAAACAAAGGTGTATGCCGCTAATCTGGAGAATATTGCACGCGAGCTGCGGGCTGCCGGTTGCCACGTGCCCTTGGTGGCAGATATTCATTTTAAACCCGATGCCGCCATGGAGGCCGCCAAGTGGGTGGAGAAAATTCGCGTGAACCCGGGCAACTTCGTTGATAAGAAAAAATTCTTGGAGCGCGATTACACGGACTACGAGTATGAGGAGGAGCTGGAGCGCGTGCGCAAGGCCTTTACCCCCTTGGTGCTTTTCTGCAAAGAGCATGGCCGCGCCATGCGTTTGGGCGCTAATCACGGCTCGCTGTCCGACCGCATTCTCAACCGCTATGGCGACACCCCCGAGGGTATGGTAGAAAGCGCGCTTGAGTTTGCCCGCGTGGCCCGCGAGCTCGACTACCATCAGCTGGTATTCTCCATGAAGTCATCTAACGTGAAGGTGATGATTCAGGCATACCGCTTGTTGGTGCGCCGCTTGGCAGAGGAGGGTGCAGATTGGAATTACCCCATCCACCTGGGTGTTACAGAGGCCGGTGAGGGCGAGGATGCCCGCATTAAGAGCGCCACGGGTATCGGCTCTTTGTTGGCAGACGGTATTGGCGATACGCTGCGCGTGTCTCTTACGGAAGACCCCGTGTACGAGGTTGCCCCGGGCTTTGAGCTTGCGGCCCCGTATCAGCCCGGTTGTGCCCACCCGCAAACCGAGCTTGCCACTGAGCCTGCCGCCCCGTTTGACCCCTACGTGTTCACCAAGCGCAAGGCAGATATCATCAACCGTGGGGAAATGACCTTGGGGTGGAACGAGCCTGTGCGTGTGGTGCTGCCCAAGGCTGCATGTGCTGCGCTGAGCCCGGCAGAGATGAAAGACTTTATGCCGGAGCTGGCGTATGAGGATTGCGCCGCCGTGGAGGTAGACCCCCGCAATGCCGCAGAGGTGGCCACCTTGGCAGATGCCCCTGCCACGCTGGTGACGGTAAAAGACGGGGTGGATATGCCGGTACCGCAGGCCTTCCGCCTGCTGGCTGCGGTTATCCCCACCCGCCACAGTATTTTGTTGAAAGACACCTTGGGCGCGGCAGAGGCTTTGGGTGCCCCCATGGCCGGTGGTGTCAACATCGGCTCCCTGCTGTGTGACGGTATCGGCAATGCCGTGCTCATCCGCCTGGAGCAAGACCCCGCCAAAGCTGCCTACCTCGGGTTCAATATTTTGCAGGCCGCGGGTGTGCGCCTCAGCAAAACCGAGTATGTATCTTGCCCCTCCTGCGGGCGTACGCACTATAATATCCAAGAGGCTGCCGCGCGTATTCGTGCCGCTACCGGGCACCTCAAAGGCGTGAAAATCGCCATCATGGGCTGCATTGTAAATGGCCCGGGCGAGATGAGCGATGCCGACTTCGGCTACGTGGGCGGCGCCCCCAACAAGATTAATCTGTACGTGGGCCATACCCCTGTGGAGATGAATATCCCGCAAGAAGAAGCGGTGGAGCATCTCATTGAGTTGATACGCTCTCACGGGCGCTGGGTGGACCCCACCTGATGAATGCCAAAGCCCCGCTTCGGCGGGGCTTATTTGTTGAAGAATTTCAATAATCTGCGCTCCTCTTTTGTGGCGTACAGACGAGCAATGATGATGGGGTAGAAGAGGACGAAAATGCCCAGTTTGAGGGCAAGCCCCCACCAACCGCTAAGCGGAATATGGTTGCAAAGTGTCAGGCAAACAGCACTGCATACCAACGCTGCCGGTATGGCACCGCGGAAGGTTTGCTTGTAAAAATACCCAACCTTAAGCCCCAGCCCGCGGTAGTGGATGAGGTTGAGCATGGCCAGCTGAATGAGGATGGAGATAGTCGCCCATACGGCCTGCGCCGCAATGCCGAGGTGCTTGCACACAAAGTAGCTGACCACGATGAACAGCAGGCTGTTGAACCCCGTGATGAGGACTCGTTGCTTCAGTGCATCGCGCGCTTGAGATATTTGCCAGCCCAAGGCTTGCACCAGCCCGAAGGTTTGCGGTATCACCAAGCAAAGGGCAATATGGTAGCTTAGCGCGGCATCCGCTCCTTCTATATGCCCAATCCAAAGCCGGAAAAACTCCCCCCCGAAAAAGATTAATGCCAGCAGCGGTGCCCCCAGTATCATGAGCTGGGCGCGCCCCAAGCGCACCATGGCGTCCGTTTGCTCCTGCGGGTCGGCCCCGCGTATCACCATGTGTACCACTCGTGGTAAAAAGAGGGTGGAAAGCACCCCGGCCAGCATAAAGTAGTGCCCGTATATCATCAAGCCATCTGTATAGATGCCGGCTGCTACTGCGCCTTGGGTTATGGCCACTATGTAATTGCCGGTGCCGGCGTTGAGCATGTTGATGAGCTGGTTGAGGAACATCCAGAATGAAAATACAAAAATGCCGCAGCAGATGTTGCGGCTCCACCCGCACAGGGTAATGCGGGCTCGCAGCCCTATAAAGCAATAGGCCACATTGCACAGCAGAGCCACGATTCCCGTGCAGATGCTCAGGGCGATGAGCCCCACGGAGCGTAACCCCAAAATCAGCAATAATACCGTGCCCAAGGCATTGGTGGCAGAGGTTGCCACGGCGATGATGCCCGGTATGGTGAAACGCTGCTGCGCATCGGCCACGCCGGCCAAGCTGCGCGCCGGAAACATGATGGCTGCATTCACCAGGGTCATGAGGTACAATACCCGGTATAGCTCCAAATCATCCTTCGTAAATTTAGGGAAAATACTCTCTAACCATGGGTAGATGGCCAGCCCCAATATAAAAATACCCAGCCCTATGGCCGTGTACAGTGCAACCATGTTGCCGAGGAAACGTGCCGCTCCATCATCATCCCCTTGTGCGTAGTATTCGCTGAGAAATTTGGTGGTTGCAGTGCGCCCCAAATCGCTCATGTACAGGCGCACCATGATGGTGCTCGCCAACATGTACACGCCGTATTCTGCTGCCCCCAGTGTCTCTTTGACAAAGGGGGTGAGCAAAAGCGGGATTCCTACTTGCAGCAGCAGTAAGATGTAGTTTAATATGGCGCCTCGGCGTATCTCGCTCATCGTATTACAGGTACGGGTATTTGGGGGATGCCCCGTACTTGTTGCTGCCGGGTTTGCTGTCGCTGACCATGAAGACAAACATCGTGATGCTTATGATAATCAATAAGACGATGGAAATCATCATGATGGCTGGCCAGAAAGCTGCAGATGCAGAGTGGGTTGCGGCGGATGCTATCGTCATGCATATTGATATAAAAATAATAATGGCCAGAATGGGGCCGGCTAATAACCATATGCCACTGCGCCCTATGTCGTGTAATCTGCGTATTGTAACGCTAATGCCGGGTATGACAAAAATGAGGCTTACGGCTAATTGAAACATCATGGCAGGCCCGAACATAGCCCCTATGTCGGAATAAAGATAACTGCTTTTTTCACTGTATGCATAAGCTTCGGCTGAGCCGGCAAAGTTGCTGAATAAAGAAATGATAACTGATATGATATTGGAGAAAAGATAGAAGCTCCAATATTCCATACGCGTGGCGCGCCCTCGCCATACGAACATTTTTTCGAATGCCACGATAAACTGTTGCCACATGCTCTCAGGGTTCTGAGCCCGTAAGGTAAATTGGCAATGGGGGCAGTGCTCGGGCAGCATCGGCTCGCTGAGCGGGATTTCGTGGGAACAGTTGGGGCAGGGGCCTGCATATGCAGGCAATGGCCCACGATATGCCTGCGGGTGTATGTAAGCTTGCGGATACTGTGCAACCTGTGGTACGGGGATAGAATCGGGGCTGCCTGCAGCCTGCTCTGTTTCGTGGGCTGTTATCAGCTCGCCAAGCTTTTCCCAGCGCTGGGCGCCTGCTGCTGCTACCGGGGTGTCATCCGTTAAATCCCCCATCGATTTCATGCGCGCAAGTTCGGCCAGTGTATGTGGCCCGGCAGGTGTGGTGTTACCCTCTCTTACGTAAAAGTATTTGCGCTCGTGCATGCCCGGTATTCTGCCTTTTTATCTCTTTTTTGTCAAGATGTTTGCTGTATAAATCACCACGAATGGTAATTAGTTGGAGTTATCTCTAGAATATGTGAAAATTTGTCTTGACGTCTATTGTTAGATGCGCTACCATGCAAGGAGCAAACCTGCTGAATATACCGATTATGAAAGCTGTAATACTTTTCCCCGGACAAGGCGCCCAGAAAGTGGGCATGGGTAAAGACCTGTACGACACCTATCCCGCCGCTCGCGAGATGATGGACAAGGCAGATGCCGCCCTCGGCTACTCTCTCACCGACATCATGTTCAACGGCCCGGATGCCGAGCTGACCCGCACCTGCAATTGCCAACCCGCTCTGTACCTGCACGGCCTTGCCCTGTACGAGGTGCTGCGCAGTAAGGTAGAAATTGAGGCTGTAGCCGCTGCCGGTCTCAGCTTGGGTGAGTTTACGGCACATGCCGCTGCCGGTACTTTCAGCATGGAGGAAGGTCTTAAGCTGGTGCAGAAGCGCGGCGCCTACATGGAAGAGGCTTGCCAAGCTGCCCCCAGCACCATGGCTGCCATGATCGGCGGTAATGATGAGGCTGTGGAAAAACTGGCTGCCGAGTGTGATATCGACGTGGCTAACTTCAACTGCCCCGGTCAAACCGTGGTGTCCGGCTCCGTAGAAGGTGTAGACAAAGCCGTGGCCGGTGCCAAGGCTGCCGGGTTTAAGCTGGCCAAGAAGCTCAACGTGGCCGGTGCTTACCACAGCCGTTTCATGAAGAGCGCCCAAGAAAAATTGCTGCCCGAGCTGCAAGCCGTGCCCATGCAGATGCCCGCTTGCCCCGTATATTGCAACTTCCAAGCCCGCCCCGTGACAAGCACAGATGACGTGCGCGCCATGCTCGGCGCGCAGGTGTGCGGTTCCGTACGCTGGGCTGCCTCCATGCAAGACCTCGTGGCCCAAGGCCATACCCTCTTCATCGAGATGGGCCCCGGTAAAACCCTTGCCGGCATGATGGCCCGCATCGCTAAAGATGTAACTGTTATCTCTATTGAAGATGTGGCCTCCCTCGATGCCGCTGTAGAGGCGCTCAAGGCTCTTTGATGCCCGCCTTTTAACCCGTTTTAAATCAGCAGGTATTTGCTTATCTACAAGCAAATACCTGCTTTTTTTGCCGCCTGTTGTTATAAAGCTCAAGTTTACTTAAATAAATGGGTGCGGTGTGGGTGGCAAATACAGGGGGTATGTTATAAGGATGCTCAATATCTTGTATGGTGTCGCGAAAACTGATAGAAAATGTGGGATTTTGTGATGATTTTACTTGCAAGGTGCATAAAAAATCTGTAAAATGATGGCAAACACAAGGAGTCGAACGATGAAAATCGCATTAGCCAAACAAGTATTGCTCGATGGGTTGAACAAGGTGGCGGGCGTGGTATCCACGCGCCCGAGCATGCCCATACTTTCTAACGTGCTGCTCGAGGCAGCCGAGGGCGAGCTGAAGCTGACCACCACGAACATGGAGCTGACTATCTTGGCCAAGGTGCCCTGCATGGTTGAGTCTCCCGGTGCCATCACCCTGCCTGCCAAGAAGCTGCAGAGCATCATCCGCGAGCTGCGCGACGGCGAGGTGACTGTTGATACAAAAGGTACAGTTGCTACCATTCGTTGCAACCGCGCCCAGTTTAAGCTTAACGGTCTTGCTGCGGAAGAGTTCCCCAGCCTGCCCATATTCAAAGAGGCCCGCGAGTTCAAAGTGCCGCAGGCTATGCTCAACCGCGGTTTCCGCTATACGGAGTTCGCTATCTCTAACGACAACACGCGCTACCTGCTCAACGGTATCTACACCTGCTTCCAGGATGGTAAGTTGACCTTGGTTGCAACGGACGGCCGCCGCTTGGCTCTGTTTGAGAATGAGCTTGAGTTCCCCGAATCTCAGCAAGTGGCTATCGACATCCCCAGCCGTGCCGTGGCAGAGGTACACCGCCTGCTCGGCGATGCCGGCGATGTGATGGTGCGCATTACCAGCAACCTGGCTTCCTTTGACTTTGGCGATACCCTCTTGGTAACTAAGTTGATTGACGGCAATTACCCGAACTACCGTCAGGTAATCCCCAGCCGCTACAACGAGCGCATTGTGATGCCCGCAGCAGACCTTAACGAGACCGTGCGCCGCGTGGCTCTTCTCTCTGCCGAGAAGACCAACACCGTACGCTTCCGCTTTGCACCGGGGGTGATGGAGGTGCTCTCCAGCGCCGCCAACGTGGGTGAGGCTAATGAAGAAGTACCCATCGACTACGATGGCCGTGAGATTTCCATTACCTTCAACGCCGACTACATTTTGGCACCCCTCAAGGCCGTGGGCGATGGCGAGATTGCGCTCGACCTCATCGACTCCTCCAGCCCGGGTGTTATGCGTGTGGCAGATGAGTTCTTGTACGTGCTCATGCCCATGCACCTCAACTAAAGAGAGTAATATTTTTTAACAGGGGTTTGGGGAGAGGATGAACCGTTCAGTTCTCCTCTCCCCTTTAACTTTTCAATGGGTAAGATGCAACAAAAACGCGTATTGATAGTGGGGGCCGGTTTGGCCGGTAGTGTGCTGGCACGGCAGTTAGCAGATGCCGGGGTGCCCGGTCTGGTCATAGACCGCCGAGAGCACGTGGCCGGCATGTGCTACTCCTCGCGAGATGAAGAAACCGGGGTAGAGGTACACCGCTTCGGCCCGCACACCTTCCACACAAGCAATGAGCGCGTGTGGGAGTTCTTGCAGCGTTTTGATACTTGGTACAGTTGTGTGGCACGCGCCATGTGTACCAATGCACGCGGTGTGTTCAGCCTGCCCATCAACCTGCACACCATCAACCAGCTCTTCGGCAAACGCTTTTCCCCCGCAGAGGCGCGCGCCTTCATCGAAACCCTGCAAGACAAGAGCATTACCACCCCCACCAATGCAGAAGAGCAGTTGTTGCGCTTTGTGGGGCATGAGATTTACGAAACCTTCTTCCGCGACTACACCATCAAACAATGGGGGGTAAGCCCGCGAGAGCTCGCCCCTGATATCGTGAAACGCATCCCCGTGCGCTTTACGTACGATAATAACTACTTCTTTGACAAATACCAAGGCTACCCCATGCACGGCTACACCACCTTGGTGCAAAATATGCTCACCCACCCCCTCATCGAGGTGAAGCTCAATACCCCCTACAGCCGCGCCATGAATGCTGAGTTTGAGCATGTGTTCTACAGCGGCCCGCTGGATGCCTACTTCGACTATGCCGAGGGAGAGCTTGGCTACCGCACGGTAGATTTCAAGTACGAGCGCGGCGTGGGGGATTTGCAAGGCTGCAGCTGGCTCAACTATACGGATATGAGCGTACCCTTCACCCGCGCACACGAGCACAAGTTCTTCTCCCCGTGGGAGACTCACGACAAGAGCGTGCTGCTCTATGAATACAGTCGCGAGGCCGCACCCGGTGACGATGCTTTTTACCCCAAACGCATGCCGGCCGACCTCGAGAAATTGGCCGCCTACATGCCGCTCATGGAGGCAGAGCAGGGGGTATCCTTCATCGGCCGCCTCGGTTGCTACCGCTATTTGGACATGCACTTGGTGGTAGATGCCTCCCTGCGCTATGCCGACACTTGGCTTGCCACCCGTGCAGACTCCTCCATCATTCTGCCCAAGTGCGCCTCCCCCGTTTTGTAAGTTGGTCCTATTGTACCATGAGCGCTTTTGCTGAATAAGCTTGGCTATCCGTTCAGGGTAATCATATTTCCGCCTGATAAATTTTTAAAATTTATCAGGCTTTTTTGGTACGTTTTTCTGTGTGGTGCATTTGGCTGAATTCGGTTTTTACGATAGCTGAAAAAAGGACCAAAATTGATACATTTTCTCCTAAAACGGGGTGCACCTCATTCTGTAACGCCTGCAATTATCATAAGCAAGCCAAAACCCGCAGCCCCCGCCACGCCCGCGCAACAACAACCTGCGGTGCCTGCTTCTACCGAAACAAAACTGCCGCTCCCGAAACGAATTTGGGCTGCCGTGCGGCTCTTGTTTACCGGTAAAATATAATGCTCTGTATCGCGTTTGGAAGCCCCGTGATAACGGGGCTCCGTAATCGGCTCGTGATGCTTGTGGGGGGCCTAACACGGCGGTACAAAAAAAGCCGCCCGAATCAACATCGGGCGGCGGTGGTGAAAATGAGTTGCGCGGTTGTCTTTACTCGGTGATGCCGGCGGCTTTCAAAGCTTCTGCAGCCATCTTGTGGCCTTTTTCTGTGGCAATCATCAGAGCGGTCTTGCCGTCTTCACCCTTGGCAGAGAGGTTTAACCCGGTGTTTTTGAGCAGCTCGACGATATTGGGGGTGGTGCGTAAAGTTCTGTTGATGTAGACTTCAAGCTCGTTGGGGGCCATGGCGGCACCGGCGGCAATTAAGGTTTTGGCAATGTCAACGTTGCCGGCCTCGGTAGCAATTGTGAAAGCCGTGAGGCCCGTGCGGTCTTTGCTCTTGTTAATATCAGTTGTTTTTTCAAGCAAGATGGCAACGGCGGCTGCATTGTTGTTTTCAGCAGCGTACATGAGGGCAGTGCGTTGCAGCACGTCCACCGCATTGGCATCTGCACCTTTGGCTAACAACGTTTTGATAACTTCCGTTTGTTTGGCTGCGGCTTCGGGGGTGTCTGTCTTTTTGTGAGCAGCAAGAGTAAGCGGCGTGCCTTCGTTTGCATCTTTGGCGTTGGGTGCAGCGCCGTTGTCCAACAAAACGGAGACGATTTCGGGGTGGCCGTTCCATGCGGCGGCGTGCAGTGCCGTTGTGCCGCTTTGGCTCATACTATCAACCTTAACGATGCATTTATTCTGTGCATCGCGCAGAGAAAGTAGGGTGGCTACGGTTTCTGTATGGCCTTTGCGAGCCGCGCGAATAAGGGCGGTTTCTGCTCTTAAGTCTGTTTCATTGACATTTGCATTGGCTTTAGCCAAGATATCAACCACAGCGGTGTGCCCATTTTCTGCTGCCAACATAAGCGGGGTGCTGCCCAGCTTGTTATCTTTGGCGTTAAGGTCTGCTTTATCTTCTATATAATCTGTTACGGCTTCAATATTTCCGGATGCTGCTGCTTGGTGCAGGTTAGAGTCTCGTTTGCAAGAGGTCAGTCCGCAAGTCAAGATAGCACACATGGCAAAGATGGTAAGCAGATTTCGTTTCATACCTGCCTATTTTACGCTATCCGGCCTGCAAGTCAAGCTTACTTGTTTCTTATGCCACAATAAATGCTTGCGCGCTGCCGTGCAAGGTGGCTTTCTCGATAAAAAGCATCGGCCCACGGTAAGGCGGGCCGATGCTGTAATCTGTCTGTATTGAACGGGGGGTTACTTCAGCGCATCGAAGGCGCCTTTGAAGAAGTAGTAGCCCCAGCCCCATTCTGCATCACCGGACCAATCGGGGTCGTAGTGGTGGCGGGGCTTGAGGAAACGCTCCGGGTGGGGCATGAGGCCCATGGCACGGCCTGTGGGGTCCATAAGGCCTGCAATGCGCAGCTCAGAGCCGTTGTGGTTGTCTGCATATTGCAGGGCAACGCAGCCGGCGTCCATGTACTTCTGGGCATCGCCGGGGTCGCACACCAGGCGACCTTCTGCGTGGGCGGAGGGCAGCTCAAACTCAGCGGGCAGGTAGGTGGTGTAGGGGCAATTGGGGGCCACCTTCACCAGCTTGTCCCACATGCACTCAAAGCGCTCGCTCTTGTTCCAGATGAGGGAGGCCTTGGGCAGGATGCCGAGTTTGGTGAGGATTTGGAAACCGTTGCAGATACCGAAGAGGAAGCCGCCGTTGGCGAAGTGCTTGTGCAAGGCATCGCCGAGGAAGCGCTCTGTCTCCAGCTGGGCAAGTCGGCCGCTCATCACGTAGTCGCCGTAAGAGAAACCGCCGGAGAATACCACGAGCTGAGCCTTGGCAACATGCTGCGGCGTAGCGGTGGCAATGGGCTGTACCTGCGTGGTGAAACCGGCTGCACGCAGGGCGCGCTCTGTCTCCACGTCGCAGTTAGTGCCGGGATATTTCAGTAGTAATGCGTGAGGCATAACGAAAAGTACTATTTACAAGTTACAATTTACAAAGTTGATTAATAGAACGGTGTAAGACCGTGCTTCCAGATGCTCTTGAGCTCTGCCACGTCGGCGCTGAGCACGGTGTTGCCCATGGCGGTGATGGTGAGCTTGCCGTCTGCGGTGGCGGTGCCGATGCAGGCGCAGGGAGTGCCCTCCATGGCGGTGGCGAACTCGTCTGCCAGGTCTTCATCTACCTCTACCAAGAAGCGGCCGGTGCTTTCGGAGAAGCAGGGCACGGCGTTGTTCTGCCAGCCACCCGCGGTGGGCAGCCTGTCGAGGTCGATGCAGATGCCACCCTTGCCGGAGAATGCCATCTCTGCGGCAGCTACGGCCAGACCACCTTCGGACAAGTCGTGTGCGGAGAGAACGAGGCCTTGGGTGAGGGCTTTCTCGTAGTACTGCTTGTAGATGGCGTAGTTGGCCTTGTTGTCGGTCTGCGGTACCTTGCAATCCTTAACACCCTTGATGCGGGCATAGACGGAGGCGCCCATCTCATCCTCTGTGTTACCCACGATGAAGATGCGGCTGTTGTTGCGGCGCAGGGAGGCACCACGCACGTGGTCGGGGTCTTCCACAACACCGAAACCGGAGCACAGGAAGGTGACGGGGATGTTCACGGGGCCGTCCTCTGTCTCGAAGTAGTTGTAGAAGCTGTCTTTACCGGACACGTAGGGAGCGCCGTAGGCCAATGCGGCCTCGCGGATACCCTTGGCGCATTCTACGATGCGGCCCAGCTCTGTGGGGCACTCGGGGTTGCCCATGCAGAAGTTGTCGAGCAAGGCAATCTTGTCGGGGTTGGTGCCGGCCAGTACCAGCTGGCGCACGGTTTCGTCTACCGTGCCGGTACCCATGGCGTAGGGGTCTGTCTTACCCCACTCGGGCAGAATAGCCAGGGCGAGGGACATGAGCTTGTCGGAGCCGTCGATGTCGATGACGGAGGCGTCTTGCGGGGCGTCTGCCGTGGCGCCTGCCAGCGGCTTGAGCACGGTATTGCCTTGCACCTCGTGGTCGTACTCGCGGATGATGGGCTCTCGGGAGACGATGGCGAAGTCGCCGAACACCTGCTTGAGGTCGGCGCACAGGTTGCTGTCGTCAAGCGTTACACCTTGCAGGGCAGGGGCGGGGGTGAAGGTGGAGGTAAGGTACTTGGTGGGGGCGTCGTGCAGTTTGGAGTTGTCCATCTCTACCACGAGCTCGCCGTTGTGCCATACACGCAGCACGCCGCTGTCGTTGGATTCGCCCAGCACGGTCATCTCGGTCTGGAAGGTGTCTGCCAGTCTCTGCAGCTCTTCCAAGTTCTCGGGCTTCACGGCAAGCACCATGCGCTCCTGAGACTCGGAGAGGAAGATTTGCCAGCTGAGCATGCCGGTCTCCTTGAGCGGGGCGCGCTCCAAGTAGAGGTTGCCACCGGTTTCGGAGAGCATTTCACCTGCGGCAGAGGAGAAACCACCGGCGCCGCAGTCGGTCACGAACTCGATGAGTCCGCGCTCGCGGGCTTCCAAAATCACGTCCAGCGTCTTCTTCTCTTCAATGGGGTTGCCGATCTGTACGGCCTGTTGGTCCTCGGTGGCAGATTCCTCGCCCATGGCGGCAGAGGAGAAGGTGGCACCGTGGAGGCCGTCCTTACCCGTGCGGCCACCGATGACTACCACGGCCAAGCCGGGCTTCATCTCTTTGGCAATATCGCTTTGCGGGATAACGCCTGCCGTGCCGCAGAATACGAGCGGGTTGTAGATGTAGGTGGGGTCAAACTGAATGGCACCGCTGGTGGTGGGAATACCCATGCGGTTGCCGTAGTCGCGCACGCCGTGTACCACACCGCGCATAATGCCCAGCGGGTGGATGATGTTGTGGCCCTCTACCATCTCTTGCGGGGTGTCGGGGGCGCCGAAGCAGAAGACGTCCAGGTTTGCAATGGGCTTAGCGCCTTTGCCTGCACCCAGAATATCGCGAATCACACCGCCCAAGCCTGTGTTGGCGCCGGCATACGGCTCAATGGCGCTGGGGTGGTTGTGGGTCTCTGCCTTAAGGCATACGGAAAGGTTGTCGTCCAGCTTGATGAAGCCGGCGTTGTCCACAAAGCAGCTGAGCACAAAGCCGGGCTTCTGCGCCATAATCTCTTTGGAGGGGCGCTGAATGAAGGTTTTGTACATGCTCTTAATCTCCTCCGTCTCGCCATTCACGGTGTGCTGAATGGTGGCGGCGAAAATGCGGTGCTTGCAGTGCTCTGACCACGTTTGGGCAATTACCTCAAGCTCCACATCGGTGGGCTCGCGGTCAATCTCACGGAAAATCTGCTGTACCACCAGCATGTCCTCCGTAGAGAGGGAGAGTTTCATGTCCTGGCTCAGCTTGGTAAGCTCTGCCTCGCTCAGGTCGCGTACGGGTATGTGTCTATACGTTGCCATAATTTAAAATCGTTTTTACTTTGTACTTTGAACCTTGTACTTTGTACCTTGTACTTTGTACTTTGTACCTTGCACTTTGTACCTTGTACTTTGTACCTTGTACTTTGCACCTTGTACTTTGTACTTCACTTCACTTCACGCTCCAAGTGTGGATAGCGGGGTTGCACACGTCGTTGCAGAAGCGGGCAGAGAGTGCCTCTTTGTTCCCCTCGCCGAAGATGTAAATCTTCTGCGTAATGGTGAGGGAGGTCAGGGTAAAGGGCAGCCCCTTGCGGCCTGCATAGTTGGTGAGAATAGCCTCTTTCTCCAAGTCAAGCGCACCTTTCTTGATGCCGTAGGAGATGCAGAACAGCTCGCCTTCCAAGGCGGGGGTGCCGCCTTCTTCCACCTTCTGAGAGATGGGGTCTACCAGCACGCGGCGCATGTAGGCTGCGGCTTCTTCCACGTCGCCCTCGCATTCTACGGTGTAGAGGCGTGTGTGGTTGTAGGTCAGTTTGTCGTTAATGGGGGTGTAGAGCAGCTTGTTGGCGTCCGTGGCGGACTGAAAGCGGCTGAATACCTCAAATGTAAGTGTTGCCATAAAATTGAAAAGAGCCACCGCACTTTTTCAGTACGGTGGCTGCGGGGTAAAAATCTTAGTTCTGCAAGCGGTTCAGTACGTCGGCGTAGGCCTCCATGAAGCCACCCAAACCTTGGCGGAAACGGTCTTTGTCCATCTTCTTGCCGGTCTCTACATCCCACAGGCGGCAGGTGTCGGGGGAGATTTCGTCGGCCAGTACGATCTTGCTCGGGTCTTCTGCCAAGCGGCCCAACTCAATCTTGAAGTCGATGAGGCGCAGGTTGGCTTTCAGGAAGAACTCGCAGAGTACCTCGTTAACCAGCAGAGCCATCTTCTTGATGTTGGCGCACTCTTCCTCGGTGGCGGCACCCATCTCGCGGGCGTAGTCATCGTTGATGAAGGGGTCACCCAGGGAGTCATCCTTGTAAGAGAACTCAACGATGGGTTTCTTGAAGGCGGTGCCCTCTGCCACGCCCATGCGCTTGGCGAAGCTGCCTGCGGCCACGTTGCGCACAATTACCTCAAGCGGGATGATGGATACCTTCTTTACCAGCAGGTTGATGTCGTCTACATCATCCACCAAGTGGGTCTCTACGCCGCGTGCCTCAAGCATGCGGTAGATAATCAGGGTGATGGCCTTGTTGAAGCGGCCTTTGTTCTCAAAGTCTTCCTTCTTGACGCCGTTGAATGCCGTTGCGGAGTCCTTGTACTCCATGCGCAGTACATTGGGGTCATCTGTCGTGAACAGTCTCTTGGCTTTGCCTTCGTAAATCGGTTCCATGTTGTGTATCGGGGGATGTTATAACCCCGCACCCCCACTATACCCTAACTCTACCCGTTGTCAAGCCTAAAATGCCTTTATTTCCTCGCGCGCGAGCGTGTACGAGCTGCGAGTCGCGTTTACTCCTCTCAATTGTCGTCCTCGTCTTCTTCGTAATCTTCTTCTTCGTCCTCTTCGCCCTCTTCGCCCTCTTCGTCCTCCGCATCGGTTTCAATCTCTTCGCTCAGCACGGGGATGTTGTACTGTTGGAGAAGTGACATGATTTTGGCGCGTTTTGCTTCATCTTGCGGCAGGTGGAATTCTTCCAATTCTGCCGTGGCCCCGTGGCGCAGTAGGGTTTCCATACACTGCAGTTGGAGGCTGAATTCTTCTTCATCCTCCGCAAATGCGATTTCCGTCAGCAGAACCAGCAAGGGAGAACGTTCTCCCTCATAATATTCATCGAGATACTCTTCATACTCAGTGTCGTTTTTAAACTCTTTTCTGTCTCGGCGCGGGGGTGTGTAATTCGGGTCGAATCCCAAGGCGATGAGCTTTTCTATTTTCGCGGGGGCATCGGGGCAGCATGTGAATGTGGAGAAGAAAGAACGATTCTGTTCCATGCCCTCGCGGGTGAAGATGCCCTTGCGGAAGAAGTGTTCAAAGGTATCCCATGAGCCGGGTACATGCCAGAGCAAGGCCTCCGCGAGCTCTGCTTGCTGCTCTGCGGGTAGGGTGTGCATTTTGTCAAGAATAAGGGCGGTGCAGGTGCTGCGGTTGTGCAATATCAGTTCCATTCGGCAGCACAGGCTCAACATGCTCAACTGGCTTTTGTTGGGGTCTGCCCCGTTGGCCAGTAGCCAGTGCACCATGTCTGCGGCTTGCTCGGGGGTGAGGATGGCGGTTTCACACAGTGCTTGTTGCCCTACGGCAGCGCACAGCAGGTCTTCGTATGCGGGGCCGACGACATGGAGGTCGGTGCCGCAGTAGTAGCGTTTGTTGGGGTCTGCGCCACGGCGTACCAGTTCTTTGGCAAGCTCAGGCATGCCGAGCCTAATGGCTAAATAGGCAAGGGAGAGTCCGTCTTTGTTGTAAACATCTCCCCGACCGGCGGCGGCTGTTTTTTTGAGCAGGTTGCGCATGGGCAGTGTTACGGCGCGGGCTACGGCGCGCTCTGCCAAGTCTGGTGCTTCTTCTTTAGCCCGCCGGTGGTTTTCTTCTAAAGCAGCAGATAATTTTTCAGCGATTTGCTCGGAGGTATCATTTTCATCTACATCAATGCTGATATCTGCGCTCGCCTTGGCTGATTGTATCATGAAATTGGGCAAATCTACGCTGAGTAAGTGATACATGTGCAGCAAATCGGCGCGTTGTTGCGGGGTCCAGCTTTCGTGAAAAGTGATGTTGTACTTGTTCTGTTTTTTTGCCGAGGGTGCGGTGGCCGTGTTTGCGGCCGGGCAAAGAGAGGCGGTGCAGAGCAGAAGAACAGTATACAAGGCAGATTGCATATTCATACGGATAATGTAAACATGTTTTATGCAGGGTGTCAAGCTGTAAAATGTGAGTTTTTATATGTGGCACGATTTTGGCTTGACTTGTTAAGGAATAAGGCGTATTACAGTAAGCATGAGTGCAATTCCATGGTTGACAATGGCTGTTCTTTCAACGGGTGTAGATTACTTTAACCCCATACCGCAGCCCGGTGAGCCCGGCTATACGGCAACACCGCAGCATCATTTCAGAGGTATGATGGAGAATGACTCCGCATTCGGTCAAGATTCCTGCTATTCTCACGGTACGCGCTTGGATTATGCGCAGGGGTTGAGTAGTAAAGATGCTTGGGGTATCAGCCTGACACAAAATATATATACCCCGACAACTCATACGAACGGTGCCGTTATGGGGGAACACCCCTATGCCGGGTATTTGGCAGTGGGTGGCGCATATTTGATGCGCGGTGAAAATTTCGGTAATGCTGTAGAGTTTCAATTGGGTACCACGGGTAATGCGTCTCTTTCTCGCTATATGCAGAATGGCTTGCATGAGGCCTGCGGTATGACTACGTGGGATGGCTGGCATGACCAAGTACCCTCTGAGGTGACGCTGCAGTTGGCCGCACAGCAGAATATACGCCTGCCTTGGCTGGAGCTGCGCTGCCCCAATGGCTGGGAAACGGATGGCACGCTGATTTTGCGTGAAGAAGTGGGCACGGCATTCATACGTGGCGGTGTCGGTATGTCGGTGCGCTATGGGCGCAACTTGCCGCCTGCCATGATGGTAAATGGTAACCGCGCTGCGCAGTATGGTATCAGCCTGTTGGAGAAACCCGGTTACAACCCCGCAGAGATTTCTTATTTCTTGGTAGGTGAGGCATTTGTGGAATATGTGGCGCGCGATATCACGGTAGACGGTGGCGTGTTCCACCATTTTGACCAAACCTGCAGCCGCCAACCGTGGCAGGCAGAGTTCCGCCTTGGGGTGGGTGTATCGTACCAAGGTATAGATTACTTTATGGGCGGTGTTTATAATACCGATACGTTCCGCAGCCAGAAAGAAGACAAGTTCTACGGCACATTCTCTATCAGCTGGCATTGGTAAAACAAGATGGGTGGATTGCTGAAAGCCACATTAATGGTGCTGGGGGCAGCCTGTGTGCTGCTGTTGGCGGGGGCATTCCCCGTGCTGGGGGCGCCTGCCGTGTTTCGCGGTGGGGTGATGATATTGCTGGGCATTGTGGCTGCCCTGTTGTCGCTTTGGGGCGGCTGGCGTTTGTCTGCCGGCAAGCATGCGCAGTTCATCTTCGGGCTGGTGAGCTTGTATTTCACCACCGCGGGGCTTGTTGTGGCGTGGATGTATGGCTGCAAAGCCGTGGAGCACGCCATGGTGGGCGGTGCCATGTGGTTCGGGGCTCTTGCCATGGTTTGTACCATGGTGGTGGGCTTATTGTTTGCGGTCATTTTCGGGTTCTTTCTGCTTAAGTTGATGAAACCGCGCCTGTGGTTGGCGGGGGCGCATTGGTGCTGCACCTTCATCGTATTGGGTGCCATGCTGGATTTTTGCGCCGAGACACGCGCCTACATTTACGCAGCAGCCGGTAACGGTGAAATTAAAGGTGATGTTATTGACAGCGCCGTTACGACAAGCGGCGAAAAACTGCCGCTTGGTTTCACCTTGCATGTGACGGATTTTTCCGTGCTGCATTATGAAGACCACCAAACGGAGCCTGCCCGCCACCATTTGATGATTCTTGGTGATGGTGAAAATTATCAGGCTTTTATCTACGAGCGAGAAAAGTGGGTGCCCGTTCCGGAGGGGTATATGACCCGCGTGGGTGATGAACTCAAACTCCCCGGGCGCTCGTTTAAGGTGGCAGACGTCAAGCAATACCCCGGTTTGCAATATCTTTGCTTGTTGTCAAGCACCCCCGCTCCGTATGCTACCGTCAATCATAACAGCGTGGTAAAAGAATACAGTGCCGCATGCACGGTGAATACCGACCACCGCGGGCGCCCCGAAACCCGCAAAGAAATATTGAAGGTAAACTACCCCATTGTTTGCAAAGACTGGCGTATTTATCTGCTGGATTACAAGTATGATGCATTAAGCAATAGAATGCTGCTTATGCTTGAGGCCCGCCGCGCGCCCGGGCGTTGGTTTGCGTTGACCGGCATGGTAGGGCTCATCATTTGCACCGCCTGCTGGTGTTGGTGGAAACGCGAGAAGTCTACCCCCGAAACCGATGGAAAGGAGTCCGCTGAGGTATGATTATGCTGATTTATACGCTGAGCATCGGTACCATGCTGCTTGCCCTTGCCGCATGCGTGATGGGCTGTTTGAATAAGCCGGATTTTGCCCGAGGCATGATGGTAGGCTGTTGCCTGACTGCACTGGCCTTGTTTGTTGCCAACTGGTGTTTGGCGCAGGCCGTGCCCTTTGGCAACATGCGCCATGTGCTCAGTTTCTTCCCGCTGGTGCTGGTGCCGGCCGCGTATTACATGTGGCGCTGCCGTGGGCAAGAGCTCACCGCCTATTTTGCCGGGGCTGCCGCCTTGTGTATGGTGGGTGCCTTGTGCATGCCCATGCAGGCAGAGTGGCGCCAAATGCCGGCTCTGCAATCTCCTTGGTTTGTACCGCATGTTACTTCATACGTTATTTCCTATGGTTTCTTGGCGGTGTCTGCTGTATTGGCGGTCGCATCATGCTTCGGCAACCGCAAGGATGAGAAGTTGCGCGCGGCGGATGAAGTGGTGATGCTGGCCTTCCCCTTCCTCACCTTCGGCCTGTGGAGCGGTGCCATCTGGGCAGATGAAGCATGGGCGCGTTACTGGGCGTGGGATATCAAAGAGGCTTGGGCCCTTATCACGTGGTGCGTGTACCTCATCTATTTCCACGTGCGTGCGCAAAAGTGCTTTGTCACTTGGTTGCGCCCGTTGCTCCTTGCCGGTTTTGTTGCCGTGCTCATCACTTTCTTTGTGGTAAACCTGCTCCCCAGCATTCAAAGTATACACAGCTACGCGCAATAAGGCTCTTGCTTGCAGGGCCGGGGGTGGTCGAAGTGCGGGGCTTCAGTCCCGCCTTTTAAACTCACCCGGAGAGGTTGATAGATAATAGGACGAAAGTTCCACGCCCCGAAAGCGATTATTAACACCACGCCACCCCCAAATTGATCAACCGAAATGTATAACGGCGCAAAACAAAAATGCCTTCGAGGAACATCCCGACAAGCATGGTCCGAATACCGCTGCTACCTCTCGGTCCTGACGGGGTTTTCCGGCCATGCCTCCAAGTGTCCCCGAAGGCGCGCTTATATTGACACAACTTACCCCACGCGTCAAGCGCTTAATCATAATATGACGCAAAATGAAGAAGGTGCAGGCAGGGCAAACGCATTAGGATTATGACACTTTCTTCAGATTGACAATTTACCATTTACAAAGTTATTGAATTTACAAGCTCTTATATAAATATTCATCAGCTGAAAGCTCACCATAAGGCATTATCCTTTCCCGGCTACATAGCGAGAGCAACATGTTTTTGCGCCATGCTGCGGCCATCAAACATCGTGCTGCACTCAGGCCGATGTTTTATCAGAAAATTGTAAATGGTAAATTGTACATTGTAAATAAAGAACTTACAAGGTTCGTTGCCTAATGCGTTTGCCCTGAGGTGCAGGAAGTCGGCTTGACGCCGAAGCTGATTTTTTATAGAATAACCGCTGATACATGATGGTGTAACATCGTAGCCAAGAAAAGGAGAACCAAAACCGTGAAAGTACACCCTTGCGCAGTGATTCGGGCGGCAGAGCAAGCATGCTTTGCCGAGGGGCGCACAACGTCTGATGAATTGATGGATGCCGTGATAGACCGCCTGTGGTACACCCTGCAGAACGACCCCGAGTTTACCGCACGCAAGATTGAGCGCATTACCGTGTATGCCGGCAAGGGTAACAACGCGGGCGATGCCATCGGGCTGGCGGCGCGCTTTGATTGCCGTGTGCAGGTGTGCGCCGTGTGCCCGCCGGAGGAGTTCTCGCCCGAGACCCGCCGCCAGTACGAAAAATTGCAGAGCCGCCCCCAACAACAATACCCACCCATGCCGGCCCTTATGCAGGGCGATGGCTGTTCCCTCATCATCGATGGTTTGTTGGGCAGCGGTGTGAGCGGCAAGCTGCGCGATGAGTATGCCGCATTGGTGGAGGAGATAAACGCCATTCGCCGTTACGAGCCCAATTCGCTCGTGCTCTCCATTGATATCCCCACGGGCTTACAGGCAGATACGGGTGAAATACTCGGCTGTGCCGTGCAGGCAGACGTGACCGCCGCCATCGGCTGCGTGAAACCCGGCATGCTGGCAGACGGTGCAGAGGACTTCGTGGGGCGCTTGCTGTGCATACCTCTCCCCATTGTTTCCTTGCCCGAGGCGCAGCACGCCGTGGTGACGGACCCCCTGCATGCTTATATATGGAACCGCCCATATTCCTGCTTCAAAAACAAAGTAGGGCGGGTCAATATTGTGGCCGGCAGCATTGGCTACATAGGGGCAGCGCAGCTGTGCGCAGAGGCTGCCGTGGCAGCAGGCGCCGGCTTGGTGGCGCTGTATTGCAAAGAAGATATATACCCCATCCTCGCCGCCCGTGTGGCGCCCGAGGTAATGGTGCACCCCGTGCAATCATACAACGAGGTGCCTGCCACCGGTGCGCAGGCGCTGGTCATCGGCCCCGGTATCGGCAGCCCGGCAGAGGAAGAGGCCGAGGCGCTGCACCGCCTGCTCAATCAATTTGACGGCCCCGTGGTGTTGGATGCCGATGGCCTCAACCTGGCCGCCAAATACCGCTGGCGCATCCCCGAGTCTTCCATCCTCACCCCGCACCCCGGCGAAATGCGCCGCCTCTTCCCTCAGGCTGCCTCTCTCTCCCGCGCCGAGACGGTGCGGCAGTTCCTGCAACACACCCCCTGTACACTGTTGTACAAAGGCGCGCGTACCATCATCGGCGCCGTTACCTTCCCCTACCTGATATACAACAGCAGCGGTGGCCCCTACATGGCCAACGGCGGGCAGGGCGATGTGCTCTCGGGTGTTATCGCCGCTCTGGTTGCGCAATCCGGCGACGCCGTGTGCGCAGCCCGTTGCGCCGCTTACGTTTGCGGCCTGGCAGCCACCCACGCCCGCGCCGCTTTCTCCAATCCCCCCGCCATCCCCGCCTCTGCCGTCATCCGCCACCTCCCCGCCGTGCTGAAGGTGTGAGTTGTTGGCTGTGCCCCCCCCTTTTTATTATTCGCTCGGTTAAACGTTTAGGTTGATATATCGGAGTTTGTCGAGCAGATGGCTCGCGTTAGCGAGCGGAATTCGGGCGCCCCGGAAGTGGGCGCAAGAACATAGGCAGGGGCAAGCGAGCAATGCGAGCGCTGCCCCTGTTAAAGATAAAAAAGAAATGGAGCCCAGGGAACCTGTGGCGACAGACAGCCACGGCGTAGCGCGTAAGCCCGGAGACGGGAAAGGCTCGCTAAATATTGATACCGCTCTTTCTTTCACCCCGTTACACGGGGCTTTATTATATTCTTTATCCTATACAGGGGCTTGGGTCTTCGCGTCCTGCCTTCGGCAGTCTTGCTACGCCCACACAAGTCGCTCGCGTTGCTCGCTTACCCCTGCCTGAGATCTTGCACCCCTCAACGGGGTG